>JACOZN010000001.1 GCA_016181305.1 Candidatus Woesearchaeota archaeon
GCCTTCAACTACTGTTCCGTCAACTGCTATTTTTTCTCCAGGCTTTACAATGAAAATATCTGCAGCCTTTATCTGCTCGACAGGAATCTGCATTTCTTTCTTGTTTCTTATAACAACGGCAAGCTTCGGCTGCAAGTCAATCAATTTTCTTATTGCCTGGGAAGCCCTTCCCTTGACAATATGCTCAAGATACTTGCCGAGCATGATAAATCCTATAATCAATCCTGATTCTGTAAAATAAACCTCTGTTACAGCGCCTGTGGCCTGGAATATTGTCGGCCATAAAATTCCTTGGAAAGCAACTATTGTGCTGTAAATCCATGCTGCGCTTGTGCCAATTGCAATCAGGCTGTCCATATTTGCCTGCTTCGCCTTTATCGCGTCAACAGTTCCCTTGTAAAACCTCCAGCCTCCGATGAACTGCACAGGAGTTGCCAGCAAAAACAGCCAGATGTAGTTTGGAATTCCAAGCCATTCAATCCTGTAAAAATATTCAAAAATCAAGGTTAAAATGCCAAAGCCCAAGCTGAAAATCATCAAATGCTTCAGGCTTCTTTTTTCTTTCTCGGGCTTCAGAAATGCCTCAAGGCAGTTGCTGCTGCAGAAATGATAATTTACACCATCCTGCTCAGCCTTGAACTTTGCCCTGCTTTCATCCACATACATTCCGCAAATTACATCTTTTGCCATTTTTTTCTGTAAATTTTATTTATTGGCTTTTATTGTCCACTCCAAGTGCATTGTGCAGCCAGCAATACCCTAAAAAGCTTTCAATTAGTGCAATCCAGCCTACAACGAATATAGCCCAATTTACCCATTCAATATTGTATTGCGGCGCAAATGGCCCAAGCCACCAAAATGCCAATGCAAACCTCAAAATCCTGTCCACTTTGCCCAAATTTTGCTTCATTTTTTCACCTTTTATTTTTTCATAAATTTTTCATAGCAGCTTTCGCTGCAAAAATAATACTTTTTGTTGTTTTTTACCAGCTTAAATTCAGCATTTTTCTCGTCAACGTCCATTCCGCAGATTGGGTCTTTTGCCATTTTTCACCTCACCTCAGGTTCCATTCAAACTCCCTTTTTGTGCTGTCTGTTACGACAAGCTTAATGGATTTTGCATCTTTGTTTATCGGTTGAAACTTCAGGATTCCTTGCCTGTGATGGCCTCCTGGCTCTGAGCCCTCCCATTTTAACGGATTATATGCATTGCCAATATCGTCGTATAGTATTGAAATTTCTGTTAAATCAAAATCCAAATTGACAGAATGCGTGTCCATGACTATCTGGAATTCAGAAGCGCTTAATGGAGTTATTTGGAATTCAACATTATTCTGGCTGCTTGCCAAAGTTTGCAGGCTTAACTGCTTTTGGCTGATTTCATTGCCGCCTGCCGAAATTGAGTAGTATGATGCAAAAACAATTACCACCGATAAAGCAAGCAGTGAATAGAAGAAAATTTTTATTCTTGATTTCGGTATTTTGGTGTTCATGAGGCTTGCCATATAAGTAATCCCCAGCACATTTGACGAGATCCCGATTAAAAGAAAAGTTGACTGGTATTTTGTAAGGAACAATCCAAGGGCAGTAATTCCCAAAAAAGGCGCAATGTCGGCAATATGATGGGCGCAGCACGCAACCATTGAAGTTGCAGACGCCCCTGTTGATGCTGCCGCAGTGCCTGTTGCCTTCTTGTGCATCTCGCTCTTTACGTAAAAGAACATGCCTATCTGCACCCCAAATCCTACAACCAACGGAATCATCCAGTACCACAGCTTGACGAAATTGTCAAGCGCAAAAGAAACACCTCCAAGCAATGACGCAACTATTAAATAGAAAGCCAAGAGCAGCCCGCTGGCTCCCAGGCCAATCAATACATATTTGTCGTTTTCGTTTTCCATGCAATCGCTTAAAGCTTTTCTCCAATCCAATTATAAATCAATGCAAACACATAACCGGTTATTGCGCTGCTTATTGACACTACAACAAGCCCGATAACCGATTTTGCAAGTGTTATGTTTTTTGCTGCTATGCTTGATATGTCAATGCCGTGCACAAAGTAGTTTCCAATTGCTATCACTGTTTCCAGCGGGAAAACTGCAACAAAAATCAGGCATATTGCATATACTAAAGCTGTTGTGATTCCAACTGCTAGGCCTATTGCACTCTGGTTTAGTTTTTCCATTTTGCTTCCTTCCTGTTTATTTTTATTGATAAATTATTCTAACAGCATCCTTTGCTTTTTCTTTTTCCCATTTTTACCTCATGGCTAAAACCTGTATAAGCAGTCATTACACTAATTCAACATCCAGTTTTATTGGATTTGTCAAGCAATAAACGCCTGGGCATCTCTCCTCAGCCAATCTCCTGATTTCATCCAAATTTTCTCCGCTTTCACCAGCAGCATTTACTTGCAATTTGACATTTTTAACAATAGGCTCGTTGCTTAATCCCAATGCTTTGCTTAAATTCACCTTATTTTTAGCAGCTACTTTTAACTGCTTAAGCTTTATGCCTTTTTCCGCAGCGATTGAAGCAAATGTCTGGGCAAAGCAGGCTGCCAACCCGAACAGGCAGTATTGCACAGGATCTGGCTTAATCCCTGAACCGCCCATAAAAGGCGGACCGTCTGCTTCCACAACCGTAGAGCCTTGGGCATGCTCCAAAATAGATGCAAATTGTACTTTTCCTTCTTTTAGGCTCCAAGTCCCTTCTACTTTTTTAACTTTCAATGCCTTGCTCTTGTCTTTTTTAACCTCTTCAGCAAAAGCGCCTGCTTTTTCCGTGTCCACATTGTTTATTTTCATTTGAGACGCCAAATCCTCCAAATTTTTTATTTTTTACCTTGCAGTCCATCCGCCGTCAACAACAAGATTGTGCCCTGTTACAAAGCTTGACTCATCCAATGCAAGGAATACTGCCGCATTCCCAATGTCCTCAGGCTGCCCGAATCTTCCAACTGGGGTGTTTTCAAGCAGCATTTTTTTCGTTGCAGCATCATCCATCATTCCTTTTGTCATGTCAGTTACTATGACGCCGGGGTCGATTGCATTCACAGTTATGCCGTGCTTTGCATAATCAAGCGCCATTTCCCTTGCAAGCTCTGTAACGCCGCCTTTTGAGGCGCAGTAGGCGCTTATGCCTGGAAATCCAACCAAGCCCGCAATTGAGCCTATATTGATGATTCTGCCGCCCTTGTCTTGCTTCAGCATTTGCTGTACTGCATATTTTGAGCATAGAAAAACACCTTTCAAATTGACTTCCATCTGCCTGTCCCAGTCTTTTTCAGTTAAAGTTGTTACAGTTCCCGAGACAAGAATTCCTGCATTGTTTACGAATATATCCAGCTTCCCGAATTTTTTCACTGCTTTTTCAATTAAATCCCTTACATCAATTTCCCTTGTAACATTGGCTTTTATGAAAATCGCTTCAGCCCCGAGCTTTTTTATTTCCTCAACAGTATTCTTGGCTTCTTCGTCTTCCCTGTAGCTGTTCACAACAACCCTGCAGCCTTCTTTTGCCAATGCAATTGCTATTCCCTTTCCAATGCCCCTGTTCGAGCCTGTTACAACCGCAACCTTTCCCTCAAGCCTTTTCATTTTTTACCACCTTTTTGATTTCATAACCAAAATCAATGCAAGCAAAAATATTATTGAATACATTATAAGACCGTAAACGCATGCGGGAATCCTAAGCATTTCTCTTACAACGCCGCAGCTTATTCCTGTTCCGCTAAGCTCCGCATAAGCGAGATACCCGGAAAACAACATTCCTGCTGCTGACACTAACAATATAAATTTTAATATTAATTATGGGCTAATGTCTATGCCCTGCTTTTTCTTCTGCACCATTCTTAATTACTTTGCTTTCTTGTACACTTCTTTCCAAAGCTTTGCAACCCACAAGTAAACAAGGATTACAAGCCCGATTAAAAGCACCAAGGACAGGAGGTTTATAAAACTCCAGTACCCGTAGCTTTGCCCCATCATGCCGTAACCCAAGTTTCCCATCATCCCGTATCCAAAATTGCCTCCCATCATGCCCATCATTCCTCCGTAATTTGTTCCTCTTCCCAGTCCAGAGCCCATCATACCATAATTTACAGAATCGCTTATGTCGTTGCAGTACAATCTTTTTGCCATTGCGATATGCATCAGCCTCAAGCTTTCAGAGCCTTCGCCGCCCATCATCCTGTCCATCAGCTCATGGGCTTCCCCAGGATGGATTTGCTCCATCAAATAGTCCCCGATAATCTCAAGCTGGTTTTCATTAAGGCTAGGGCATGGCGTTTTTGCGTCAATCAGTTTTTTGGCCTCTGCAAAGTCTTCTGCATCAGCATAAACAAAAGAAATGCTGAAAATCAAAACTAAAAAATATAACAAAGTCTTTTTCAAATTAACCACCTCCAACGTTTTTAGCAGCATCCTTTTCCTTTCTTTCCTTTCTCCATTTGCATAACCTCATAATATATCCATTTCTGATATATAAAAATGAGCAAGTATTTAAACTTTTCTATTCATATCGTATTTGGACATATCCAAAAAAGAAAAGTATTTATACATGCTTGCTCTTTAGCCAAATTATGGCAGAAATCAAGATAAACAACATGGTTAAATTCTATACATTATGTCTTTTGGCAGCTGATTCGAAGCACGGTTACGATTTAATCAAGGAATTAGAGAAAAAATTAGGAAGGAAGATAAGTGCAAGCAATGTCTATCCTTTCTTAAGCACTTTAAGAAAAAACAAATTGATTAAATTTGACAAAGTCGGGAAAAGGGACAAGAAAACATACCACTTGACACCTGATGGTAAAAGCTTTACAAAGCAGATGTTCAGCAAATTCGGCGATTTAATCAATATAGCGATAGAGCCAAGAATAACAGCATGCCCGTGCGGCTGCAAGATTTATTCAGGAGGCTATACTGAAAAAGTAAAAGGCAAGGTTATGAAGTTCTGCTGCTCGCATTGCGCAAAAATGCATAAGCCAAAATAGTCATTCCTTGCAGCAATCCACGATTTTCTTGATTATTGCTGAAAATTTATTCAATAATCCATGCTGATTTTTGCTTGTGTCAAAATTATTTTCCAAATTTTTCACTTCAACCATTTTCATGTTGATTGCAAAGAAAAGAGAATAGAGGTTAAATGCCGATGCAAAATACATGTTAGCTTCCTTGGCACTGCCTTTAGATAATTCTTTTGTCCCGACTTCAATTAATCGCATGCTCGCCGCCAGCAAGTGCTTGCTGATGCACCACCCCTCTCCTTCAGGATTTGTGACAATCTTTCCAAGCAGGCTTTTCCTTAAGTTCCTTATTGAATTGAGCATTTCCAGATATTTCTGGTTGCTGGTTTTCATTGCTGTGAAATAGAAATGCTCCTCAAGGCTTATCAGGTTCATCAGGGCTATGCTCAGGTCCTCGTCTCTGGACAAATCTATTTCTCCCTGCCTTGCTTCCTTGATTTTTTCCAGCCAGTTCTTTACTTCGTCTTCCATTTTAGCCAAAAATAACATATAAAATCAAGCTGGATGCACTAAGAAAAAGCAAAGTTATTGCAACCCCCTGAAACGGGAACAGCACTTTCCCTTTTGCTTTTTTGATGTAACTGTGGATAAAAAAAGCTAATAAAGCTGTAACACCGCCGATAATGCTGCCAAGCAGCATCTTATCAACCCAATAAACTTTGTTGAGTAACGAGCCGGAAGAGCCAAAAATCAATAATGGAAGGTAAATGCTGTCGCTGCTTATGCTTAACAATGGTACTATAGTCAGCAGAAATGATGCCAAGACAATTGCGGAAAACTGAAATTTAAAATATTCTTTCTTGATTTTAAGCCCAATCCACAGGCCTGTTGAAATGCCGAAAGCCCCGACAAGCAATCCTATAATGCTAGTATCCAAGCCATAATACTTTGCAGATATGGCAGCTGCGCCGACAGCGGCGGTGCATAGCGGACAATGTGCATGGGCAAATGGAATCTCAAAGAATAATAAAATTAAAAATAATAAAAATAATTTCCTCATTTTCAGCATTTTTCATCTTCTGTCCAGCCGCCCATGCCAACTCCTCCGGCGCTCACGGCGGCATTCCCGGTCATTTGATTCCTTATGGTTCTTATTTGAAATGATTGGACAACCGACAGCAGCAGTACCGCAGCAACCATCCCGACCAGCACAATATTCTTTATTCCAGCCCCTTCCCTGTCTTTATTCCTGCAGCAATCATGTTCAGTTTCCATTTTCTGCACCTCTGTACTTGTTGGACGCTAGGTTGATGTAATTCAATTCAATGCCTTTCGCCTTCAAAACCTGTGCTTTTTTTGTTATTGGGCCCGGAAAAAACAAGGTTTTCCACTTTCCCAATTCTTCCAGTATCGCATCGTTTGTGTACTGGCTTCCATGGTTCTTTATAATATATTTAGCCAGGCCCCTCATTGCAAAGCTGTGCTCGCATCCGCATGCGGCTTTGCCGTCGCTGAATATTATGGAATCAACGCCGCAGCAGTACTCGCAGCTTATCTGGCTTGCAACGGCTACTGCCTTCTGCTGGTTTGATGGTGAAACATCATCGTAGCTCACCCCAAGCTCTTTTCCGTATATGGCAGGCATCCCTTTTGGGATCACATCCAATTCAAAATCAATATTCCCAGCTGTATCTGCCGCGGGTTTGCTTTCTGCAGCTGCATTCCCAGTTATTGCGGTTATTGCATTTGCATTAATTTTCATCTGGCTCATTTGAAATGTGTTAAGCCCGATAACGAGCATGGCTGCCGCCAATAAGCCAATGGTTAATTTTTCAAGATTAAATTGCATGCTTTTCACCTTCAGTCATTTACCCAATATAACAATAACCTAACAGCAAGAAATAGTTTTGAAACACCTTTTTAAAGTAATGATGAAACTAGTTTCACTGCAGAAAACAGCCTTATTTCAGAACAATTATATTCGTCATGCCCCTTCTTTTTCTTTCAAGAATGTCCTTTGCCTCAAGCCTGTCAAGAACTCTTGTTACCTTAACCTTGCTGAAGCTGGTTTCTTTTATCAAATCGGTTTGATACGCAGAGCCATTCTTGCTTTTTACGAGCTCATAAACTTTCCTTTCTTCATCGTCAAGCCTTGAGAAGTCTATTTGCTTGAAATCCTTTTTATGCTCCATTGGAAAAGGCTTGTAAAAAAATGCAATATACACCCCTAATACAAAAACCAGAAAATCAATGCCAAAGGCCGTTGTCAGCGCCCATGAAATGGCAGTCCACACAGAATTGGCTTTGTGCACCGGGCAATCAGTTTCAAGGCTTTTTTCATGGAAATAGGCGCAGAGGTATGATGCCTGGCCGTCTAGCTGTATTTTTATAAATGAAAGCGCAGCTAAAAGTGCTATAGAAAATCCAATTAATAAATAACCGACTGCCTTTGGATTCCGCTCCATTCTCTCTTTCAGGCCGTAATCTGGGCTTTAATTTAAATTTATCGCTGCCCTAATTAGAAAATTATAAATATTCATTCCCAAACAATAAATTCATGCCTGAAAAGAAGTTCAAAATAGCTTTCTTCGAGCTGGAGCATTGGGAAAAAGAATATTTATTGAAGAACTTGGGGAGAAGATGTAAATTGCAGTTTATTGGCCATCACCTGAATAAAAATAATGTTAATAAAATAAAAGATGCTGATGCAATCGGCATTTTCATCTATTCCATCGTCAATAAAGAAATTTTGGACAAGCTGCCTAATTTAAAGTCGGTAATAACATTGTCAACAGGCTTTGACCACATTGATTTAATGGAGTGCAAAAAGAGAAAAATAACAGTCTGCAATGTCCCCCACTATGGAGAAAATACTGTTGCAGAGCATACTTTTGCCCTTATACTAAACCTGACAAGGAAAATACACAAGGCTTATGACAGAACTGTAAGGGGTGATTTCTCCCTTGACGGCTTAAGAGGAACGGACTTGCAGGGCAAAACGATTGGCATTGTGGGAAATGGAAGCATAGGGCAGCATGTGGCAAGGATTGCAAAGGGCTTTGAGATGGAAGTCATTGCGTTTGACAGGCTCAGGAACCAAAAGCTCGCAAAAAGGCTCGGGCTCAAATACGTCAGCTTTGACTATTTGCTGAAAAATTCCGATATCATTACATTGCACGTCCCATACAGCAAGTCAACGCACCATCTTATTGATAAAAAGGCAATCTCAAGGATGAAAAACGGGGTTTTGGTTGTAAACACCGCAAGAGGCGGCATAATCAGCACTTCGGCATTGCTTTACGGGCTGAAATCGGGCAAAGTCGGAGGGGCGGGCTTGGATGTGCTTGAAGGCGAGTGCTTCATTAGGGAGGAAAAGCAGATACTTTCAAGGAACTTCCTAAAAGAATGCGACTTGAAAACCGTGCTTCAGGACCATTTATTGCTGAGGCAGCCTAATGTGATAATAACCCCCCATAATGCATTCAACAGCTGGGAAGCTTTGCACAGGATACTTGACACGGCAATTTTAAACATAAATTCTTTTTTGAGGAAAAAGCCAGTTAACATTGTTAAATAGTTTTTTCTTTCTTTTTTAGCTCATAAAGCATATAACCACCCACCAGAAACAATGGAAAGCTCAGCAGCTGCCCCATTGTGAAATAATTGAAAATGAATCCAATCTGCTCGTCAGGGGTCCTGAAGAACTCGGCAATTGTCCTGAATAATCCGTACAAGGCTACAAATGCCCAGAACATGAAGCCCTTTGGCAGCTTTTTGCCCCTGATAAGCCAAAGAGCTGAAAATATTGCAAAGTTCTTTATTGACTCGTAAATCTGCGACGGGTGCCTGCAGCCTGACGGCAGGTTTTCAACAAATTTATTTTTCGAATAATCGATGCACCAAGGCGCATTTGTGATCCTTCCCGCAAGCTCGGCATTGATAAAATTGCCTATTCTCCCCAAAGCCAGTGCCAGGGCAACAGGGACAACTGCAATGTCTGCAATGTCATAAAATTCTATTTCCTTCTTTTTGCAAAACAAGAATGCTGCAATTATCGCCCCAATCAGGCCGCCATGGAAGCTCAGGCCGCCGTGCCATACCGCCAATATTTCCAGGGGATTTTGCAGGTAAAACACGGGGTTGTAAAAAACAACATAAGCTAATCTTGCGCCTAAAACAACCCCGATTATAGCATAAACAATGAAATCAGCAGCATCGTCTTTTGTTATCGGCAGCTGCTTTTTCTTTGCAAGGTGAGAAATCATGAAGTATGCTATTATAAACCCAAGAGCATAGAACAATCCGTAATACCTGATCTGCAAAGGGCCAAGCTCAAGCAAAACAGGGTTTATGTTGTGGTAGAGCATTTTCTAGTGCCTTCCCTTCATAGAAATGTCATACATAACTTCTTCCAGTTTTTTTAAGTTCCATTTTATGGAGTCAGACTTCTTTCTAAGTTCTCCATTCCTCAAGTGCAGCTTTAAAAATTCCCCGTAAATGTCATGCACCAATTCCTTTATCTTTTCAGCCTCGCCGAATTTCTTGTGTATGACATCATAGATTGCTTTCCTCACAAGCTCTCCTGTCAGGTCGCATAATCCTGCCAGGTAATCCTCTGCAGAAACATTGAGGCTTGCCCTTGCCGGGATTTTATTGTTCTTTACAAACTCATAGAAAGCAATAGCTTCAACATACTCCTGAAAAGCCACAGAATTGATGTTTGTATCTGTGTTTATGCTGACTTTTCTTAATTTATTTACTTTGTCCTTTATAGTTTTTATTGCAGATTCTGCTTCCTTCAAGTCATTCCTCTGCGCGGCGTAAATAACCTGCTTTGAAAGGCTTATTATCTCCCTCGAGGTTTGTATGACTTCCTCCCTTTTCAGGTCAATATCATGCATTTCCTGCCTTATTTTGCTGAATTCCTTTTTGTTCAACATAAAGGTTAAGGTTGCTGTTATGTTTATAAAGGTTTTTAGTGTATCAGAACCCAAATCCAAAAACAAAAAGTTTAAATACCCATTTCAAGCATTGAAACTTCATGGCTATAGATGCTCCAGTCACCCCGTTCAGGCAAGTCCTTGTTTTCTTTGACAGCATCGGCTTGTTTGACGTTGTGCTGCCCTTCATTCTTGTTTTTACCATTGTTTTTGCCATACTTGAAAAGACCAAAGTGCTCGGGACAGAGGAAATTGAAGGCAGGAAATACACCAAAAAGAACCTGAATGCAATCACCTCTTTTGTCATAGCATTCCTTGTTGTTGCCTCATCGCAATTGGTGGAGATAATCACTACAGTCTCTTCCCAGGCAGTGGTTGTCCTGTTTTTGTCAGTGCTGTTTTTGCTCCTTGTAGGCTCTTTTTACAAGGAAGGCGAGCCTGTGTTCCTTGAAGGGGGCTGGAAAATTGTCTTCATGATAATAGTTTTCATCGCCATTATTGGCATCTTCCTCAATGCAATCAAGACAGAAGACGGAAGGACATGGCTTGAAAGACTGGGGGATTTCACAGGCACAGGGGGCGATGAGTTGGCAGGCTCCCTCATTTTGCTGGCCTTGGTTGTGCTTTTCATAGTCTACGCAACAAAAGATACTGCAAAAGAGGCAAAGCATTAAAAAAATTAACAAAATTTATATACTAATATCAAAATAAAAAGCCAAAGAGGTTAAAAAATGGCGTCAGAAGCCCTAAAGCTTGAAGGTTTTCTCAGGGTATTGGAAAGGTGGGGGCTTACAGATGTACTGCTGCCGTTTCTGCTCATATTCACTATTATCTTTGCGGTACTGCAAAAAACCAAGATTCTCGGGGAGGACAAGAAGAACCTTAACGTAGTCATAGCAGTTGTGGTCGGCTTGCTTGTAGTTGTGCCTCATGTAACCGGAAGGTTTCCCAATAATGCAGATCCTGTTGTGATTATCAATGATGCGTTGCCCCAGGTGTCAATAGTGCTTGTAGCAGTCATATTCCTGCTGATTTTAATAGGCGTTTTCGGGCAGGACTATGTGTTTTTGGGAGTCACAATGCCCGGCTGGATTACTTTGATATCATTTGTCATAATCGTGCTGATTTTTGGAGGCTCAGCAGGCTGGTGGCAGGGCGACTTTGGGCAGACTCTTGAAAACTTTTTTGGCACAGAAGGCGTAGCTGTATTCATCATGATAGTCACATTTGGCATAATAATTGCGTGGATTACCAGCGAGTCAAAGGAGAGGGAAGAAAGAACAGTCCTTAACAGGCTGGGCATGGACTTCAGCAAGCTTTTCGGAAAAAAATAGGGCAAGATGGCAACTTTTCTTGATGTGACAGGATTGCAGTACTTCTCAGGCATTTTTGTCTTTATTTTTGTGTGGCTTGTTGCTTATGCAACGCTGCTATGGACAAGAGTTCTGGGCGACAACAAGTTTATCAGCGCGCTTGTCGGCTTGCTGCTTGGAATATTTGTTCTGATATCTCCTATTGCAACAGGCGTTGTTGCGGATGTTGCGCCGTTCCTTGCAGTCATTTTCCTGTTCATAGTTTTGATAAATGTCGCCATAAAGATGCTTGGCGCGGATATAGAGGCTTTTCCTGCCCTTAAGGGAATTTTCATAGTTTTCATAATCCTTGTAATATTCATTGCAGCAGGGCTGAAGATAAGGGAAAAGGCAAATGTGCCTTCAGAAACCCAGACTGACCTGTCCAAAACAGTCAATTTGATTTTCCACCCGACTTTTCTCGGCGTAATACTGGTTTTTGCAATAGCTGTTTTTACGATTGCTTTATTGGCAGGGAGAAACTGAGAATTATTTTTGATGCAGAATTAACCTTATTTCTTCTGCGGCTCCTTATATCCCTTAGTCATCCTGTCCAGCTTGTTCACGCTTTCAGTCAGGCTCGGAAGCACCTTCTGGAAAACCTTTTCCATAGCCTTTACCTCTGTGCCGACATCAACAATGTTCTGGTCGTAGGCGGAAACCTTGGCAAGCATGCTTTTTGTCAGAGAGTCAATGCTTAACCTCATGTCAATAATCTGCTGCTCGAGCTTTGCGAGCCTTTCCTCGCTCTTGTCCTTCCATTCTATAACCTTTTTTATGTCCTTTGCCAAATCCTCCCATTTCTCTTCAATTATGGCTTCTGCAACCTCCTGTATCCTTTCCTCGTCTATTGAAGCTGGAGTCTGGATTTCCCTTGGCGCCTGGAAGCCCTGCATGGGCTGTTGCTGGTACTGCTGCTGCTCATAGCCATAGTCCTGCATTCCTGTTTCAGGCTGCTCAACGCGCTCATTTGCCTCGAAGCCGGCCAAGCCGGCCTGGTTTATCGCGTCAAATATCTGGTTGGTGCTGTAGCCCTGGCTTTGAAGTGTCTGCACAATCTGGTTGTTTGTATATCCTTGCTGCTTCATCATCAGAACCTGCTCGATCGGGGATTGGGGCATGGGCATCGGCTGCTGTGACTGCAGCTCAGGAGGCGGCAATGGTATATCTAAAGGTTCCTCTTTTTTTTTCTTTCCAAGCTTAAAGAAAGCCATCAATGCACCTCTCTTTTGATGCCATACTTTCCATAAACCTATTTAAACCTTTCTATTGCCCTTTTCTCTCGAGAACTTCATTGATAATCTGCTCCACTTCATTCTGGGTTACGAATCTGATTGGGTTCCACAGGTTGATGTACTTCTCCAGCACCTTGACCTCGTCTTTTCTTGCAGTTGTCTGCAGCTCCCTTATTATAAGGAGCATCTTGTCCCTTAGCTCCTGCATCTCCTTCCTTATTTCGCTGATGTCAGACGCTATGGTCTTGATTTCAGCAGAGTAGTGCCTGTTCTTTGCTATGATGTTCTCCTCTGTAACCTGGAAAAACCTCCTTAGGTTTGTGAAGCCCTCCTCGAGAAGCCTGAGTCGCCTGCTTAGTGTGTTTATGTCGGTTGTCATGCCGCTGACATCAGGCATTTCAGGCTGCTGCTGATGCCCGAATTTCAGGATCCCCTCGTGCCTTTTCGGCGGCGGCGGGGGCAGAGAAGATTGTGCGTCCATGGTAAACCTCTTTTTTGGCATTTTATTTATTGCTTTTTATTTAAACTTTGCCATTTCAGCAATAGCCTTTCAAGTCCTCCTCAATCCTATAGACTTTTTTCGCGTCTTTTACAATGCCCAATCCAACTTCTTTGGTTAAAATCCCCTCTTTGTTATGGCTTAATATGCCTGTTGTGCCGTAAAACGGCAGCGCAATCTGGGTTCTGCCCAGCAATGTGTCTTTTGTCCCATCAGCTTTAAAATTGCCTGCCGCATTGCAGTAAACAAATACTGCATGGCTTTCAATCGCCCTTGCAGAAGCCAAGGCATCAACCTCTTTCGGAGTTTTGTTTTTGAAATACTTGTTGCTGTAAATCCGGTCATAAGAAGCGGATTTTGAGCTCCAGAACGAGGGGCAGAATATGATATCGGCTTTTTTTAGCATAAGCTTTCTTGTTATTTCAGGGTACAGCAGGTCGCGGCAGATTTCAATCCCTATGCTGCCGATCTTGGTTTTGAAGACAGAAACGTTATTTCCGGCTGTCAGATACTTAGCCTCTGATTTCTGAACAAGATGGTTTTTTTTATAGCTTCCGATAATTTTCCCTTTATCGTCGAACAGGTAGCTTATGTTGTAGAAATTGCCGCCGATTTTCTCTATTACAGAGCCCATTACCGAGAAAATGCCGTAATTTTCGGACAGCATGGAAAACAGCCTTTTTGCCTCTACTGGAATTTTTGGGTTATATTTTTCTTTGTTCAAGGGGCCTGTCAAAAACACTTCAGGAAAGCATATAATGCCGCAGTTGTTTTTATCGGCTTTCTTGAAGAAATGCTCTGCGCTAGAAATGTTTTTATTGAAGTCAGGGCTTATTTTTGATTGAACTGCGCAGATTTTAGTGACTGGCATCTGGCATGAGGATGCGTTGGTATATTTATTTTTAATGGATTTAAAACCGCAACCTTTAAATACCCATTATATTATAAAATAATATAAACTAGATAAAATAATATAAAATATATTTTATAATATAGGTTTGTTGATGAAAAAGCCAATCAGCGCGACAATTGACGAGGACTTGATTGATTGGATTAGAAAAGAGCTCCAAAACAAGGAGAGGTACAGGAACAAGTCGCATTTAATAGAAGTTGCATTGCATCAATTAAAAAAAGAGGCGAAAAAATAATGGCATTATTTGGAGAAACCAAAAAGCCCTTCACTTACGATGTCATGAGGGAGGGCGAGGAAATAATACTTCTCATAGACATGGAGCAGTACCCGCATATACCATCCCTGGAAGACGACCCAGTGTGCATGTCAAGGACAATGGACATTCTTGCAGAGGCAGGCGCTGTTACAAAGATTGTCTACACTCAAAAGAGAAATTACGAGTACGACTACACCCAGGCTTTGATGGTTCAGGAGATGGCAAAGCTTTACTCCCAGCTTGGCAAAAGAAGGGACTTGCTCGGGTATTCAACCTTGCTTGCAGACCCTAAATGTACAAAATGGGCGCCGCAATGGTACGCAAGCATACAGAACATAACAGCTGACTTGATGAAAAGAGACCCGATTGGGGCTTATGTCGAGCTTAAAAGAACCATAAGGGACGAAAGGATAAAGATTGACAGGACTGTCGACCAGAACTACATAAGCTGCTCAAAAAAATACATTGCAATCCTGAATTACCTGATGGGGCTGATGGAAAAGACAAAGATAATCGACTCGGCAAAGCCGTATTTGTCAGGATATAAGCTGGGAGACAGAAGTGTTTACAGGCGCATTTTCACTCCTGACATAAGGCCTGACTTCATGTTCACAAAGCTTATGGCGGCTTTTCCTCCCGAGGCAGAGGAGATTGACAGCTACGAGATTGACAAAAACACGGAAGTCACGATTTTTGAGCTGCCTGACAACGTGCAGTACCTCTACCACTTAATACCTCCTGAGTTCAAGCTGACAGAGGAAAAGTACGAGATTCTTGACACTGCAAGGAAGATAATGGCGGAGCACAAGCCCACAAGGCAGGAATTTATCGACCCTGAAAGGATGAGGCAGGTATTTTACAACATAGGCTCTGACCTGATTGAGGAGCTGGTCAATTACAGAAATTTAAGATTGACAGCTGCAGAAATAGACGAGATGACTAAAATTCTTGTTAGGTACACTGTAGGCTTTGGACTGATTGAAGTTCTGCTTCAGGATGAAAAGGTGCAGGACATCACAATAAACTCGCCTCTTGGCGAAACGCCGATATTCATAGTGCACCAGGACTATGCCGACTGCAAAACCAACATAGTTCCAACTGTGCCTGAAGCGGATTCGTGGGCATCCAAACTGAGATTGATTTCAGGGCGCCCATTGGACGAAGCCAACCCGATTCTTGATACAGAACTGATAATTCCCGGGGCAAACTCAAGGATTGCAGTAGTCGCACCTCCCTTAAACCCGAGCGGCTTGGCTTTTGCATTCAGGCGCCATAGGGACAAGCCATGGACACTGCCCTTGTTCATACAAAACAAGATGCTCAATCCATTGGCAGCAGGCATACTGAGCTTTTTGATTGACGGCTCAAGGTCATTGCTGGTTGCAGGCACAAGAAGCGCGGGAAAAACAAGCCTTTTAGGGGCAATTCTCGTCGAGCTGATGAGGAAGTACAGGGTTATAACGATAGAGGACACCTTGGAGCTGCCAACAAACTCATTGAGAAAACTTGGTTACAACATCCAGTCAATGAAGGTTGCTGCTGCGCTGACAAAAGGCACAAGCGAGGTTCCTGCAGACGAAGGAATAAGGACAACATTAAGGATGGGCGATTCTGCCTTGATTATCGGGGAAATCAGAAGCAAGGAAGCTCTTGCCTTGTACGAGGCAATGCGAGTTGGGGCGTTGGCAAATGTGGTTGCAGGCACTATTCATGGCGACTCTCCTTATGGGGTGTTTGACAGGGTTGTAAACGACTTGGGGGTGCCAAGGACAAGCTTCAAGGCAACAGATGTTGTTGTTGTTGCAAATCCCGTAAGAAGCGCAGACGGCTTGCACCGATGGAGAAGAGTAACCCAAATAACCGAAGTCAGGAAGCAGTGGGAGCAGGATCCCTTGGTTGAGAAAGGCTTTGTGGACTTGATGAAATATGACTCAAGAAAAGACGAGCTTGAGGCAAGCGAGGAGCTTATCAACGGCGATTCCGAGATACTGAAAGCAATAGCAGGCAATGTAAAGGAATGGGCAGGCAACTGGGATGCTGTCTGGGACAACATAATGCTAAGGGCAAAGATAAAGGAAACTCTTGTAGGCTTTGCAGGCAAGACAGGCAATCCGGGGCTGCTTGAGGCGGACTTTGTGATTCAGAGCAATGACCAGTTCCACAAGATATCAGAAAGGGTAAAGGATGACATTGGAACACTTGACTCCAAAAGGATACTCTTTGAATGGAATGAATGGCTCAAGAGGCATGTCAAGAGAATGGATTTCCACAGCAAGCTATGATTAAAATTATTTTAGTTTTGCCATAAAATCATCCATTAAAAAAATAAAACACGTTGAACAAAAAATAAGCAAAAAACGAGAGCGACTTTGTGATTTCATAAGGGGCGTAAAGTGAACCGCTTGTGATTTAAGCCTGACAAATTAAAAATTAATCAATCAAATAATCAAAAAAAGAGGTGAAAGTAAATTCTGTAGAACATGCCCAAGGAAATAGACAGGCAGAAGCTGCTGGACTTGATGCAGATTTACAAGGCCCACCTTGAGAAAGAGCTGGGCGCAAAGCTTGAGGGGCAGCCTTCAAAGCCCACAACAAGGGAGTACCAGGAGTTCAAGGCGGAATTTCTCCCACCTCATATGGGCTTGTACGAGAAATTATGCAATCTAAGCGAGAAACTGCTGAAAATAAAGCCTGATGCAAAAAAGGCTGCAGAGCTCCAGGAGGCAATTAATATAACCCACCTTAGCATAACTCCTTCCGGAACAGTCTCTTTTTCCTTCCTGATTCCGTTGGTTGGAGCGCTGTTCGGCTCGCTGCTTGCGTATTTGATATTCCAGTCAACATTCTTCGTGCTGCTTTTTGTCGTCGGCGCTCTTGCAGCGATAAAGCCTCTTGGGAAGGCTCCTGAATTCATTGCCAACAACTGGAGGCTGAAGGCAAGCAACCAGATGGTGCTGTGCATATTCTATGTCGTAACGTACATGAGGCACACGTCAAATCTTGAAAAAGCCATTGAGTTTGCATCCCAGCATCTTGCCCCTCCGCTGTCCCTTGACATGAAAAAAGTGCTCTGGGACGTTGAAACAGAGAAGTATTCAACCGTAAAGGAGTCTCTTGATGCCTATCTTGACACGTGGAAGAAATGGAACCTTGAGTTTATAGAGTCGTTCCACCTAATTGAAAGCTCATTGTACGAGGGAGATGAAGCCAGAAGGTTGAACGCGCTTGACAAGGCGCTTGATGTCATACTTGACGAAACTTATGAAAAGATGCTGCATTACGCCCACAATCTCCAGAATCCAATCACCATGCTGCACATGCTTGGAATCATACTGCCGATTCTCGGGCTCGTGATACTGCCGCTGGTTGTAAGCTTCATGGAGGGCGTGAGATGGTATCATCTTGCCTTTATTTACAATGTAGTCCTGACTGTCGTGGTTTATTACCTTGGAAAAAACATCCTTTCAAGAAGGCCTACGGGATACGGCGACACTGACATATCGGAGGAAAACCCCGAGCTGAAAAAATACAGGAGCATTCTCATAAAGGTGGGGAATGGGGAATTCCAGCTGTCGCCTTTGGTTATAAGCGTTCTTGTAGGAGTGGTGCTTTTTTTTATAGGGCTCAGCCCGCTGATATTCCACGCGATTGGGGTTTCTGATTTTGGGATTGGGGCTGAAGACCTGACGAACCCCTGCGGGCAGAAATACTGCTTTCTTGAGTACAGGAGGAGCGCGACAACAAACATCGAAATAGGGCCTTACGGGCTGGGAGCGGCAATTGCAAGCCTTTTCATTCCATTGAGCTTTGGCATTTCAATCGGCTTGTACTACAGGCTCAAGTCAAAAAACATCATCAAAATAAGGGAGAAAGCCAAGCAGCTTGAGCTTGAGTTTGCAAATGCGCTGTTCCAGCTTGGAAACAGGCTGGGCGACAACATACCGGTCGAGATAGCAGTGGGCAAAGTTGCTGATGTCATGGAAGGCACTGTTTCGGGAAATTTCTTCCAGGTTGTGAGCCTCAACATAAGAAGGCTCGGGATGAGCATTGAAAGGGCGATATTTGACCCTCTGCACGGAGCGCTTGTCTCATTTCCAAGCAACCTTATTGAAAGCTCAATGAAAGTTTTGACCCAGGCGATAAAAAAGGGCCCCCTGATTGCGGCGCAGGCGCTGACAAACGTTTCAAGGTACATAAAGGAAATCCACAGGGTTAATGAAAGATTAAAGGACCTTATGGCGGATATTATTTCCTCAATGAAGTCGCAGATAAAGTTTTTGACGCCTGCAATTGCAGGGGTTGTGATTGGGATTACCTCGATGATAACGGCAATTTTGGGCAAATTAAGTGGGCAGCTTCAGCAGGTTACTTCTGATGTTGGCGGCGCCTCATCCGGAGCGCCGCTCGGCATCCTGGGCTTGTTCGGGGAAGGCATTCCGACTTATTATTTCCAGATGATAGTCGGCATTTATGTTGTGCAGATTACATTCATTTTGACAGTCATAGCGAATGGCGTTGAGAACGGCGCTGACAAGCTCAGCGAGAGATTCCTGCTTGGAAACAATTTGATAAGAAGCACCATACTTTACGTCTTCATTTCCGGGGCTGTCATGCTGCTGTTCAACATAATTGCAGGAAGGATACTGACTGCAACGCTGAGCGGTTGAAAATTTTTAGAAAAATAGTTGGGCGGATTTCTTAATCCTAACTTAATTTTCTCAATCAAATTCCCTATTATTTTAAATCCCTTGAATTATTATCAACAATCAAATTATGATTTATGTTTTCTAATGTATATACTCCAGTACCACTGGACATTTGTCGACGTGAAGTATTTAAACCCAAATCATTTACATAGTTTCAATCTAAATAAAATTGGTGATTTAAAATGGAATTTGATTTATCTGAAATAAAATTAAGTCATAATGACATAAGAAGAGAGGTAACACTACCAAATCAACCTTCTAAAGAGTTGGCAGAGTTTATAGGTATCCTAACTGGTGATGGTTTCATTAACAATTATACTAATAAAAATTCTTATATTATAGAGATTGCTGGAGATAGAAACTTGGATAAAGAATACTTGGAAGTTTATATAAAAAATCTTATTAAGAATTTATTCAACATAAACTGCAAAATATACTATAAGAAAGATCAAAACACAGCTTATGCTAGATTATTATCTAAGGGAGTTTATAATTACTTACTATCAATAGGATTTAAAGCTGGAAAGAAAGAGCAGATAGGAATCCCAAATTGGATAGCAGAAAATAACAGCTTAATGATATCGTTTATTAAGGGTTTAATAGATACTGATGGTTCTTTGATGTTAACAAAAAAGCCATCAAAGAAGTCGCTATTTTACCCAATAATCAGTATTAAAGTAAAAAGTAAGATTTTGGTTCAGAAAACTGGAAAGTTTTTAGAGGAATTTGGATTTAGAGTTAATATAATTGAAGATGAATTACGCACTGACAAAAGAGGCTATAAAGATACGCTAATTTCTTCTGTAATAATATCTGGAAGAAAAAATTTGGACTTATGGATGGCTAAAATAAATTTCAGAAATAAAAGACACTTAGATAAGTACTTGCATTATATTAAAAGTAGAAATATGGGGCGGATGGAAATTTCAGCAACTTTGCGAACGAAGTGAGCTCTCGGAACTTTATGTTCCGCAAAGCGTCAACCGATTTCGCGGTTGTTTTGAATCCATGATTGTAGAAGGACACTAAACGTGAGCCTTTCACCACGGTCTTCAGCCGTCTAAGCCAACATTAAAGCTGTGTGCTCTCCATAGCCGAAGACTTCTAGCTTCCTTCACAGGCTGAGCTACCGAACTGGTTCGATAAGCACTTGCTTATAGAATCCCCATGGATGCTCAACCCAAAATCCAAGAACAAGATGACAATTTAAAATACTTTCGATTTAAATCTCCTCATCATCAGAATCTTCAACGTCCTCTTCCTCGACATTGACATCTTCCCCGCTGGGTTCTTCAGTAGGAATGTTTGTCCTTATTTTGGCATCGTCGCTGCCAGAGCCGGCATCGGATTTGCCGACAACCTCAAGCTTTCCAAGCCTGCCTGTCGTCAGCTGCATCTCACCCTGCCACTCATTGACATAGCCGTTGGTTAAATGAACCTTGTCGCCTGCCCTGACTTTTTCAATGTCGTCATTCCACAAAGTGAGCTTTATGTCGCCGGTTTCGTCTTTGGCTATTGCGTTTGCAACCTTGCCGGGCTTGCCGAACTTGTTGAACTCCCTTGTGTCGCCAACATCAACAATATCAATGACTATGTCTACATTGCCCAGCTTCGGCTTTAAGTCTTTTACCTGCATTTTAGAGTGAATTATTCTATCTGGTATTTAAATTTTTGGTAGGATAATATTAATCTTTAGTACCTATCAAACTAAAACTTTATTAACATATAAATAAGATGTTGTTTAAAAATGTCCAAGGTGCACGATTTTATTCATGAGCGAAGTCCGCTTATCTTTGTACTCTTGTTCTTGTTATCCGCAGCTTTTGCATTTGCGATAGAAGCCGAAACAAAAAAATCATCACAGTCACAATAGAAACATTTGGAAGTCTAATAGGAATAATATTATTGGCATTTATAGTTAATGTAACAAAGTCTTTCAGGGGCTCCCTGAGGAAAAGCTTTAACTACATTGCTTGCGGAGCGATATTCCAGATTTTGTCTTTGGTTTACACACTGGTATTTTTGAGATACAACCTCTTTCCAACGCCATTAAACTTCGACATACATCATCTGCTTATGGTTATCGGAATTGTATTTTTTACCATAGGCGTATTTAAGCTGAAAAGCATGCTCAAGGAATTGAAGTAATCATACTCCAAATCCGCTTCAAAATTATTATAATCCTTAAACTTACTTTTAATCGTTTTTCTTGATGAAGCCCTTTTCCTTCAAAAGCCTGGCATCTATATTTTTCGGCTTCTCCAATATTTCTGTAAGCCTTTTTTTGGATTTTTGGTAGGACTCTTCAGACATAAAGCCTAATTTATGGCTTGCCTCAACCGCTTCAAGCTCTTTCTCTGCCTTTTTTGCTACTCCTATGCGCTTCAAGTCCTTGAGCTCCTGCACCATGCTGTTGAAAGCGCCTGCCAGAGTCCTGAATTCGTCCTTTGATGATATTTCCACTCTTGCTTCCATATTGCCGTGCATAACCTCATCAACAGCCTTCTCAAATTTTCCCAGTGACTTTGAGATTGTTGAGTAAATATAAAATCCTATTACGCCTGCAAGCACTATCAAAACAATTGCGAAAATCAAAATAGCCAATATCAAATCATGGATTGGCTTGGATATCTGGCCCATTTCAATGTCAACAGCCAAAATCCATCCCAGCCCCTTGTAATCCTTATAGCCATGCGAATGCGTATGAATAATCAGTTTATCTGCCCCTGTTTGCGGGTCTTTAGCGGTTAATATGCCTTCTTTGTCTTTTATCGCTGAAAACAGGCTAAAAGGCTGGAAGATTTCATAATTTCTTGTGGAGAATATAATCCTGCCCTTTTCATCAACCAAAGTGTATTCTGCGCTGCTGAATTTTTTTTGCGCCTCTGTTTCTCTTATGATGCTGATAATCTCCTCTAAGTTCAGCACTGCTTTTATAACACCTATAAACTCGCCGTTGCTGTCGTCAATCCTTACGCCTATTGAGGTAGAATAAACATCAGCGCTCTGGTCGTATTTCAGCTCTTCTACATAAATCCCGTCAGATTTCGCCTTTTGCCACCATTCCTCGTCATCCTGCCTGTAATCGCTTGTTTTTCCTGTCTGGGCGACATTCGCCCCATATTTGTTTGTGGCAAATATCTCGCCATAAAGCTTATAGCCAAACTTATTTTCGTAGAAATTCGACTTTCGCCTCAATTCTTCAGAAATTTTATTGTCAATAAGCTGCTGCATGAAAGGAGTTATTTCACTTTTTGGCGCAGAAACCCATTCCAAGTCTTTTTGGTTGATGTAAGACTGCATACCACTTAATTTCTCAAATTCGCTGTTTGACTGGGCTGTAAACCCCATCAATTCAGTGTTTTGCGAATAAACTTCAATATCGTTGATTCTTTCATTAATCTCCTTGTCTATCTCCTCAATTGTATGGCGTGTTAACACCAACAAGCCTTCGCTGGCTGCCTTTTTCAATTCCTTTGAGCTTTCATACATAGGAATAAATATAGCCAAACCGAATAGCAAATAAATTATTAGAAACCCAAGAATCAGCTTTGTCTGGACTTTCATTAAAATAACCCTCTTTTTTAATAGCCATGAGATTATTTGTATTTAAACTTTCTGATATGTCGGAAATCGCAAAGGCACACACTTTGGTACTTGAGTCCAAAGCAAGCAAGCGATTTCCGAGCATGCTCAAAAACACGCTCCGTGCTTTAGTTCGGAGTGTTTTTGACAAAAACAATAAAAAAGAAAGAGAAAATTTGTTAATGATTATAAGCCCAGAATGCCTATTGTGCTTGTTCTGTTTGCTGCTCTTTTTTCTTCTTTGCCATTTTAAGCACCTCGCTTGCGTTGAAACAATTGCCGGCTTGCCAAGACATTCAATTTTAATTTAAAAGCGTTGCGAAAAAGCTCGTCAGTCAGGAGTTTTTGATAATATTGAAAAAAACAAATTACGAGTAAAAATGCGGAATCGTTGACAATATGGAAAATAAATTTAGTATTCTTATATAGAATTAAGAAAAGCTTTAAATAAGCACAGCATAAACTCAAAGGTGTTTGGACCTTGGGTAAGTGGAACAGGTTCTAAATATTATTGTTTGATAATAAAAAACTATAAGGAGGTATTGAATGCAACAAAACTTCGAAAGACCGAAGGATATAAAGCAGGTAAGCGAAACAATCTGGGAGATACCAACCTCATTCAAGAAGGGAATGTTAGTTCCCGCGAGAATTTATGCAACTAAAAAATTGTTGCATGAAATGGATGATGGAGTTTTTAATCAAGTAACTAATGTTGCTTGTCTTCCCGGAATTCAAAAGTACGCATTCTGCATGCCGGATGGGCACTGGGGATTTTGAGTAAGTTAATTCTTATTCAACCCTTGACGGTTTTCCCATCGGCGGATCGGATTTGACATTTTTGCTAAAGTATAAGCTTTGCGAAGTCACGTAATTGCGGTATGCGCCTGGTTACAACTAATCTTACCTATAAAGAAGTCCAGCCAAAACTGAGGGAATTAGTTGACACAATGTTCAAGATAGTCCCGTCAGGAGTAGGCTCAAGGGGATTTGTTGACGCAAACAAATCCCAGTTCAAGGAAATCATGGAGTATGGCTCGAAATGGTGCGTTGAAAACAATTACGGATGGAAAGAAGACATGGAAAGGACAGAAGGCTATGGCAGGATTGACTGGGCAGAGCCTGAAAAGGTAAGCTCAAAGGCAATTGAAAGGGGCATGAACCAATTAGGCACTTTGGGCTCCGGCAACCATTACTTGGAAATTCAGGTTGTGAAAGCGGAAAACATTTTTGACGGGGAATTGGCAAAAAAGTTCGGCATTGTCGAGCCTGAGCAGGTTGTTGTTATGGTGCATTGCGGCAGCAGGGGATTTGGCCATCAGATTGGCACAGATTACTTGAGAATTTTTGAAGGAGTAATGAAAAAATACAATATTGAGGTTTATGACAGAGAGCTTGCATGCGCGCCTTTCCAAAGCAATGAGGGGCAGGATTATTACAAGGCAATGGCATGCGCAGCCAACATGGCATTTGCAAACCGCCAGGTCATCTTGCACAGGATAAGGGAAGGCTTTTCAAAAATTTTCAAAACAGAAGCTGAAAAACTTGAGATGCACATGGTTTATGATGTTGCCCACAATATTGCAAAACTTGAGGAGCATACAATTGACGGGCACAAGAAAAAGCTTGTTGTGCACAGAAAAGGAAGCACAAGGGCATTTCCGCCGCATCATCCTGAATTGGCAAAAATATTCAAGGAAACGGGGCAGCCTGTCATTATTGGAGGCAGTATGGAAACAGGAAGCTTTTTGCTTGTCGGCACTCAAAAGGCAATGGACGAAACCTTTGGAAGCACTGCTCATGGCTCGGGACGTACAATGTCAAGGGCTGCTGCAAAGCATCAAGTGAGGGGAGAACAATTACAAAGAGACATGGAGAAAAGAGGAATTTATGTCAAGGCAACTTCAATGCCCGGGTTGGCTGAGGAAGCTGGATTTGCATATAAGAATATAAATGATGTCATTGATGCCGTTTCACAGGCGGGAATAAGCAAGCCTGTTGTTGGGTTGAAGCCTGTGGGAAATATTAAGGGTTAAAATGGTTGAAGTTTTGTTTCAAATCCTCATCGCAGTCCTGATAGTCAGCCTAGTCTCATTGCTGGGAATTTTGATTTTTATGCGCAAGAAAACGCTGAACAGGATTTTATTTTTCCTTGTCAGCTTTGCAGCAGGCACGTTGCTCGGCGCAGCATTTCTTGACTTGCTTCCAGAGGCGCTTGAAAACGGCTTTAAAGAAAGCGTTCCTGTTTTTATCTTGCTTGGCATATTATCATTTTTCATTCTGGAAAAATTCCTTTACTGGCACCACCACCATGCGGGGCACGAGCATGAGGAAGTTCATGGATTTACATACTTGAACATCGTTGGAGACGCAATACACAACTTCCTTGACGGCGCTGTCATCGCAATCAGTTTTATGAACAATACTGCGCTTGGCATCATCACAACAATCGCCATAATCGCCCACGAAATACCTCAGGAAATAGCAGATTTTTCAATTTTGATTTATGGCGGATTCTCAAAGGCAAAAGCCCTTGTTTATAATTTCCTGACAGCTTTGACTGCAGTGATAGGGGCTTTGGCTGCTTACTTTTACTCAAGCGCAATAGGGAACTCAACAACATTCCTTACATCTTTTGCGGTTGGGGGCTTTGTCTACATAGCGAGCAGCGACTTGATTCCCGAAATCCACAAGGAGAAGGACTTGAAAAAATCCCTTGTACAGCTTGTTTTGCTTGCATCAGGCATATTTTTGATATGGATTGTAGGAGAGGTGTTCCAGCACTAAAATGAACATAAACAATGACAAGAAAAGATACAAATTTCTAGAGGATGTTGCAATTGCCGACATTGCATATGAAGCCTACGGCAAGGACTTGAACGAGCTGTTCGAGAATGCCGCCCTCGCAGTCTTTGAGCTTAGCGCTGACTTAAAAACAGTTGATGCAAAAGAGAAAATTGAATTTGGGCTTGAGAATGAAAAAATTGACAACTTATTGTACGATTTCCTATCTGAAATTTTGTTTTTGAAAGACTCAAAGTACATGGTTTTCAATAAGGTTAAAGTTGAAATTAAGCAAAACAAGAAATATAATTTGAAAGCAATTGTTGAAGGCGATAATATAAACCCCCAAAAACAGCGCTTGGAAAATGACATAAAAGCTGTTACAATGCACATGTTTGAGGTCAAGAAAGAGAAAAATATGTGGAAGGCTGTTGTTGTTGTGGATATTTAAGTGTCTTTCAATCTTCTGCTTAATAACTGCCTTGTCGTCAAAAACCTTGCCCCATTCTTCCTGAACAATTCCAAGTCTTTCTTTTCATTTTTCCTGAAAGCAGGCTTTATGGCATCCTTAATAACATAAGTTTCAACACCAATCTTTATCAATCCCAAAACAGCAGCTTTCACGCAATAGTCGGTTGCAACTCCATAGACGCAGGCTCTTTCGGCGTTTTTTATCATTTCTTTTGTGTTTGGATTGGAAAAAATGTCATTTTTCTGCTTGAAAACCCAGTACCTGCTGTATTTTTCCAAAATACCCTTTAATTGCCCATTTTCTAATTTATTATTGGGTATTATTTTTGCATTCGGCAATGTCGTTTCAGGAATTTTCCTGTACCCGTTTGCTTGATTAGCGTAATTTGTCATAACTTCAACACCGCTTTTCTGCAGGTCTATGGAAGCGACAATGCTTATATTATTTTTTCCTGCAAAATCCGTTATTCTCTTCAATTTCGGGATTATTTTTTCCGCGCCAGGAACATAAAACCTGCCGTCTTTGCGCATGAAGTTATGCTGCGTGTCAATGTCAAAGAATATTGTGCCTTTCATTTGAAAAATTAATATTGTTTTGTTTATAAAATTTTAGGTTTTGAGAAATTAAGCCGCCATAATCTTTTCCAAGCTGTTTATTACATTCAAAGCCTTGAGCAAGTCGTCTTTTTTTATGAATATCAGCAGTTCAGGCGCGCAGCTTATGATTTCAGCGATGTTTACGTTTTCGGCATTAAGGCTTGATGATATCAGGGATATCACGCCTTTGGTTTTCGCCGCTTCAGGCGCGAAATGGAGGTTCATTTCAACTAAATTTTTTTCAATTGAAAGGCAGTCGTTTTTTGAAAAATAATTAAAAAATTTTTCAAGGTTCTTCTCGTCTATTATTATCCTGATGCTTTCCTCTGCCTGGATTATCCTTATTACCTCCCCTTTCTCAACGTCCACAATCGAGTTTATCTTATTCAGCTGCTCAAGCACTTTTCTGCTTTTTTTAAGGCAAATGTCAATAATATTGCTTCTTGTTTTAACGCCTATTTTTAAAAAAAGTTTTCTTAGTTCTGCTTCTGATTTATGCTTTTCCTCTTTTTTATAGCGTCTTATAGCACTCATAACAGCATCAAGATTTTTTTCTTCCAAATCCAATGTTTGAATGATATATCTAGAAAGAGCCCTTAAGCTGATTATGTTCCTGAACAGGCATTTCCTTATTATGAAGTCATTGTCCAGAAATACCTTTACCTTTTCTGCTATTTGTGTCATAAAAGACACAAATAAGCCTTTATTTATAAATTTTGTGCATTTGTGGCATAAGGTTTAAGATATATACTCTTTATACTTAAGATGGGTGCAGTAAAATGGCAGAAAATGACGAATATTTGCTTATTTACAAATTAACAATACCTTTTGATAAACCAATGAGTGGTTTAGAGGGAAGACTGCTTGGGCACTTAAATGGCAGAGTAGCTGGAAAACCCGCACCATTTAACGCATTAATTCAGGCAAATGAGAAAGCGGTTTATGATGTTAAAGAATCTTATACGCCCTCTGCTGGTTACGAATTAGAAAAAGTCTACAAAGCTGAGCTAAATTTGCCAGATTTTAACAAAAAATTATTTGACTTTTTAGAAACTGAAAAAAGCAAGGAGCCTACTGAGCAGTTTGAATTTGAAGTACAGGGCTTAAATGGTGATATAACAAAAATAAGATTTGTAATGACATACGGGCTTAAGAGCGGAATTTTGGTTAAATACTTGCTATCTAATACACGCTTAAGAATTACAATTCCTAAGGAATATGCTTATCAATCTATTGAAGAAGAGAAGATATCTCCAATAACCGAAACAATTTTGCGAGATGTTACTGTAATCGGAAACCCAAAAATTAATGAATCTTTATGCGGTTAAAAATGAACCCCGAACAATTTATTCCAGGACAAACATATACCATAAGCGGAAAAAGAACTCGAAATGAGTTCGGAAACAATAAAATTGTTGAATCTTACACAGCTAGAGGCATATTTGCCGGATACAAAAAAACTGGAAGTGTTGCTTACTTAGTCATGCAAAATTGTATTTTTCATCTTAATGGCTCATCTCCAACATCCAGCATACGCTTGCTTCTTCCTTATATTTCTGAAAATCCTGATGAGCGAATAAATCATGTCGTTGTTTCAGGTACCCTCACCAAGAAAGTATCAGAAATTGTTGTGTATAAGAATAGGGAATTAGTCTATCCTATTTCTTCTTTTGTTAGTCGCCATTTGAAAGATGCCATATTCGCAGATATAGAGTTTCAAATGGCAATAAGAAGACCGTCAAAGGAATCTGAAGAAACATATCATCAAATCTTAAGTTCATATGGAAATCCAAATTATGTGATACACAGAAGCTCGTTGGCAGCTAGTCTTCATTTGAAACCTGCAGACAGCATACTTTTAGAAAAACTAGTCAATGAATTACATCAAGCTAGAATGAAAAGGCAGGAAAATAACAGAGCAACAATAAAAGTAAGGGTACAAACTTATCATTAAATATCTATTCCCTCAGCAAATTCTCGTACTCTTCCTCCTCAGCAACTTCTTCCGAAAGCAAGTCCTCCGCAAGCTCATGCGTAACCAAGTCCTTGCCATGAGTTTTGTTTGCCAAGTCGTTGTACAATGCAATTGCATGCCTTTCCATTTCCAGGAATACTTTGACAAACCCTGAAGTGTCGCTCCTCTTTGCCGGGAATTTTACTTTTCCAAATCCTGCAAGTTTTTCAATCTCTGCCATTGTTGCTGGCGGCTCTCCACCAAGCTCCGCAATTCTTTTCGCAATCCTGTTTGCATGCTTAAGCTCGCCTTCTGAAGCTTTCTTGAAAATTTCAGCATAAACAGGCGTAGCTAACCCTGAAACAATGTTTGCAGCCAGAGAAGCATGATAATGCACAACCCACTCAAAGGCATAAGCTTTGCTCAATTCATTCAACAGCCATTTATGGTCTAGTTTTGAAATTTCTTTTCCTTTTTGCCCCATTGAAACCACCCCAACGACATAAATTCGTTGACCCTTTAATCAAGTGGGACTCCACTTTGTTCAGTCCCACGAATTTTTTTCAAATCCCAAATCAAATGCCTGTTTTCAAGCCTTTCACCGGGGTTGGGCATGAAATACTTAAATCTTACTATCCCTTGCGAGTCAATTATGAAATAGGCCCTTTCGCTGAAGCCCTCTTTCCTCAAAGTGCCGTACAATTTGCACACTTCTTTTCCAAAATCGCTAAGCAAAGTAAAATTCAATTTTAATTTATCGGCAAATTCCTTGTGGCAGTATTTGCTGTCAACGCTTATTCCAAGCACTTTGGCATTCAAATCATTAAGCTCGCTTAAATCATCCTGAAAGCATCCAAACTCAACAGTGCATACAGGCGAGAAGTCAAACGGATAAAAAGCAAGAATGACATTACTGTCTTTAAAATCGCTTAGTTTCAATTCCTTGCCGTCCTGATCAGGCAGTGCAAAATCAGGAGCTTTATCACCGACATTCACCATTTTGATTGCAATGTGAGTTACAAGCAGGTTTCCTCCTTCACGCTTGCATAAAGAGGAAGCTCTTGTTTTTTATTTTAATTAAAAATGTTTTGAATAAAAATCAGGTTTAAATAAAAATCCTAATGCTCAAAACTCTGTCCGCAGCCGCATGAGCTGTGGGCATTCGGATTGCTTATCTTGAAGCCGCCGCCCTGCAGGCTGTCAACATAGTCAAGCTTCGCGCCTTTTAAGAATGCCATGTTTTCCTTGCTTACTATTATCCTGACTCCCTTTTCCTCAAACACAATGTCCAGGTCAGTAGTATTCTCGTCAAGCTCCAGGCCGTACTGGAAGCCCGAGCATCCGCCCGGCACAATTTCAACCCTTAATCCGGAGCCTTCCTTGTTGTTTTCCTTCAGAACTTCCTTAAGCTTTTCAGCTGCCTTGTTTGTGATTATAAATTCCTTGCCTTCCTCAAGCTTTGAATCTCCGATGGCTTTGTTTATGTTGGTTATGACAATATCAACTTCTTCATCGCTCATGCCGTGCCCTTTAAAGCCCTGCTCCAGTGTTTCATGATAAGACACATGGCACCCAACGCAATGGACTCCTGCAGCCTGCAAAGGCTCTATGCTGGCAGGATATTTTGCCACAACATCGCCTATTGTCATGTCCTTTGTCACGATATGCTTTACTTCTGCCTTTTGCTCCATGTTAATCTTAACTATTGTTAACTGATTTAGTATTTAAATGTTTCCCATTCCTGAAAATACCAGAAAATTATAATTACTTTTGTAGTAATATGCTTTTTGTAGTGCCTAATATAATAGTCTAAAATAGTGCCTAGAATAAGAAATACAATTATAGTAATGCCTAATAAAATATAATTAATAAATCAGTTACGTATATTTTCCAATGTAGTGCCTAAAATTTATATCCAAAAAATGCCTAAAATATTGATAAATCCTGAATTAACAAACCTTTAAATATAAGTAGTGCCTAAATAAATCCATGGTATTCATAAGAGTCAAGAAAATCAGCAATAACTACTACTATTACCTTGTCAAAAGCATAAGAATCAATGGCAAGATAAGGCAAAAAGTCGTCAGGTACATAGGCAAGTCAAAGAATTTAGTTTCTATGATTGAAAATGCTCAGAAAAAATAGGGTAGAAAAGAGTCTGAAAAGCTACATAAGGGGGCATTTAAAGAGTGGATACTCTCGGCATTCTGTAAGGAAAGTCCTAGTCAGTCACGGCTACGACGAGCCGTATGTTGACAAGCTGCTAAGGAAGCATTCAGAACTGCAATTTGTCAGGAAATACGCAATTTTTGTCTCATTATTGTTTATAGTTTCACTTGTTTTGTTTAACTCATTTAGTCCAATCCAAATTAGCAGCCAAGAAATCACAGGCTATGCTGTGAGCAGCGGCAATGACGGGTGCTGCACTTCAATATGCCAGCAGACTTCAAAGGAGGAATGCTACGGCACCTTCATGCCGGGCCAAAAATGCAAAGAACTGGAAGCCTGCAGGGTTGGGTGCTGCATCGACAGGGAGGGATACTGCCTGACAAACTACCTTTACGGGAACTGCATCGGCAGCTTTGGGACAAGCGTCAACAGGGACTGCAGCGACATAGTTTTTTGCAGGAACCTGACTGACAAGTCATACGCCTCAAGGATTTATAACCTTAAAGGCAAGAAGGGGGCTGGTATTTCTGCAGGGCAGCAGGCTGACTATTACAAGTCTTCCTTCAGCATAAAATATTACCTTTATGACAAATCCAATGTCCAGTCTGTTATTGCCGAGATTGTTGACAAAGGCACAATCATTGACTCCATTGCGCTTTACGATGACGGCTTCCACAATGACGGCGCAAAAAATGACAATCTTTACGGCAATAACTGGCTTAGCTCCAAGCTGAATGACTTTGAAGGGTTCAAAAGCCTTGACATTGACATAGTGATAGTCTACAATGACGGCACAACCGCAAAAATAAGCAAAGCACAGTCCATAGTCATAGTCGGCAAAAGCAGGTGCCTTCCGATATACGCCGAATGGGGCAATGCCAGTAAATACGGCATGATTTTTGCAGCAGATAACTACAACTCAAGCAGCGGCTACGGGCAGCTGGAGTCAGATGCAAACAGCTTCATTGGCGCGTTGTTCTCGACTGGCGGATTTTCAGGCAGCAAGGCTGATTTCAGTTTTTACAGGCTCGAGGAGGCGCTGTCATACCTCAATGCGCAAGCCATAGCCAGCATTGCCTCAAGCTCATGCCCGTATTACAGCAATACAAAGGACTTGATTGTCGTGCTGGACCCAAAAGAAGAATATTGCGTATATGGGAATAAAAAGATAATCAGGACAAACCCAAGTGTTTTGTTCTACAGCAATATAACAAGCGCCGATATAAACAGGACTTTGGATGAATTTTGCGGCTATGTACTTACCCCAAAAAAACTTGCAGACGGGATTATAGGGTTTGCAACCCCGCCAAAAATAGTAATGCACACTTTAGACAGCATTACATACAATACAACCGCAGTAAACCTGTCATTCAGCATCTCGTCAGTTAATTACCCTGTGAATTACTCGATATTCCTTGAAGATTTGCCAGTGTCAGGCGGGATTTTCAACACAGATTCAGATGGCAGCATTTTGCTGAGCCTTTCAAACGGCACAAACCGGGTCTTAGTCAGCTCTGCTGATAAAAACAATAACATAGCATTTGCGCAGCTTTTGCTGAACGTCACTGCATAAAATGAAACAGGCAAAAATAATACTGTATATGGCATTGATGATGATGGCGGTTAATGCAGCAAGCGCCGAGAAGTACTTTGTGCTTGATGTCAACCATATTCTCGGCTCTGTCACTTTCAATAAAATAAGCCTCAAGGACGCCGGCGGTGCAGTAAGATACGCGGACACTTCCGGGTTTCTTATCAAGTCAGTCTCGTTCAAAAATGAGGACATAGACAAAATATATTTTGGCATGGCTGAAAACAAAAACTACCTTATTTATGTCCCGTACAGCAAGGACGCGGCAAGGATAGAGGTTTACAACCTTAAGAACTCCAAGATAATGGACATAGACGTAAGCTCTTTTGCAGACACATGCGGCAATTCAGTTTGCGAAGAGCATGAATCATATGAAAGCTGCACAAAAGACTGCAGTTCCGGAGGCGGGGATGATTTTTGTGACAGTGTTGCAGATGGCATTTGTGATCCTGACTGCTCTCCCAAGACAGACGCTGATTGCGCTGAAAAAGAAGCAGGGGAGGCATCCGAAAAACAGGCAATCCCAAAAACAGGTGAAGGGGCAAAAGTAAGGCAATTAACAGAAGCAGAGAAGGAGCAGTCAAATTACCTGTGGATTTTGCTGGCCTTATTTATCATCATCATTGCTTTGATATTTTTCCTAATCAAAAAAAGAAAGGAAAGCAAAATCATCGAGTCGCTGAGGGGGTACATAAGCGAGAACATAAGAAGGGGATTTACACTGCAGCAGATAAAGGACGCATTGTTCAGGGAAGGCTACAAGGAAAAGGAGATCGACAGGGCTGTTAGGGCTATCTAACCCCCGCCCCATCCTTGGCTTTCTCAACTTTTACAATTTCCTTGCCTGTTTTCAGCTCCTTGCCTTCAAAATAAACCCTGCTGTTCTTTACTTCGATCTTGAGCTTTGCAAACTCATCATAAGTAACCTGTGCAGTTGAATTCTCATAGCCATCAAAATAAACTTTATCTCCCGGGTTGCTTTCTGCAGCAGTCAGCAAGCCAATATGCTCTCCGTCATCGCCTGCAAGCAGCATGCCCTGGCTTTCAATGCCCCTTAATTTGGCGTATTTCAAATTAGCAATAACAATTATTTTCTTGTTTTTTAACTCGTCAATCGAGTAATGCCCCCTTATGCCGGCAACAAGCTGCCTTTTTTCATTCCCAATGTCAATGTCAAGCACGTAAAGCTTGTCAGCATTCGGGTGTTCTTTCACGCTTAATATTTTTGCAACTTTAAGGTTAAGCGGAAACACATTTTTTTGCTCCTGCTTTCCTTCAGTCTTTTTTATCAGTATCTCCTCTTTGCCGGTTTTATGGTCTCTCAGGCCAAAATCAATGCCATTCCATTTTAAATTTTTCAGATTTAGCTGATTCTGCAGTCTTAATGAAAAATCAGGAAGTATCGGGGAAATCAATACGCTCAAATTTTTTACAATATTGGCGCACAACCCCAGAATCCTGTGTGTTTTTTCCCTGTTTTCATTTATCAGCTTCCACGGCTCGTTTTCCTGGAAGTATTTGTTGCCCAAAGAAGAGATATGCAGAATGTCTTTTACAGCTTCATTAAAATTCAATGCATAATAATCTTTTTCAATGTTTTTTATTTTTTGGCTTACCTCATTGATTAATTCTTTATTGTTGTCAATATCAATAATCTGCCCTTCAAAATTCTTGTTCAGGAAATTCAATACCCTGTAGCAGAAATTACCTATATTGGCAGCCAGCTCGTTGTTTGTTTTCTTGTTCAAGTCCTCGAAACTCAAGTCTATGTCAGACATTGTTTTGCTCAGCATGCTTGCATAGTAAAACCTAAGGTATTCTCCATTATGGCTTTGCAGAAATTCCCTTGCCGTGAAGAAAGTGCCTCTTGACTTTGACATCTTCTCGCCGTTCACAGTTAGAAATCCGTGCACGACAATGTCGTAAGGCAGCTCAAAATCCGCGCCCATCAGCATTGCAGGCCAAAAAAGAAAATGGAAGTAAGTGATGTCCTTGCCGATGAAATGGTAAATCCTTGAATTTTTGCTGTTCCAGTAATCCTCTGTCTTCAAGCCATGCTTTTTGCAGTAATTGTCGGTGCTCGCAATGTAGCCAATTGGCGCGTCAAGCCATACATAGTAATACTTATCTTCCTCGCCTGGAATTTTGAAGCCAAAATATGGGCCGTCTCTGCTTATGTTCCAGTCGTCCAGTCCATTTTTTATCCAGTTCAGGACAAAATGCCTGATTTCAGGCTGCAGGTTCTTGTTTTTGTTCAGCCATTTTTCCAGCTTGCCTGAAAATTTGCTAAGCCTGAAGAAATAATGTGTTGAGCTTTTCCTTACAGGCTTGTTCTTGCATATCACGCAGTAAGGCTCAATCAAGTCAATTGTCTTGTAAGCAGCATTGCAGTTTTCGCAGACATCTCCATACTGGTCAGGGGCATTGCATTTCGGGCATTTTCCCTTCACATACCTGTCGGGCAATGTTCTTTTGCAGAAATTGCAGTATGTAACTTCAATGTCCTTTGTGTAGATTAAATTTTTTTCCTTTAATTTATTGAATATCAAGTCGCTGTAATGCTTGTTTTCAGGGCTGTCTGTCGTGTAGTAGTTGTCAAAGCTTATCAAGAAATCCTTAAAATCCTGGACATGCTCATTGTAGAATTTTTCAATTAACTCTTCAGGCTTTATTCCAAGCTCTGTTGCCTTGATTTCTATAGGAGCGCCGTGGGAATCATCTGCGCAGGCGTAAATGACATCTTCTCCAATCAGCCTTAGAAATCTTACAAATATGTCTGTTTGTATGTATTCAACCAGATGACCAAGATGTATAGGACCGTTCGCATACGGCAATGCGCTTGTTACAAGTATTTTGTGTTTTGTTTTGAATTTTAACACCCAATATAACGAATTTAATTATTGTATAAAAAGGTTGTTGTTTTTGTTTGGTTATACAAAAACTTTATATACTTCGCAATATATAATCCATTTTAATGGAGAACAAGAAGCTTGGTTTTGTAATCTTGTCATTCAGCATTTTGGCAGGGGTTCTTGCGTATGGGTTTATGGGTGTTTTGGGCAGGCAGACAACTGCATTGCAGTGCTACCCTACAAGCGAGTGCCATAGGGTTGAGTCATTGATGGGCCTGAGCCATGTTGCAGTGGGATTGATTTCTTTCATCGCGGCTTTGGGAATATACCTTTTGTTTTTCAGCACAAGCGAGGAAGCCATTTTGAAAAGATTGGAGGAAGAAAAAAACACCAAGATTGAGCAGGACAAGTTCGAGCTTGTATTGAAGGCGATGGACGACAATGAAAGAAAAGTGCTGAAAGCCATCAAGGAGCAGGATGGCATCACTCAATCAACATTGAAGTACAGGACAGACCTGTCAAAGGCAAAAGTCAGCCAGATTTTGACAGATTTTGAGAAAAAGCGCCTTGTCAAGAGGGAAGCAAAAGGAAAAACTTATTCTGTTTATCTGGCGGAAAATTTTTAGCGAAAACTATTTAAATCAGCCGTTTACCAAGCAAAAGGTTGCACAATGAAGCTGAACAAATTATTGACAAGAAAAGGCATTTTGTTCCTTGTGATTTTCAGCGTTCTTGTTTTCATAGGAGACAAAATAAACTTCTCAAGGCTTGTCGGAGCTGAAAACCAGTTCTTCACCCTGTTCCAGTTTTTCGGGCCTGTTGCAGGCGCTTTTCTTGGCCCGGTTGTAGGAGTTTTGGCTGTGCTAATCGCTGAGGTATCTAGTTACCTTGTTGCTGGAAAAACTCTTGTTTGGAGTTATCCTTTAATGATTAATATTTTAAGATTGCTTCCAATGCTTTTTGCGGCATGGTACTTTGGCACCAAGAAGAACAAGCTGAGCTTCTTTGTTCCAGTGGCAGCTATCCTGCTATTCATAGCGCATCCTGTCGGCAGGCAGGTTTGGTTTTTTGCCTTGTTTTGGACAATACCCATTGTAATCAAGCTGCTCCCGAAGAAATATGGTGACAAGCTGTTTTTAAGAAGTTTAGGAGCTACTTTCACAGCCCATGCAGTCGGAGGCGCAATGTGGAATTATATTGTGCCAATGACGCCTCAGGCTTGGACTGCATTAATACCTGTTGTTATTTACGAAAGATTATTATTTGCAGGCGGTATTGCAATTTCATTCATTGCCTTAAGTACTTTGCTGGACAGGCTCGATTCAAAGACAAAATCAGAATACATCAATATTGATAAGAAATATATTTTATTCAGGCATGATGCTTAATAAAAATCAAGGGGTGGTTTTGTGGACAAGCTGGATTTAGGAATAATAGGGATTTTGTCAAAAAACTCGAGAACTCCGTTCATGGAGATGGGCAGGAAGCTGAAGGTTTCCGAGTCAACGATAAGGAAGAGGGTTTCTAACCTTGAGAATGAAAGCATAATCAAGAAATATTCCCTTGTTGTTGACACAAACAAGATTGGGTTTGAGAATGTTGCTTTGATAGGCATTGATGTCGTGCCTGAAAAATACCTTGATGTGGCAAAGAAGCTCACAGAGCTTGATGAGGTTAAGTTTGCCGCCTCTTCTACTGGCGACCATATGTTCATGCTTGAGGTGTGGACAAGGAACGGAGAAGAATTAAGGGCGCTTTCTAACAAGCTGAAAGGGCTTGATGGCATTACAAGGATATGCCCTGCCATAATAAAGGAGACTTTGAAAGGGACTTTATAGTATTATTCTAGTCTATACGAATTTCGCACTATTCTAAACGTATACAGGAAAGCCTCTAGAAAGCTTTAAATACAAGCATAATTAACAATTGTTAAGTTTAGGTGGTTTTATGGGAATTGATGGTGGTGATTTGGGGACAGTGGCTGGTGCTGTGATTGGTGGTGGTTTAATTGCAGTAGCAGGAGGCGGTTTAGGGGCAGTGATAGCAGGAAGCACATTGGGTGCCGTTGGTGGCCATCATGTAGCAGAACCCAATCATTACAAACCAATATACCAAAATAACCAGTATAAATAAGAAATAAAATGCTTGAATCATTTTTAATCACATCAAGGGAAACACTGGAGGCAAGCCTTGTTGTTGGAATAGTTCTTGCTTACTTAAACAGGACCAATAACCAAAGTTACAGGAAAACTGTTTACTACGGCATTGTTTTTGGGATTCTTGCAAGCATTTTGTCTGCCTTTATCTTCATGTTCTTTGCAGGCGGCTTTGAGGGCAGGGCAGAGCAGATTTTTGAAGGCACAACCATGATTATAGGCTCATTTTTGCTTACAACCATGATTTTGTGGATGATGAGGCAGAGGCACATTGCAAAAGAGATAGAGGGCAGGGTTGAAAGGCACTTGATGAGTTCTGAGCCATTGTTTTCCCACCTTGGAATTTTCATGCTTATCTTCATCGCAATAATAAGGGAAGGAGTTGAGACTGTTATTTTCCTCAATGCCATAAATTATGCAAGCGGAATCAATTTAATTGGAGGCACGCTTGGAATTGTTGCGGCAATAGCCATTGGCTACTTATTTTTTGTCGGCATTAAAAATATCAACCTAAAGAAAGTATTCGGCGTCAGCAGCATTTTATTAATATTGTTTGCAGCGGGATTGGTTGCACATGGCATTCACGAGTTTGAAGAAGCTGGAATTGTAAGCGGCATAATTGCTCCATTGTTTGACATTAATTTCATCTTGAACGAGAAAGGAATTGTTGGAAGCTTCCTGAAGGGATTGTTTGGCTACAACGGAAACCCAAGCCTGCTTGAAGTTATTGCTTATGTTGCTTATTTAGGTGTAATATTTTATTTGTACAAGAGGATTGAGAGTTCTAGGGTGAAGGCGAGTGCTTAACTTGCACAAACTATAAAAACCCTCTAAAATATCATTTCTCAATGAAAAACTTGCTGTGGTATTTAGTAGCAGGCACAAAAGGAGGCGAAACCCGAGCCAGAATTATTGATTTTCTGAGAAAAAAGCCTTCTAATGCCAACAAAATAGCAGAAATTTTGAAGCTTGACTACAAAACCATAAGGCACCACATTGAAGTTCTTGAAAAAAACAATATTATAACCGCAATTAACAAAGGAAATTACGGCGCTGTCTATTTCTTGTCGGAGTTCATGCAGGCAAACATAAAGCTTTTTGATGAAATTTGGGCTCAATTTGGGAAAAAGTAAATAAATAACTTCTGTTTTTGAATCTTTATGGCAATGCTAATGAATCTTACAACTATCCTCACTGCAGTTTCAGCTTTGGCTTTGGGTGGCTTGCTTCACATATACATAAAAAACCTCAGAAACATAAAATCGAAATTCACAATCGGCTTGCTTATTTTTGCAGTGCTGTTTTTGGCTCAAAGCTTGGTGTCTTTATATTATTACCTTACAATGATGGACTATTACTCGCCCGAAGTTGAAGTTCATGTCTTTATTTTGACTTTGCTGCAGACAGCGGCGTTTTTGGTATTGCTGAAAATAAGCTGGGAATAATGTGGAAAAATGAAAATAATATATTTAATTGGGCTATTGGCAATTTTTAGCATTGTTGTATTTGGATGCGCACAAACTTCTGAAATAAGCATGATGGAAAACAAAGACACATCCATGGAAAAAGATTTGATAATGGAGGAAGAAGTTGAAACAATGGGCAAGGAAGGAAAAGTAACGGAAAAAGAGGAAGCAATGATGGATAAGTCCGGCTATACAGGAAAAGTGCTTGCAGGAACTACATCAAAATACCTTGACTTCAACAAAGCTGATTATGACAAGGCATTAAAAGAGAAAAAGAAAATCTTATTATACTTTTATGCAAGCTGGTGCCCCACATGCAGGGCAGAGCAGCCAGAGACATTTGCGGCTTTCAATGAGTTAAACGACCCTGATTTGATTGGATTCAGGGTTAATTACCGTGATGGCGATGATGATGCTGATGAAAAGGCACTGGCTCAGCAATTTGGGGTTAGCTACCAGCACACAAAGGTAATATTAAAAGACGGGCAAAGAATATTGAAGGCTCCTGATTCATGGGACAAGCAGAGATATCTGGAGGAGCTAATAAAAATTTAGATTAAATAAAAACCCGAATTAAAATGGTTGAGCCAACAATAATTGTCGCTTTTATCGCAGGCATTGTCTCGTTTGCAAGCCCCTGCGTTCTGCCGTTGATTCCGGGCTTTCTGGCTTATTTGTCAGGCACATCAGCAGGGCAGCAAAATGCGAGATTGAAAGTGTTCCTTAACAGCGTTGCTTTTGTGCTTGGATTTTCGGTTGTTTTTGCATTATTGGGCGTCTTGTTGAATACTATACTGGAAAATGTTTCTTACTCAGTACAGACATGGCTTTCGAGGATTGGGGGGATTATTATAATCCTGTTTGCCCTGTATATTCTTGGATTGATAAAAATAAGCTTCCTTGAAAGGGAGCATAAGCTTTCTGTAAAGAAAAAATTCAGCGTAACTTACGTTACTTCATTTGTATTTGGATCGGCTTTTGCAGTCGGATGGACTCCGTGCGTCAGCGCGATTCTTGGCAGCGTTTTTGCATTGGTTATAGCAAAGCCCGGCCTGGGGTTTGTTTTATTGATGTCCTATGCCCTTGGCTTAGGCATCCCATTTTTGCTTGTAGGCTTATTCACAACGCAGGCAGTAAGCTTAATCAATAAGTCTGCAACTGTGCTTAAATACTTCAACATTATTGTCGGGATTTTATTGTTGGTATTGGGCATACTGGTTTTCACAAACAAGCTTAATGTTGTTGCAAACTGGTTTTTTGCATATTCGCTTTTATCATGAAAACGCCAAATTTCATCAAAAAGCCATTTTTAACCATTGTAGTTGTGATTTTTGTAGCAGCAGCCATTCTTTACATAGAATCGCAAAAGCCGAACATAAATGAGATTAAAAAACCAGCAACCGGAAAAAATTCAACATACCCCAGAGCGCCTGATTTTGCAGGCATTGAAAAGTGGATTAACTCAGAGCCTTTAAAGATTGAGCAGTTAAGAGGAAAAGTAGTTTTGGTTGACTTCTGGACTTACACGTGCATCAACTGCATCAGGACTTTGCCTTACCTGAAGGACTGGGATAAAAAGTACAGGGACAAGGGGCTTGTAATTGTTGGAGTCCACACCCCTGAATTTGAGTTTGAGAAAAAATATGAAAATGTTGTGAAAGCAGTGAATGATTACAAATTAAAATATGCTGTTGCCCAAGACAACAATTATGTCACATGGAACCTTTACCAGAACAGGTACTGGCCGCACAAGTTTTTGATTGACATTGACGGCTATGTAAGGTACGACCACATAGGGGAAGGGGCTTATGAGGAAACCGAAATGATGATACAGCAGCTTTTAAAGGAGAGGATGGAAAGATTGAATAAAAAAGATGGCATCAAGGCAGAGCCAAGCAAGCCAAAAGAAGCCATCGATGTGAATTTCTCGGGCGTAAAGACCCCTGAGATATATTTTGGGTATCAGTTTGACAGGGGCAATCTCGGCTATGAAGGATTGAAACCGGGATATGTTGCCGATTTCAAGTATCCTCCAATATCGCATAAGAATTATGTCTATCTTGACGGGAAATGGAAGTACAATGCTGACAACATGGAGCTTTTAAGCGACGAGGGAAGCATTCTCCTTGCTTTTGAAGCCAAATCCGTCAATATTGTGGCGGGCTCTGAAAACGGCTCTGACGCCTTTGTTTTCTTTGACACTAATTTTTTAAACGAAGAAAACAAGGGAAGCGATGCTGAAATTGAAGGCGGAAAAAGCATCGTAAAAACGGATGAATTCAGGCTTTACAACATCGTCTCTGCTGGCAGCTACGGGGAGCATGTAATTGAGCTGCAGGTTGCCGGCAAGGGATTCAGGATTTATACGTTTACGTTTGGGTGAAAATAGTTAAATTTTTTGTTTCTCTTCATTAAGCATTGAACATATAGTTGCCTTAACTTCGTCTGTAATTTTATGATTAGTAAACCTATATGCAATTTCTAATACTCTTCCATCATATTCGCTGAGATTAACAGCAAATGTTTTTGCCTTAAATGGTGGGCGTATACTTTCATACCACCACCAAACAAGTTTTGTTGGATCAACATCTTGAATCATTGTTGGAAAATGTCTAGTGTCCTTTTGAATTAATCTAATCCATAAATCGTCCTTTTGGCTTAATCTTATCAAATCATTATCTAACAAATCCTCTAGCCTAAAATTATACCAACCAATCTTTTCATCATCGCAGCAAACTATTGATTTAGGACTTATAAGTCCTGCTTCTTTAAATCCTGAGTATACTTGATAGAAAGATTTTATAGTTGAAAAAATAACATTATAACCAGCATCACCGCTTGCCCCTAGTGTCAATCTTCCACTTCCAACTACTCCACCAGTGCTCGAATTTACAGCTACTACACCACTACTTGGCCATCTTACAGGATCGACTGGAGAAATTATTATGCCTGCATTTTTTGTTCCTATTAATCTATCTTCAATTTCCATAATTTATTTAAAAATAATCTTTATTTAATAAATTATTGTTAAAAATGTCATTCACAATTTACTAAACACTTTCTGGCACAGCATAGCATCCCCTTCTATATTCGGGCTTTCTGAGATTGCAACGCCCTTGACTTTGAAATCTTTCAGCGCTTTCAGTAATTCTTTGTATTTTAAGTCAGATTCCTCAAGAGTTAAATGGTTTTTCTCTCCTTTTTCTCCGTATGCAATCCCAGTTACGTGCATATGCATGTTTTCCAAGCCTTTTTTCCCCAGTTTTTTTTCTATTTTTTCCAAAATTTCGCTGAATTCCCCATAACTATTGTACTTCCCATTTGTCCTTGCATGGAAATGCGCGAAATCCACACATGGCATGACATTGTCAAGCTCCTGGCTTAACTGCAGGATTTCATCAACATTGCCGAACTGGGTTTCCTTGCCTGTTGTCTCAGGGCGAACCCATATGCTGTTGTTTTCATTCTTTAAAGTTGAAATAATTTCCTTCAAATTGTCTTTTATTGTGCCATAAACCTTTTTTGAATCCATGCCCATGTAAAAACCCGAATGGAAGCAAACAGAATAGCCGCCGCACAAATTTGCAATCCTTGCTGAGTCTAGAATCCTTTGAATGCTTGCCTTAATCTTTGCTTTCTCCAAAGAGTTAAGATTGATGAAATAAGGCGCGTGGCACGTCAAAACCACATTGCTTTCTTCAGCAGCCTTTTTTACTTCAGGCGCCCTGTCTTTAGTTATATTGACGCTTCTTACAAACTCAAGCTCCATTGCCCCCAAGCCGAGGTTTCTGACATGACTTATCCCATCAATAGTCGTCCTTGGATTCGAGCTTAATGGAATGCCTGCCGTGCCGAATAAGAGTTCTTTCATTAAGAGAAGTAAAATTCATTCATTTTTAAAATTGTTGATTATCTCGCTTTCCTAAGCATTGCCTTAATCTGCCTTCTCAATGCAGGGCTATTCTTATGCCCGTGGTCATGCACGGCATGCCAGACAGCAACCTTCAAAACTTCTTTCTCTGTCCCAGCAATCGTCAAAGTGCATTTCTTTTTGCTCGGAAACCTTCTGCAGTCTGCCACTACCCTTTTTGCCATTTTTACACCCACATTCAATTATCTAAATTTAGTTTGAATCTCATTATTGGTATTTAATGTTTTCGTTTTAAAATGGGCGAAAAGCGGATTTTTATGATTATTTGAAATTTAATTGTAAATATAAAAATATTTAAACCATTAAATCATTTCTATGAATAATGGTTGAAAAACTAACCGAAAACAATAAAACATATTACATCTGCGAAGAATGCAGTTTTGCTTACAAAGACAAAAAAACTGCCTTAAAATGCGAAGCATGGTGCAGGAAATATAAAAGCTGCAATGTTGAAATAACAAAACACGCAGTCAAAATTTAAATCTATTTTTCATAAAGTTTAAATACACCCCTTGCGGATTTTCTCTGATTAAAGAGGATGCTATGGCTTTTCACTTATTGTCATTGATGTTGGCAGGGATTTTAAGCTTTGCCGATTACATTACAGAAAATGTTTATTCAAATAAAATAAGGGCAAACAAAAAGCTTATTTCATTCTCAGCCGGAGTTGCAATATCATATATCATACTAAACTTGTTCCCGGAGATATCATTATACGCACTGATTGACGGAAAAGAGATTTTTCTTTACGCGCTTTTTGGTTTTATTTCACTGAATCTCATTGAGCAGTACATACAAAAAGGAATAAAAAAGCCGAAAACAGCTTACTACCACAAAGCGCTTCATGTGGCTTACTTTTTCATCTACAACTTTGTTATAGGCATGGTTTTGGTTAATTTTTCGTCAAAGGGATTGACAAGAACCATGCTTTTTTTCGTTCCATTCCTTCTTTACATAATCATAAAGATACTTCCGCAGGAGTTTATCTTCAAAACCAGCGCGTTCAGGATTTTCTATTCGCTGGCTCCTTTATTTGGAGCTGTTTTAGGGCTGGTTTACTTTGATTTTGCAATTACAGCGTTTAGCAAGCTGCTTTCCTTCATTACAGGCACGTTGCTTTATACAGTTATAAGGGAATCTCTGCCGAGCGACAAGGCTGAAAAGCCGTTGTACTTCATGATTGGGGCTTTATTTTATGCATTAATCATATTTGTGACTTGGAATTTTGCATAAAAACCATCAAACCACTTAAATCTCTTATTTAACCCTTAAAAGATAGTTTGTTAAGATAGCTTGAATGTCTGATAAAAAAGAAAGATTTATTAAATAGGTAAAAACAACAAAATCCATAACTGAGGTGATAGCGAATATGCCAAAAGCAAATAAAGTCAAAATTTACTCTACAAGCACGTGCCCCTGGTGTGTCAAGACAAAGGAGTTTTTGAAAGCCAACAGCATCAAATACGAAGATGTCAATGTCGGCAATGACGAAAAAGCCCGAAACGAGATGTTTGAAAAATCAGGGCAGTTTGGAGTTCCTGTCACTGATGTCAACGGCACAATCATTGTAGGCTATGACAAGGAAGCCCTGAAAAAAGCGCTTGGTTTATAAACCTAAACTTTTCTCCGATTTCTATGGAAAAAGACAATGTTTGCATCAACTGCTACAACCAGGTTGATAAAGTAGCGAAGATTCTTAAGCTTGGGCAGGCAGAGCTTGACATTCTTACGATACCAAAAAGAATATTCACGTTCAGCTATCCTGTAAGGCTTGACTCAGGAGACATAAGGTATTTCACAGGCTACAGGGTTCAGTTTAATGATGCCAGAGGCCCGACAAAAGGCGGCATAAGGTTTCATCCGGAGGTTAACCTTGAGGAAATCAAGACACTGGCTTTCTTGATGACGTTAAAATGCGCTGTTGTGAACCTGCCTTATGGAGGCGCAAAAGGAGGCATTACTATAAACCCCGGCAAGTTTTCTGAAGCAGAGCTTGAAAGAATCAGCAGGGGGTACATAAGGGAGACATACAACTTCATAGGGCCCAGTATAGACATTCCGGCGCCTGATGTCAACACAGATGCAAAGATAATGGCATGGATGCTTGACGAGTATGAAAAGCTCGAAGGAAGGCATACTCCTTCTGCAATAACAGGCAAGCCTATTGCATTATTGGGCTCAAAGGCAAGAGACTTCTCAACTTCTATGGGGGGAGCTTACGTCCTGCAGGAATTTGCCGAAACTCTTGGCATGAAGCCAAAAAATACAAGCGTTGCAGTGCAGGGATTTGGAAATGTGGGCATGAATATTGCAAGGATTTTGAATGAATGGGGCTACAAGGTTATTGCTGTAAGTGACTCAAAAAGCGGCATTTACAATCCAAAAGGGCTTAATATAAAAGAAGTCATAGCCCATAAGGAAAAGACAGGCAGGCTGGCTAAATTCAAAGGCGCAAAGGAAATTTCAAACGAGGAACTGCTTGAGCTGAAAACAGACGTGCTTGTGCCTGCTGCTCTTGAGGACCAAATAACAAAAAAGAATGCAGGCAAAATAAAAGCAAAGCTTATCCTTGAGATGGCTAACCGCCCGATAACTCCGGAAGCAGATGAAATACTTCTTGACAAGCACATTTTTATTGTTCCTGACATACTTGCAAATGCCGGAGGAGTCGTTGTTTCTTACTTTGAATGGGTTCAGAACTCCCAGAATTACTATTGGAGCGAAAAGGTAGTATTGGAAAGGCTCAAAACATACATGACAGATGCTGTGAAGGAATTGTCAAAAGTTTGTACTGACTTTAAATGTGACATGAGGGCTTCGCTTTACATCAACGCTGTCAAGAAGATTCTGGAAGCGGAAAGATTGAGGGGGAATTTGAAGTAGTGTTTCTATTAATTTTTATTATAATTCTAAAAAGTATTAATACAAGAAAGAATTAAATATAGATATGAATAATTTCTTAATAATGAAATCAATTAAATGGTACAAATCAAATATATATGATAAATGGAGTATTACTAATAAAATTATGTTTTGGTTAGCAATAATCAGTATTTTTGTTGGTAGTTCAATTTCTATTAATACTGTGATTGCTCCAAATTTAAATGTAACATTGGAAAAAAGTCCACAATGTATCGGAATAAATTGCCAACAATCAGTTACATATAATGAATGTAATCCTTATGAAGTACTCAAAAAATATGAAGAATTAAAATTAAAAAACAATTCTATTAAATTATGCACTAATAATTTAACATTTTATTATTACGAAAAATGTGGATTCCAATTAAAAGCTTATTTATTTGACCAGTGTGATATTAAAAATGTAACTTTAATAAGTCCAGACCCAAAAAATTTTGGTGATTATTTTTTAGTTTATCCTTTTTGGAATAAAACTAATGAAGACTATTATTTTTTTGATGCTTTATTAGAGTTTGGAGAAAGAGCAGTGGTATATGTTACTCTTGAAAAAATCTTAAAATTTACATTCATAGAATATGATAAAACACAATATGAACTTTCTATTAATGTTTCAGATTGGAAAGAAAATGAATGGGCTATTATAGCCTATGGACATAATAATGATACTTTATATCTGTTATATAAAAATATAAAAGATCAAAATAAAAAAGGAATAGTCCAAAAAAAGATACCTAAATTAGAATTAAAAAGTACTAAAGGTACTGCTTATTGGGGGAGTAATGTATATGGTAAAAATCAGGCTAATGCTGTAATAACTATCATAGATAAAGAGTCATTACTTAATAAAGATTCATGGGTATATCAATATTTAAGCTAACTATTCTGTTTGATTATTATTTGATATAATAATTACAATATTTTATAAAAAACTTTATAACAACCTTTAAAAACCCCTTTCAGTCACCTTTCCTGTTATGAACCTAAAAGAAGAGGCTTTAAAACTTCATCGTGAAAACAAAGGCAAATTAGCAACCAAATCAAAAGTAAAAGTTGCAACAAAAGAGGATTTAAGCTTAGTCTACACTCCCGGAGTTGCAGAGGTTTGCAGGGAAATAGCCTCAAACCCAAAAAGCATTTATGATTACACAATGAAGGCTAATTCTGTTGCTGTTGTGACAGACGGCTCAGCAGTTCTTGGTCTGGGCAATATTGGCGCAGAGGCTTCGTTGCCTGTGATGGAAGGAAAATGCATAATATTCAAGGAATTGGCTGATATAGACGCTTTCCCAATCTGCATCAAGTCACAGGATGAGAACGAAATAATAAGCATAGTGAAGAACATAGCGCCTGCTTTTGGCGGCATTAATCTTGAAGATATATCGGCACCAAGGTGTTTTACCATAGAAGAGCAACTGCTCAACATAGGCATCCCTCTTATGCATGACGACCAGCATGGCTCTGCAATTGTTGTTCTGGCAGCCTTGATAAATGCCTCAAGGGCTGTCAGAAAAGAAATAGAAGACCTGAAGGTTGTGATTAATGGAGCAGGTGCGGCTGGAATGGCAACTGCAAAACTTCTTACATGCCTTGGAATTGACAAAAATATATGCACATCCGTAAAAGAGCTTGTGCTTTGCGACAGCAAGGGCATCATCTATGACGGAAGGCCAGATTTAAATGAATTCAAGAAACAGATGGCAAAGGTAACCAACAAGTCAAAGAGAAAAGGAACTTTGAAAGATGCCCTGGAAGGCGCAGATGCTTTCATAGGGCTTTCAAGAGCGAATTTGCTTACAGCAAACGATTTAAAAGTGATGAATGCAAATGCAATTGTGTTTGCAATGGCAAACCCGACTCCTGAGATTTCCTATGACGAGGCAAAGAAGGTTGCAGCGGTTGCAGGCACAGGCAGGAGCGACTTTCCCAACCAAATCAACAATTCCTTGGCGTTTCCGGGCTTATTCAGGGGCACTCTTGATGCAAAAGCCACAAAGATAAACAACGAGATGAAAGTTGCCGCAGCCCATGCAATAGCAGGCTGCGTAAAGCCTACAAAAGACAATGTTCTTCCTTACACGCTTGACAGGCAGGTTGTTCCCAGAGTTGCTGAGGCTGTGAGAAAAGCGGCTGTAGAAAGCAGAATTATAAGGCACTAATTTATCGCTAAAGATTTAAATCCTCACTTAATTCTATCATAATCATGGACTGCATAGAAGTTTATGACTTGGTAAAAACCTTCAGGGAGAAAGGAAAAGAGATTGTCGCAGTAGACGGCATTTCATTCAAAGTCAAAAAAGGCGAGATGTTTGGGTTGCTGGGTCCAAACGGGGCAGGAAAATCCACAACAATAAACATACTCACGGGATTGCTTGAAAAAGATTCCGGAACAGTGAAAATACTTGGATTTGAGCCTGAAAAAAACTGGGAATTTGTTAAGAACAATTCAAATGTGGCAACTGCCTATTCATGGCTTTCAGACGTTCTTACAGTAAGGCAGAATCTCAGGGTTTATGCAAAAATTTACGGCGTTAAAAACACTGAAAAAAGAATAAATGAGCTATTGGAAATGTTCGAGCTTGGCAATGTCGCTGACAGGAAAGTAATCAGGCTGAGCTCCGGCGAGAATACAAGGGCTGTTTTGTGCAAAGGGCTGATAAACAATCCAAAGGTACTTTTTTTGGACGAATGCACTGTGGGCTTGGATCCTGATATAGCAGACAAGACGCGAAGCCTCATTAAAAATTACCAGAAAGAGAATGATGCTGCAATACTTTTTACTTCCCATTATATGTACGAGGTTGAACAGCTTTGCGACAGGATAGCCTTCATGTCCAACGGAAAGATCATAAGCATTGATACAAGCTCCAACCTTAAGAAACTAATAAAAAAGCATACTGTTGAAATTGCAGTCAAAAAAGATATCAAGCCGCTTATGGAATTTCTTAAGACAGAGGGTGTTGAAATTATTTTTGCAAAAGATAACAGCATTGTATTTGAGGTTACCACAGAGCATGACAAGATGTACAAAGTAATAAGCAAGATTTTTCATAAAGGATTCATGCTGAGCAATCTTCATGTCAAAGGACCCACTTTGGACGACGTATTCATAAAGATAGCCCGACAAAAATGAACCTCCACAGAATCAATGCGCTATTGCTGAAGTATTATTATATAACAATCAACAGAGTTGACAGGCTGTTTGATATTGTATATTGGCCTATCATAGACCTGTTTATCTGGGGCTTTACAGCATTCTATATACAGGAATTGTCTGATGTAAATGTGCTTAGCATACTTCTTGGAGGAGCTATATTGTGGGTTTTTGTCTGGAGAGCGTCCCAGGATATAGCAGTATTTATATTGGAGGATTTCTGGTCAAGAAACCTTTACCACCTTTTTTCGTCGCCAGTAAGATTAAGCGAGCATCTGGCATCAATCATCATAATCGGGCTTTTCAGGGCACTGGCAACATTTGTATTGATGTGGATTGTTGCAATTGTGTTTTATTCGTTTAACATATTAACAATATCACCTTTAGTCATAGCATTTGCTGTATTTCTGCTCACATTGTTTGGATGGGCCATAGGACTTTTTGTAGCAGCATTCATATTTAGATACGGGCAGAGAATACAGGTTTTGGCGTGGAGCGTTACATTCCTGCTTCAGCCTTTTGTGTGCATATTTTATCCCCTGTCTGTTCTTCCGGAATGGGCTGCAAGAATAGCTGTTGTTTTGCCTCCAACTCATGTGTTTGAGGCGCTAAGGGCTGCAATATACAATCAAGCTATCAACTATACAGGATTGTGGTATGCCCTCATTGCTGAATTAATCTTGTTCGTAATCATGGCTTTTTTCCTGCAGGCAGCATTCCAAAGATCAAGGAAGACGGGTTTATTGGCAAAAGGCGATTAAACATAATATTTAAAAACAACCTTTCTCATTTTTATTAAAAATGCAATTATTTGACTTAATTGTAATAGGAGCAGGCTCCGGCCTGAATGTCAGTTCCGCAGCAGCAGAAATGGGCATGAAGGTTGCTGTTGTAGAGAAAGGCCCGATGGGAGGCACATGTCTCAATCGCGGATGCATTCCGTCAAAGATAATAATTCACAGCGCTGATGTCGCAGAAACAATAAAAAAATCAAAGCTGTTTGGAATAAACTCCAGGATTTCCTCAATTGATTTCAAGAAAATAACAGGCAGGGCTTCAAAAATAGTCGACAAGGATGCAAAAGAGATTGAAGAAGCGATTATCCAGGATAAAAACACAACTTTGTTTAAAGTAGAGGCTAAATTTATTGCCGAAAGAACTTTAAAAGCTGGAAAAGAAACAATAAAAGGCAACAAGGTTATTATTGCTGCCGGAACAAGGCCTGCAATACCTAAAATAGAAGGCTTAAGCGACGTTGATTTTATCACAAGCGATGAAGCCTTAAGGCTGAAAAAGCAGCCAAAAACAATGACAATTCTCGGCGGCGGCTATATCGCTGCCGAGCTTGCACATTTTTTTGGCGCACTTGGAACAAAAATCAATATAATGCAAAGAGGCAAGTATTTAATACCAAATGAAGATGAGGAGATATCATCAAAATTTACCGGGATTTTCAAAAAAAAGTACAATGTTTTGACGGAATTTAATGCAGCAAAAGTCTCAAAGAAAGGAAATAAATTTATTTTAGAAGCTGAAAATAAAAAAGCAAGGAAAAAGCTTGTATCAGACGCATTGCTTGTTGCAGCAGGAAGAACTCCAAATACAGATTTGCTTGATGTTAAAAAAGCCAATGTTGATGTTGATGATAAAGGTTTTATAAAAACAAATGACTACCTTGAAACAACTGCAAAAAACATCTGGGCTTTGGGCGATATAGTAGGAAAATTCCTGTTCAAGCACAGCGCAAACCTTGAGGCGCAGTATGTTTATAATAACGCAATCCTAAACAAAAAAATAAAGATTGACTACACCGCAATGCCGCATGCAATATTTTCCTCGCCGCAGATTGCAGGTGTCGGGTTGAGAGAGCAGGATTTAAAAGAGAGAAAAATTGACTATGCAGTTGGAAAATATAACTACAGAGATTCAGGAATGGGGATTGCATTGCAGGACAATGAAGGCTTTGTAAAGATTTTCGCAGACAGAAAGGCAAGAAAGATTCTCGGCTGCCATATTATTGGAACAGATGCCTCAACTTTAATACATGAAGTGATTGTTGCAATGAAAGCCGGCTTGAGAATTGATGCAATCAGCGATGCAGTTCATGTGCATCCCGCACTGAGCGAGGTTGTGCAGAGGGCTGTGAATAGTATTGAGTGGTGATGTAGCTGAGGTTTTTGATTGAATTCTAACTCATTCCCCACCGCAAAACTTAAATACTCATTAATTCTAAATATTAATTTGGGGGTAAATATGGCAGAAGAAATGCAGGTTGGAAAGGTAACCCATTACTTTACAAAAATAGGGGTTGCTGTGATTGAAGTCACAGGCGGCAGCATCAAGATTGGAGACGAGCTTCATATAAAAGGGCACACAAGCGATTTCAGGCAGAAAGTAAGCTCAATGCAGATAGAGCAGGACAAAATAGAAATGGCAGAGCCCGGGCAGTCAATAGGCATGAAGGTAAAACTGGCTTATTGAAGAGAACAGGATTGTTGAGTGCAGGCATACGAATTCATCAACATTTTTCCTGATTTCGCTGTTTAAATTCGACGGCGCAACAGGAACAGCCAAAATCAATTTTTTTGGATTTTGCGACCTGATGTAGCCTATTGCAGCTTTTGTCGTGAAGCCTGTTGCAATGCCGTCGTCTGTTAATATAACAATCTTATCTTTTAGGTTGTGTAATTCATATTTTCCCCTGTAAGCCCTGTACCTTCTTGCTATTTCCCTGCCCATCTCCCTTGTTTTTTCCTTTAAATATACATCTGAAACGTTATAAATCCTTATAGTCTCTTCATTCAGCATTACCTTTTTGTCAGGCCCGACTGAGCCTATTGCAAATTCCTCATCATCCGGCAATCCTATCTTTTTTGTAACTATTATGTCTAACTTTACATTCAATATCTTTGCAATCTCATACCCAACCTCAACGCCGCCTCTCGGTATGGCTAAAACTATAACATCTTTGTTATCCCTATACTCATTTAACTTTTCTGCCAGCTTGATTCCCGCTTCGTGCCTGTCCTTGAAGTGCATTTTTGTATTGTTTACTTTAGTATTTATAATTTTATTCTATAATATCCAAAACCAATAAATTTTTAATAACCTCCCAATCTTTTGCTGGTTATGCCAAGTGATAAAGAGATAAAAAAGGAATTCAAGCTGAAAGCATCTAAAGAGCCCGATAAATATTATGCAACTTCTGTGCTTAAGGCAGAGGGCTTCAGCAGGAATAAATGCTCAAAATGCGGCACGTATTTCTGGACAACAACGGGAAGTGAGGTATGCGGCAATCCGGCATGCTCAGGCGGCTTTAGGTTTATCGGCGACACTCCTGCGACAAAAAAACTCGACTATGTCGGGGTATGGAACGAATTTTCAAGATTGTTCAGTAAATGGGGCTACACTCCCATAAAAAGGTACCCTGTTGTTGCAAGATGGCGCGATGACACTGACTTTGTGCAGGCTTCTATCTATGATTTCCAGCCGTATGTTGTTTCAGGCGAAGTTGAGCCTCCTGCAAACCCATTGGTTGTGCCGCAGATGTGCTTGAGATTTAACGATATTGACAATATTGGCATTACAGGAGCCCATTACTGCGCCTTTGTGATGATTGGGCAGCACGCCTTCATGAAGCCAAAAGAATGGAATCAGGCAAGATACTTTACAGACATCCACAACTGGCTTAAAGAAGGGCTCGGATTAAAAAATGAGGAAATCACTTTCCATGAGGATGCATGGGCTGGTGGGGGAAATTTCGGGCCATGCATGGAGTACTTTTCAAGAGGCTTGGAATTGGGAAACCAAGTTTATATGCTCTATGAGCAGACTCCCAGCGGATTCAAGGAATTAAACCTGAAAGTTTTGGATATGGGTATGGGGCATGAGAGGAATGCATGGTTTACCCAAGGAAAGTCAACAAGCTATGATACAACTTTCCCTACTGTTGTCAAAAAATTATACGAGATAACTAGAGTTAAAGTTGATGAAAAACTTATGCAAAAGTTTCTCCCATATTCATCTTATTTGAACGTTGATGAAGTTGAGGACATTGACAAGGTATGGCACGATGTTGCCAAAAAAACCGGCTATGATGTCAATGAATTGAGGGAAAAAATTCTTGAATTGGCTGCCTTGTACTCTGTTGCAGAGCATTCAAGGGCTTTGCTTGTTGCATTAAGCGACGGGGGGTTGCCTTCAAATGTCGGAGGCGGCTATAACCTAAGAGCTATTCTGAGAAGAGCGCTTTCTTTTATAGACAAACATCAATGGAAGATAGATTTGCCTGACGTTTGCAAATGGCATGCCGAATACTTAAAACCATTGTTTCCAGAGTTGAGCGAGAATCTTGACGAAGTTACTAAGATTTTAGAAGTTGAAAAAAGCAAGTATGAAGCAACAAAGCAAAAAACCCATTCAATGATTTCAAAGCTGATTAAAGACGAGATTAATGACAAAAAACTGCTGCTTTTGTATGACAGCTATGGCATAACCCCAGAAATTGTAAGGGAAGAGTCCTTTAAGCTCGGCAAAAAAATTGAAGTGCCTGAGAATTTCTATGCAAGGGTTGCTGAAATGCATGAAAAACAAGAGCAGGAGCACGCAACCAAAAGGGAGGAAAAATTGAATCTTGAAGGGATTCCGGAGACAAAGGCTTTGTATTATTTTGATTACACAAAAACCAAGTTCAATGCAAAAGTCATTAAAATAATTGATAACAAAGTGATTCTCAATGAAACATATTTCTATCCGACAAGCGGCGGGCAGTTGCATGATTTGGGCATGATTAATGGGCAGAATGTTGTTGACATCTTTAAGCAGGGCAGCATTATAGTGCATGTTTTAAGCCAAAAACCGGAGTTTAAAGAAGGAAGTGAAGCAGAGTGCATCATTGACAAAGACAGAAGATTCCAGCTTGCAAAGCACCACACTGCAACTCACATAATAAATGCAGCCGCAAGGAAAGTTCTTGGAAATCACATAAATCAAGCTGGAGCTAAAAAAGACATTGACAAAGCCACTATTGACTTGACGCATTACCAAAGCATTACAGATGATGAGATTGAAGAAATTGAAAAAGAGGCAAACAGGCTGGTTAAGGCAGCGATACAGGTGCAAAGCAATTTTGTCCCGAGAACAGAGGCAGAGCAGACTTATGGTATGGGAATCTATCAGGGCGGTGCAGTCCCAGGCAAACTGCTTAGGATTGTTAATATCCCCAACATTGATGTTGAGGCTTGCGGCGGAACTCACTTAAAGAATACCTCCGAGGCTGGCGAAATCAAGATTTTGAAAGCCACAAAGATATCAGATGGAATTGTTAGATTATATTTTACTGCTGGAGAAGCAGCGCAAAGGGAGAAAAAGCAGGAATCGCATATTTTAGAAGAGTCTGCAAAACTGCTTAATGTCAAAGTTGAGCAGTTGCCTTCAAGGGTTGAAGAATTATTCAATAAATGGAAACTGGCGAAAAAAGCTGTTGAGAAGAAAAAGCAGGTTGACCTGAAGCAGCTGGAATTAACCAAAAAAGAAGAATTTAAAGGCAATGTCTTGGACAAGGTTTCTGAAATTCTGAAAACCCAGCCGGAGCATGTGGTTAAAACTATCAACAGGTTTATGAAGGAATTGGAGGAGATGAAGGGGAAGATTAGATAAAAATATTAAACCCTTGGCTGGTGAATTTTTTCAAATTCTTCCAATATATTTTCTACTCCCCCATACACGCTGTGGTGGTGAAATCTCCTTTGGTATACAGTGCCTTTTACATACCTTACCAATTCAACATTTAAATCCTCTATACCATCAACACTACCTTCATGCGTAATAACAATTTGGTCCAATCCAAGTTTTTGCCCCTTTATTTGAATTGTACATACCTCATGTTCTGTCATGTAGTTGCTTGTATTCTTGCCGTTAATCTTTGGTGTTGTATCAATAACGATTTGTTGTTCCATTTTTCTCCATCAATCCTTTTTATTGTCAGCACATCCTAGAACTTAAACAAGCTCAAATTCAAAGCCCCTTAAAGAATATGCCAACTCTTTGCGGGCTTTACAATAGCAGTAGAAGCAATAGACTTAGGGCTAACAAGGACAATACAGAATGTTTGCCTAAGTTTGTGTCAGCCATTTTGATTGGTATATGTTATAGCTGCTTATTCTTAAATCTTTCTGTTTTTGCCAAGTTAAATAAGCGCCGCGACTGGTTATTTCAGCGCCAGGGACGGGAATTCCGTGGCATACATTTCGAACCCGTGTTACATTCGGGTGAATGTAAACCAGATCTTAAGTCTGGCATCTTAAGCCTGACTCGACCACCCTGGCTGTGCTGATAGCAAGGTTTATATAGTGGCTTTGACATATATCTATTATTCGGGTGAATGTCAACTGGATTTTGAGTCTAGTTATTTGGCCAGACTCGGCCATTTTTTCTTATTTTTTATCAACTATGGTAGAACTACTACTTTATAAACATCACCCAAGAATGTCCAGTGCTTGTAGAAAATATATTTTAGAGAGCAACGATAGATTACAAATATTTAACCAATTTAGACTGCTGTTTTATGCTTCTCAATAATTTGCTTTCATTCAGCAAATAATCAGCATTGTAATTAAACCTCTTTTTGATTAATTTTCTCCCATATTCCAGCATCAATTCTTTCGATGAAAACTCAATAGGCTTGCCGTTCATTGCTTTTCTTGTGCATTCGCGCGTAACCCAAACACCCAAAGGCATCGTGTATTCATCAGTTATGAACCTCAGCGCCAAAACAGAAGCCTGTTTTTTCATCTGCCTTAATTTCTCCAAAATTGCGAGCCTTACAGTATAGTATCCTCCTGCAGTTGTTTCAGCATAATCTTTTCTTCCGCCATAACTTTCATAGTCAGTGCTGTATCTTAACGCTTTGCTGGAATTCCAATTTGATGGCACGTAAGTTTCAAATAATTCATAGCTCCAGACTTCAGGGAACATAAAAATTAAATAATAATTGCCAAGGTAATTTCCAAAAAACGAGCAATAAGAATTCATCTCATTACAATTTTTTATTTCATTGATTAAATTTTTTCCAATAATATCATCGGTAGCTGTAATGCTCCACCTCGTCGGCACAAGCTTCCTGTCCTTCTTCAGCCCCAAAGTCCCTACACTCAAAATTCTCGACAAAAAGTTCTCGTCAAAATTGTTTTCATAAAGATAATTTACAGCTTCATTAGCTTTCAAGTCAGTGTCCCCAAAAACCTTGTAAACCTTTGTGTGGATTTTGGGGTTTTCTGTAATTTCTGCCTTTTTTAGCCTTGCATTCGGGCCTGTGGGTGCCATATGGGAGTCAAGGTTCAGCCTGAATTTCGGCTTTTCCTTTAATTGGATATCCACATCCAAAGGAGAAGACGACATTGCAATGTCCTGCGACAGCTCCAAAAGCTTTATCCTTTTTTTTATGTTGATGTTATACCTTGAATTTAATAAAGAAGAGCGGAAATCAACAATCCTTGGTATTTCATAATTTTCCGCTGCCCATTGTTTTGGTGCGTCATAAAGCCATGCTTCCTCATTTTGCTCGGGAGGGGCAAGAATGCCGACATTGACATAAGGATAGCCATATCTTCCAACAAAAGGAGCTACACCATCGCTTGTGAACTCCTCTTTTTGTATTGATGATTTGACCCTGAAAACAGCATTGTTTCTCGCGCATACTGGGCATTTTCCCTTGCCGCAGTCGCCTAATGGGTCGTAGCCTTTGTGCTGCCTGAACGGTATTTGCATTAAATCTGATAAGAAAACAGCCAATATAAAGTTTTGGGTTATTTTTTATTGTATTTTAACCATAACTCCTTAAAGAATGGCAATGTCAATGTAGAAAGCATGAATGCAACAGCAGGCACAATGGAATTCAGCCATGGCCTCGGGATATTAATTGCCTGGAGGTAGAATCCTATCACAAGATAGGTAAACAGCAAAAGCAGAAACCTTCTTGCCATGCTTGTTTCCCATGCCTTGTCCATCTCCACTTTCTTGTTCCTTTCCTCTATCTGCCTGATTTTTTCCTCTAAACGCCTTGATTCCATAGCTTAAAATTTTGTTATTTCATTTATAAATCTTTTTAAAACAACAATCCTTAAATAATAAAGCCAAATATTCAAAATTATGGCGCTTTCAAAAAATCAAATCCATCAGATAAGGGAGGGCCTGGACAGCTGCAAAAATCCGTTATTTTTCTTCGACGACGACCAGGACGGATTGTGCTCCTTCCTCCAGCTTTACAGGTACAAGGGCGAGGGAAAAGGCATTATTGTGAAGACAACCCCGAAGCTCGGCTCACTATTTGCAAGGAAAGTTGAGGAGTACCATCCGGACAAAGTCTTTATCCTGGACTTGGCAGCTGTCGAGCAGGAATTTCTTGACGGGATTAAAGTGCCTGTCATATGGATAGACCATCACAGCCCTGCCAAGGCGTATAATGTGAAATACTTCAACCCCCGGGTTTCGGACTATGAAGACAACCAGCCGACTTCTTATATGTGCTATCAGGCTGCCGAAAAAGACCTGTGGATTGCAACAATTGGCTGTGTTGCAGACTGGTTTATACCGCCTTTTATTAAAGAGTTTAAAAATGAATTTCCTGATTTGGCTGAAAATCCCTGTAAAACGCCCGGCGACGTAATTTACAATACAAAGCTGGGGCTTTTGATAAGGATATTCTCTTTCATACTCAAAGGCAAAACAGATGATGTGATGAAAAACATAAAGGTTCTGTCGCGGATAGCAGGCCCTTATGAAATCCTTAACAAGGAGACTGCTCAGGGCAGGTTCATTTACAAGCATTACGAGCAGGTCAATAAGCTATACGAGCCGTTGATTAAGGATGTGCTGAAGACTTTGGAAAAAACAGAAGACAGGCTTGTAATGTTCACTTACAAGGATGACAGGACAAGCTTCACGAGCGATTTGAGCAACGAGGCAATTTACAGATTTCCGGATAAAATAATACTTATTGCAAGGGAGAAAAACGATGAGATGAAATGCAGCCTTCGCTCCGCAAAAGCTGTTCTGCCGCCAATAATTGACAAATGCCTGGTTGGACTGGAAGGCTACGGCGGCGGGCACGAGCACGCCTGCGGGCTGAACATCAAAACAAGGGACTTTGAGGAGTTTGTGAGAAGACTTAGAGAGTTAATCTAAACCCTCAGATTCTGGTTTATGAAATTTATAATGTCATCCTTCTTTTTGTCCATTGCCGCTCTGTTTTTTGCCCTTGATGCGTACAAGTCAATATTCTCTTTCTTTATTCTTGCATTGATTCTTGTTATCTTGTCGTTGATTTTGTTAAGCCTTGTTATAACCATGTTCATCTTGTTTGTGACCTCATTTGGCAATGACAGGACAAGCAGCTTGCTGCACTCGTTATTGATGTAGAATATCTTGCTGCCCCCGAAGGTTTTCTGCTCTTCATGCAGGAAATCCCTCCAAGTGCTGGAGTAAGCGCCGTTGCTCTTCTTCAGCCTCAAAATCAGTGCTTCTTTGTAGGACTTGGACCTGACAAGATGCAGCTCAATCGAGTCGTTGCCTGCCTCGATGTCATTCTTGAATTCAAGAATGCTTTCATCCTCGATGCCGTTAAAGCTGAAATACTCTATAGCGCCCAGGCTCCTGTCTATATCTATGTGAGAAATAATGTTCTTGTAATCTGGCTCCATGCCTACCACCCCAACTAATATACTCTTTATATCAGGTAGTATAAATATTTGTTGGTTTAAAAAGCCAGCACAGCAACCTTTAAATATATCCATTATAGCATTATTCTCATGGAAGAGCAGGCTCCGAACGACAACCAGCAAATAAGCCAAATGCCGCAGATAGCCGTTGCAGCAGAGGCTTTGAAGACGACAAGAATCAACAAGATGGTGGTGCACGGCTTCAAGTCCTTTGCAAAGCACACTGAAATTCTTTTCGGGGGCAATTTCAACTGTGTTCTTGGCCCAAACGGGGCAGGCAAGAGCAATGTCCTTGATGCCCTGTGCTTTGTCCTGGGCAAATCCTCCTCAAGGGACTTAAGGGCGGAAAAGTCAGCCAACCTCATCTATAACGGCGGCAAGTCAAAAAAGCCTGCAAAGCATGGGGAAGTAAGCATATACTTTGACAATGCAAGCAGGATATTCCCCACAGAAGACAGGGAAGTCAAAATATCAAGGATAGTGAGGCAGAACGGGCAGTCAATATACAAGATCAATGACAAGGCGATGACAAGGCAGCAAATTACAAATCTTCTTTCTCTGGCAAAAATAGACCCTGACGGCTACAACATCATCCTGCAGGGCGATATTGTGAAGTTTGTTGAGATGCACCCTGAAGACAGGCGAAAGCTTATAGAGGACATTGCAGGCATCTCCATTTATGAGGAGAAAAAGCACAAGGCAATGCTCGAGCTCGATAAGGTTGAGCAGCACCTCAGAGAGACAGAGCTTATCCTTACTGAGAGAAGCACATATCTCAAGGAGCTCAGGAAGGACAGGGACCAGGCCTTGAAGTACAAGGAAATGAGCGATAAAATAAAGCAAAACAAGGCTTCTTACCTAAAAATCCAGATAGACAAAAAAGATGCCGAAAAAAACGGGATACGGGGCAAAATAGACTCCGGCAACAATGAATTGAGTGCCTTAAGGGAAAAGATAGGCAAGCTCAAGGCTGAAAATGAAGACAAAAAGAGGCAGATTGAAAGCATTTCAAGAGAAATTGAGGAAAAGGGCGAGGTGGAGCAGCTGAAGCTGAACAAGGAAGTCGAGACCTTAAAGATAGAGCTTACAAAGCACAACTCAAGGATAGACACATTAAAAAACGAGGTTAGTAAGATAAAGCAGAGAAGGAACGACTTGGAGGGCAACATTCAGGACACAGAAAGAAAGATAGCCCAGCTGACTGGAGAGAAAAAGGACTATGAAGCCCAGATAACCTCCAAGGAAAAAGACAGGCACATAATAAGCGGCAAAATACTGAAATTCAAGGAAAAGAATAAGCTTGACAGCGTTGCTGGCATAGAAAAGCAGGTTGAGGAGATTGACAAAAAGGCAGAAGAGCTGCAAAAAGAGATAACCGCATTGAGGGAAGGCCAGCACACGCTGATAAGGGAAAAGGACAGGATGGGGCACGAGATAAGCGTTATAGGCGACAGGATAAAAAAAGTCATTGACGTTGAGAAGGAGCATGCCCAGCAGCTCAGCTCTTTGAAGGGCAAAAGGCAGCTTTTCAAGGAGGCGACATTGGAGCTTAACAAGTGCCTTGATGATGATTCAGGGCTGGCTGTGCAGCTTTCTGATGCCAGGAGAAAGCTTAACGCAGTCAACGAGGATATTGCAAAGCTCCGCGCAAAGGACATAACCATAAGGGAGGTTGCAAGAGGCGACTTGGCTGTTAGGAAAATTCTTGAGCTCAAGGGCAAAAAAGAAGGCATCTACGGCACGGTTGCAGAGCTCGGGAATGTAAGCTCAAAATACGCTGTCGCATTGGAAGTTGCGGCAGGCCCAAGAATAAAAAGCATTGTTGTAGAGAATGACAGACTCGCAGCAGAGCTGATAAACTACCTCAAGCAGAACAGGCTTGGCACAGCAACATTTCTGCCTTTAAACAAGATAAGCTCAAGAGAGGCTGGAGATGATGCAAAAAAGCTGGTTGGCGCAAAGGGAGTGCATGATTTGGCCATCAACCTTGTTTCTTACGACCAAAAATTCAGGAAAGTATTTTCTTATGTTTTCTCTGACACCCTAATAGTCGATGACATCCATGTTGCAACTCGCTTAGGCATCGGAAAGGCAAAATTTGTGGCTTTGGACGGGGACATTGCCGAGGTTTCCGGGGCGATGCACGGCGGCTTCAGGGAAAGGAAAAAAGAGGCATTCGGGTTCAAGGAAAGGGAGGTTGCCGAAAGCCTTGGGGAAAGCGAGAAAAAAGCAGGCGAGCTTGAAAGCCTGATTTCAGCGCTTGAAAAGAGAAGGAACGAAAACGAAGCCAGAATAACGGAATTAAGGGAGAAAAAAGCGGTTTTTGAAGGTGAAATAATTAAGTCCGAGGCGTCAATGCATCTCGAGTCCGGCGATGCGGAAACATCGATGCAGCAGCAGAGGGAGCTGGAGGCCAAGCAAAAGGAGATTGACGGCGAAATAAGCAAAATAAGCGGCAAAATCTCAGAATGCAACAGGGAGATGACCGGACTTAAAATAGAAAAGCAGAAGCTTAGGAATGAGATTGCCCAGCTTAACGACCCTACTTTGCTTGCAGAGCTTAACACATTTGAGCAGAAGTTCAAGGAGCTCAGCGAGGAAATAATCAGGCTGAGCTCTGAAATAAAAAACATCGACGCCCAGGTAATAAACATATTCCTGCCAGACAGGGAAAAGACCGAGAAGATAATTAAGCAGATTGGCAGGGACGAGGGGGAGTTCAACAGCGAGCTTAAAAGGCTTGATGAAGCGATAGCCCAAAAAGAATCCATGCTGAAGGACAAGGAAAACACTGCAAGGGAATTCTACACAAAGTTCAAGTCGTTATTCGGAAAACAGGCCAAAATAAACGGGGAGATACAAAAAAATGAGGCGTCAATAGAAAAACTGGCAGAGGAAAGCAGGCAGGTTGAGATAAAAGTCAACTTCAACTCACTGAAAAACGCGGAAATTGCGGCTTCGCTGGCGGCGTTAATGCAGGACTTCTCCCAGTATGAGGGAGTGAAGCTCGACTTGGAAAAGACTGAAGAGCAGCTGAAAAGCGAGATTTCAAAGTTCGAGAGGATGAGGGAGGACATAGGCTCTGTCAACATGAGGGCTCTGGAAGTCTATGACGAGGCGGAGAGGCAGTACAATGAGTTTATGGACAAGAAGGAAAAGCTCGGCATGGAAAAAGACGATGTACTGGCAATGATGAAGGAGATAGAGGGCAAGAAAAAGGAATTGTTAATGAAGACATTCGAGGTTGTCAACGGCAATTTCAAGAACTTCTTCGGCATGCTTACCACAAAAGGCGCAGAAGCCGCTTTAATATTGGAGAATGAGGAAAACCCGTTTGAGGCAGGGGTAAGAATCAATGTGAAGATAACCGGAAGCAAGTTCCTTGACATAAGGGGGCTGTCAGGCGGCGAGAAGACGCTGACTGCATTGGCTTTTATTTTTGCAATACAGGAGCACGAGCCCGCCTCGTTTTATGTTCTCGACGAGGTTGATGCGGCTTTGGACAAACATAACAGCGAGAAGCTTGCAAAATTAATCAGGAGATACGCCGAGAAAGCCCAGTACATAATGATATCGCACAATGACAATGTGATTTCGGAAGCTGACGTCCTTTACGGCGTTTCAATGAACAATGACGGGATCTCCCAGGTTGTGAGCCTGAAGATTTGACATAGCCATTTTCATTTCCTGTACCTTAAATTGTACCTGAACACATCGCTTCTTATCTCGCCGAAAAATATCCTGTAAAAAACCGACAGCAGCAATTTAAACCCGATTTTAAGCCTGCCTTCCTTCTCGAACCTTCTCATTGCAACATAGCTCTTTGCTGTCCTTAATATCCCAAACTTTCCATGTTTTCCGCATCTTTTTGCATAGTCCATGTCCTCGCTCAGCCTTATAGTTTCGTCAAAGCCGTTAACCTTTTCATGAAGCCGTCTCCTGCACATTATGCCGCTTCCTGACGCATTCGGATAGAAAAGCTGTGTTGCAAACACCCATAAATTAAAGATTGCAAAGAAAGCCGTGTCAACAAAATTGCTGCCCAACGGGCGGATGTAAACTCCGGCTATGCCCAATTTCCGCTTTTCAAACTCGTTAACGGCGTTTTTCAAAAAATTTTCGTCAAACTGCACATCAGAGTCCAAAAACAGCAAAATGCCGCCTCTTGCTATTTTCGCCCCGTTATTCCTTCCAACAGCAGGCAGCCCTCCCTTAACAATCCTGCAGCCGAATTTTTTTGCTATCTGCCTTGTCTTGTCTTTTGAGTTTGCATCCGCTACTATGATCTCATAATTCCTGTAAGACTGCTTTTTTATGCAGTTCAACAGCTTTGGCAAATACTTCTCCTCGTTGTACGCCGGGATTATTATGCTTAGCATTTTGGCTTATTCAGATTGTATAATGCCTGGTTAAATACATAACATTTAAATATGTATATGTTTTGCTATTATATAGTGGTTAAGTTGGGGCTTAGAAAAGACTTTTTGATTCACAGGAAAAAAACCATTGACTCGTTTCAGATGGTAAGGGCGGATGTCACAAGCATCAGCCTTAGCCTCGAAACAATCAAGAACATGCTTTCTTCAATAGAGTCAAGAATCTCAGGGATTGAGAGCGAGGCATTGGGCATGCGCCAGTCGATTGAAAGGTGCTCTTCTGGAATCAGCATGCAGCAGGCAGAAAGCCTAAGCATACAGTCAAAAATCGAAGACATAAATGGCTCAATCCAAAATGCGGTTGCAAAAGTCAACTCATTCAGGGACAAGGTTGGCAGCCTGGTGTCAAAAAGCCAGCAAGTGTCAAGGGCTGTGTCAAAAAACAGCAATTCAATCAAAAAAATGCTGCCGAGGCTGAGAAAGCAGTCGCTTCAGGCCAGAAAGCTCAAGTCAGCATTAAGAGTGTCACAGGAAGAAGCCAAAAAACTGAGGAATCTGATAAACAGAAAATTAAGGACTACAAAAAGGGCTGATTCAGAGCTTGAGAAAAAGCTCGGGAGCCAGCGAAGGCGAATCGCGCAGTTAAACAGGAAAATAGAAGGCAGTAAAGTGGCAAGAAGGATAGCCAGAAAGATAATTAAAAAGAAAACAACCCCGAAGAAAACAATCAAAAAGACAATAACCCCGAAAAAGACAATAACCAAGACAATAACTCCCAAGAGGACAGTAACAAAAACAGTAACCCCTAAAAAGCAGAAGATAGTCGAGGTTATAAAGCTGAAAAAGCCCTTGATATGATTTTAGCTTTTTCTTTAATATTAATTATGCGCCGGCCGGGAATTTCGTTGCAGTTCTGCACATTCGAACCCGGACACGCGGCTGCCCTCTGATTTAATGGAAGGCCGCAGTCATTTATGGCAACCGATCTTTTCCTAAAAGGTTGTAGCCATTAGACCACCAGCGCACCAAAAGAAGTTTTGAAAGTGGATTTATAAAAGTAGTGGTTTATTTGCCCGTCACAATCTCTATTACATCCCTGTTCTTCAGCAAATATTCCTTTCCCACGGGCTTTCTTGTCTTGACGTCAATCGCCTTTATGAAATGGTTCCCTATATCTGTATGGAGCTTGAAGGCAAAATCCAATGCAGTTGTCTTCGGCGGCATCAGGAAGCAGTCGGGAATTACATTGCCGTGCTGGTCTGCAAGCTTGTTGACTCCGCCCGGGAATATGGCGATGTAATTCAGCAGCTCAAAAACAGCAATATCAAGCACTTTCTGCACACCTGTCGAGCCATATTTTTCAAGCACCTCTGTTTTTATGAAATTCAGGGCATTTTTCTGCTTTTCATTAAGCTTGTTTTCATTTAAAATCTGGAAATCATTGTCGCCCGGCACATAGCTAATCAAACCGTGCTTTGCAGCCTCTCTCAAAGCCAGTTCGGCTTCTGCGCTGCACGGCACAAGCAGATGCCCGGAAAACTCCTGCCTTAATCTTTCAAAATTTGCATCAGCGCCTTTTACATCAATCTTGTTGCACGCTATAAGCATCGGCTTTGTTGCTTTTCTCAGCTCTGTAGCAATCCTCAAAAGCGCATTCCTGTCCCATTTCATAATGTCAGCGTCAAGGGCCAGTTTTTGAATAATCCTATCCATAAGCTTTTCATTAACCCTCAAAGAGCTGAGCTGCTTTGCAACTGCCTTGTTAAGCTCGGGCTTTTCCTGGTTGACAGTCCTTGCAAACCTCTCCCAACCTTTTTCTATGAGCCTTAAGTACCACATGTCAAGCTCGTGCTCCAGGAACTTTATGTCATTTGCAGGGTTGTAGCTTAAAGGAGGCACGGACTCCCCTTTCTCATTTGTTGAGCCTGCAATGTCTATTATGTGGATTAAGGCATCTGCCTGGTTCAAGTCATCAAGAAACTGGTTGCCCATGCCCTTGCCTTCATGCGCGCCCGGAACCAGTCCAGCTACGTCAAGCAATTCCACAGGCACAAATCTCTTTGAGTCAATGCAGTACCCAAACCTTGGATTGCATTTTACATTGAATTCCTTGTCAGCACATTCAACCCTTACATACCCAGTTCCGTGGTTCGGCTTTATAGTTGTGAAAGGATAGCTTGCAATCTCCACATTCGCCAGCGTCTGCGCCTTGAAGAAAGTGCTCTTTCCGCATGATGGCTTTCCGACTATTCCTATAAGCATGGGAGAATGGAATAGTTTTTGTTTTAAGAATTTAACTGAAATTTCAGCCCTTTATAATTTCAACCAATATGACAGCATATGGCTGCATTGTAATTTCTTCAATATAATCTCCATCTATTATGATTTGCTTTGCTTTTAGAGAGCTTTCAAGCGATACTCCTTCCATGCTGTTTATCTTGTCTATGGAATTGTCACTATCATAGTAAAATGCCTGCTTTGCAGCTTCTTTCCCTTTTGCCCTTGCTGCATCCTTGGCAAGCTTTACCTTTTGTTCTACTATTCCATTAATGCCGCATTGGGTGCTTGAAGGGCTTGCCTCTGTTTTTTTATTGAGCCTGCAGGAGTTTGCGTTGTCCTTGTCAATTGTATACCTTTTTATAATGTAGCTTCCGGTGGAGAGTCCGGAAACTGCAAGCTTGACAGTTACAGGAGACTCAGCATGAGAGGAAATGCCGGCTTCTGCCTCCTTTTGGCATTGAGATGCATCTTCTTTTGCCTTTTGCGGAATGGTCTGCCTGTTTTTAACAGCATCCAAAAGCGATTTTAACTCATTATCGGAGTAGCCTTTTGAGGACAGGCATGACTTGATTGCTTTTGAGCGGTACTCTCCGGCTATCTCGCCGCTGGGGACAAAATTGGATAAAAGCACCCTTGTTGTTTTCTTGTCTTTTGTTTGCGACGCTATTGCCGCCACAAAGCTGTTTTCGTCCAATTCCGCTTCAAGCCTGTAAGGAGTTTCCTGCTCCTTTTTGCCAGCCAGCATTGACAATGCCCTAAATGCATTGTACACAGGCTTGATGATTTGCGTATTGTCTATTCTGGTAAAGATGGGCCAGCATCCGTCAAAAATGCTTCCTTTCCTTTCCTTTGAAACCTTTGAGGCTCCTGCAGCATCATAAACATCAAAGTCATGGCTGTGCCATTGAATGCCTGCCTTTTCCATGGCGTACAAGGCGGATATAACATAAGCCGAGCGGTACTCAGTGTCAAGGCTGTCAAGCTGCGGATAGGCATTTGGATCGCAGCTTACACCTTCAAGGCTCCAGTCAGCAGGATACAAAATAACATTGTCTGCGTCAAATCCATTGTCCTTAAGCCATTTTGACACGTCTTTTTTCGTCTTCTCAAAATGCCCGGCGATAGGCGGCTCGCCGAACTGGTGGTAATTAAGGAAATCAATCTGGACTTTTTTTGCACCCGCATATTCTATAAAATTCTTCATCATTGGCTCGTTGTCTTTTGTGTCATGCTCTGTGCAGAATCTTCTGAGGTTTTCAGGATAAGGGCATGTTTTCGGCGTGCTTATACCAACTGTGCCTATTCCCCCTACCTTAATGCCGGGGTACAGATTTTTCACAGACTTGGCAGTATTCCCATACATAAGGAAAAAGTCATTCTCGCTGCCGAAAAAGCCCCAGTCGGGCTCGTGCCCGAACCAAAAGCTCAGGTCCCTGATGCCCAATCCTTTTACATTGCCCAAGTCTTTATCATTGAACTCGTCCTCGTAATAGTACTTTGCAGTGAACTGCACGACCTCTTTCCACGCGTTCCAGTCATTCGGGTATGTGTTGCCGCCTATGTTGTAGCCGTAAAGCTCGGTAAAAATCACGCTGTAAGCGTCGCAAACAGTTTTGCCGTCCTGCATTATTGAAGCCTGCCCATTGCATACAGGATCATCAATCGGCCTGTAATTGTACGCAGAAAGCCACCTTGGCATGAACCATGTTCCGCCTCCCAACCCCATAGAAACATGCGCCTTGCCTTCCCTGGCTTTGTCCAGCTGATGCCTCAGCTCAGTGCCTGGCTTTGTAAGCTCCATGAGCCTTAGCTTGTAGTCTTTCAAGCTTTCAGAATACAAAAGAGGGTTGGTTTCAACATTAAACTGAAACTGCATTACACCCATGGCATTTTCGCTTGCAAATTTGTCAAAAATGTATCTTGTTCCTTCCTCGCTGTCGACAACCCACATCCCTGCCTTGAACGTTGCAGGCAATTCGCCAATATGCCTGCCTGCATTGATATTCACATCAACAAAGCCAATCGGTGTTGGCTGTTCTGGCTCTGGCGGCTGTTCCTGCCCGGGCAGTTCAGGCAGTTGCATGTCTTCAGGAGTTCGCCTTAAAGTGCATCCTAAAACAATGAAGACAATTATGAAGAACGCAATAATGGCATTCTTTGTACTGGTTTTTATCATCATATAAAAACAATATGAAACCACTTTAAAAATATTTCTCAAAAAATTCAGTACTTGGTTAAAATCGAAAGCTTTATAAACATAATTTCCCGTTGGAAAATAATGGCAGATGGCACAGTCTCAATACCCGAGTTCAGGATAAAATACAATGATGTTTTTTCCTTGAGGAACCTGTACATCATGCTTCATGAGCTTCTGCTTGAGGAAGGCTGGAGGGGTGTTGACGGCGAGCCGGACCATGCCGACATAGAGACATTATATTCCGAAAATGTCTACCAGCGCGGCATTCATCGCGGAGGCAAGGAGCTGTGGTTCTGGTGGCGCGCGGAGAAGTTTGCTGAGGGCAAGTACAGCAGCTACATCAAAAATTTTCTTGACATAGACGCCCATGTTGTCTACCTGCAGAATGTCGAGGTCGTGCACCAGGGCAAAAAAATGACGGTGCAGAAGGGCGAGATTGAGCTGTTTTTCAGGCCGAAAATCGTGCTGGACTACAAAAGCGGGTGGGCCAATCACTGGTTTCTGAAGCACATGAAGCAGATATACGAAAAAAGGGTAATCCATGTTGAGATAGAGAAGAGGGAAAAAGAGCTGTGGAGGGACGCCTACAGGATACAGTCAAAGCTGAAGCAGTACCTGCAGCTGAAGACATTCGTGCCTGTTCCCGAGCCTTTCTTCCCAAGGACTTACGGGGCAGAGGAATAATAAGTTATTTAAAGAACTTTTAATTCTAAAAACCCTTTTATACGGCAATATGCCTCCGTAGCATAGTAGCTATTGCGGCAGACTTGTATATTTAAAGTCATCTGCAGGTCGGGGGTGCAATTCCCCTCGGAGGCTTATATTTTGAAAGACAAATTTTGAAACAAAAAAATGCCAAAAGAAATCGAAAAGCAATACGGCGAATTAAGGAAAAGGCACAAGCTTCCTGAATTCAAAGACATGGACAATGAGTTTGAGATAAGCGATCTGGAAGAAACCAGTTTCCTGCTTCGCGCAATAATAAGAAGGATTGCCGAAAGGCTTGACTTCTACTCAACAATGCTCGAGGAGGTTCTGCAGCCTGACACAAACCTTTATGCGATGCACGAGACGAGGTATTTTGACGACGATGAGAAAAAGCATATGTATGATTTGTACACAAGATTGATGAATTTTAACAGGCAGTCAATAGAGGTTTCCTTAAGCCGCAATGAGGGAGAAGAGGCTGATTTTGTAAGCAGCATGTTCAATGAATGGAAGAATCTTAGGCAGGACTTGCTTAAATACATAAAGAAAATGAGGGCTTCATGGAAGGCAGAAGCGGATATAAAAGAGGACTTGGGCTACTTGGGCTAAAATGCAGCTGGTAATATTCGGGCCGCCTGGCGT
>JACOZN010000002.1 GCA_016181305.1 Candidatus Woesearchaeota archaeon
TGGAGAAAACCTTATTTCAGGCATGGGCGAGCTTCATCTTGAGATTATTGAAAACAGGATAATCACAGAGAAGAATGTAGAGGTTAAGACATCCCCGCCTATTGTTGTTTTCAGGGAATGCGTCACAAAAGTTTCGCAGGAAGTCGAAGGCAAAACTCCAAACAAGCACAACAAGTTTTATTTTATTGTCGAGCCGTTAGCTCCTGAAATTTACAGGCTGGTTAAGGAAGGCATAATTCCTGAAGGCAGGATAAAAAAGAAGAACCTTGAGATAAGGCAGGCGTTTATTGATGCAGGCATGGAATCAAAAGAAGCAGAGCAGGTGAAGAATATTTACAACGGCAATATTTTCCTTGACAAGACTAGAGGCCAGGTTCACCTTGGCGAAGTCCTTGAAATGATTTTTGACATGTTTGAAGAGGTTATGAGAAAAGGGCCATTGGTACGGGAGCCATGCACAGGCGTCAAGGTTAATTTGAATGACATGACTTTGCATGAAGACGCAATTCATCGTGGGCCTGCACAGGTGTATCCTGCCATAAGGGAAGGAATAAGAGGTGCGATGCTGACCGCAAGCCCGATAATACTTGAGCCTATGCAGGTTATGCTGATTGAAGCTCCAAATGAGTACCTTGGAAGCCTGACAAAGCTTGTAAATTCTATGAGGGGGCAGCTGCTTGATGTGACTCAGGAAGGGGTTTTGGTTTTTATAAAGGCAAAGCTGCCTGTCATGAACATGCTCGGCTGGAGCTCTGAATTGAGAAGCGCGACAGAAGGCAGAGGAGTTTCATCGCTTGTGGACCAGAGCTTTGAAAGGCTGCCGTCAGAACTGCAGGCAAAAGTCGTGCAGGACATCAAGAACAGGAAAGGATTGACTGATGCGATGGTTGGGGTTTAAGGTTTATAATAATTTTAAGAATTCTTCAGGAGTAATTATTTTAATTCTTCTGAACTCTTTTAACTTCAACAAATGCTTATCTTGTGAAATTATATAATCTACATTCCCAGCTACAGCAGTTTCAATGAAGATGTTGTCTTTTGGGTCGTCTTTAACTATCGCTATTTTTTCTTTTGGCTCTACAATTATGGTATTTCTTACAATCAAATCAATCCATTCTCTAAGCATATCGTCTGGAAGTTTGATTTTGAAATCTTTGAGTACCTTTATTATTTCTGAAATTGCTTCCAATGAAGTAACTAGTGTGAATTTCCCTTCTTTCCAGTTAGTTATAACCTTATTAGAGCTGCCTTTCCAGAAAATGCCAGAAATAAATATATTCGTGTCCAGAACTACTTTCATTTCCTAGCTCTCTTGATAGCGCTTTCAACATCAGTTTTAGTTATACCTTTCTCTTTAGCAAACTGCTGTGTTTTTTGAAGCAATTTATCAAAATTTTTGAAGGAAGGCATAGTTACTTTTTTCAATATAACAGTATCTTCTTCCCCTACAACAACAAATTTTTCTCCTTCCTTTAAGCCAAGCTGTTCCCTTATGTCTAAAGGTATAACTACCTGCCCTCTTGAACTCATGCTTGTTATTTCCAGTTTTTCCATTTTGTTTTCCTCCTTAATAAGAATATCTTACTAGTAAGAATAACTTATATTTAAAGGTTGCTTCTTATAATTTTCAAAAACTTCTCACTCTTCCTCTTATTCTCCTCAAAATTCCTGTTTGTGTATTTAACTAAATTTTTCAAATAATTTTCATCAGCAATGAAATTTTTGTCGGCGATTATTGCATCAATTCTCTCGCTTCCAATTATTTCAACCACAATCTTCTTTTCGCTCAGGCTTATAATTCCAGCCCTCCTGAATATTTTTCTTGAAATATCCAGAAGTTTTTTTGCAGATTTCAAGCCACTGCACCTTACATGCAATATTAAGGGCTCCTGCTTCAGCCAGATTTCGTTTTTTATTTGATTTTTTAAATGATTTTTTATTTCATTGAATTTTATTTTATTGTGACTGGAAAACAGCCAGTTGCTTTCATTCTTCCTGCCTGATAGTCTCTCCAATAAGACAATCCTTCCAGCGCAGCTTGATGTCGTGTAATAGCCTTTTTTGGAGTTAATAGCTATAATAATTTCTTTTATACCTTCATCTACACATCCTTTTTTGCTCTTGTCCTTTTTCCCCAGAAAGTCTGATTTTTCCTTGCTGAAATAGTCGAACATGGAAAGAGATTGATTTTTCCCTATATTAATTTTTAGAATTTTACTTATAAACCATTGCCAAACCTACTATTATGATTACTATAATAACAAACAAAACTATGAAAAGCGTGCTGTCTCTCATTTTGGTTGTTTATTTTTGCTGGCCCGTTATGGATAGAAGGCTTCCGCTTCCCAAAGCAAGCGGCATTTTGCCGTCCCATTTCTGGATTGTTAAGTAATCAATATATTTCGGGCTTTTAAGCAATTCCTCATTTACTATCCTTATCGCTTCAGCCTCGCCTTTGGACTGCTCTATCTTCTGCTGCGCCTGGTACTGGACCACCTTTAAGTTGTTCTGCTCTTTCAGCGCGTTCTGCTCCGCAGTAACCTTCTGCTCTATTGCGTGGTTGAACTCCGGGCTAAAATCAAAATTTGTTATTGAAAGCTCGTCAAGGACAAGGTAGCTTCTGGCTAATCTTTCCTTTAATGACGATTTTATTTCCTCCTTTACAGCTTCTCTTTTTGTTATCAGCTCCTCTGCAATATGCTTGGCAGTTGTGGCTTTTACAACCTCCTGGATTGAAGGGTCTATTATCCTGAATTCATAGTCAGGCCCGATATTCTTGAATAGCGTATTAACCTGGCCCTTGTCAATATGGTAATTCAGGGCTACACGCGTAGAAACAATCTGCAGGTCTTTTGAAGCAGCTGCGGCATCATCAGTGTAAACCCTTGTCCTTACCTCAAACTTGTAAGGCTTTTCAAAAAAAGGCAGCTTGAAATGCAGCCCCTCGTCATAAGTCTTGTCCTTAATGCCCGTGAATGTATTGAATATAACTCCGTTGTGCCCTGCCGGGACAACAAAAAATGAGCCCAAAATTAGAATAAATGCAATTATTCCCATAATAATATTTTTCAACCACTGTATTGGGAATTTTGTCTCCTTTACCTTCTTTGCAATATTCAATGAGTCTTTATCAGCCATATAAAACCACCCGGCAATTATATCCAAAATTGTGTTTATTCGATTGTGTATTTAAATTTTATCATTGGTTTTTACCTATAATTTTCCGCAACCTTTATAAATAATCCAACATTTCCAAAAGGGCGAAAATATTACAAAAATCGACAATAAAAACTAGGAGGATTAAAAATAAAATGGCTAAGGGAAAACCGCACATGAACATAGTATTCGTGGGGCACGTGGACCACGGAAAATCAACCACAGTAGGCAGATTGCTTTACGACACTGGAAATGTTGACGAGCAGGCAATGAGGAAGCTGAAAGAGAAGGCAAAAGAGCTTGGAAAAGTCGGATTTGAGTTCGCCTTCGTCATGGATAACCTGAAGGAGGAGCAGGAAAGGGGGCTTACAATTGACCTGAGCCACAAGAAGTTCGAAACCCAAAAGTATTACTTCACAATAATCGACGCCCCGGGGCACAAGGACTTCATCAAGAACATGATTACAGGCGCTGCGCAGGCAGATGCAGGCATTCTTGTCGTTTCTGCAAACCCAGGCGATGGAGTGCAGGCTCAGACAAAAGAGCACATATTTCTTTCAAGAACACTTGGAGTCAACCAGCTTATTGTTTATGTCAACAAGATGGACATGGCAAAGTACGAGGAGAAAAGGTTCAACGAAGTAAAGGACGAAGTTTCAAAGCAGCTTAAGCTTGTGGGATACAAGCCCGAGGAAATAAAGTTTGTTGCAGGCGCTTCTTTCCCAGGCGACAATGTCGCAAAAAAATCTGACAAGATGCCGTGGTACACGGGCGGAACTTTGCTTGAGGCATTAGACACATTTAAGGAGCCTCAGAAGCCTACACAACTGCCATTAAGGCTGCCAATTCAGGATGTTTACAATATAACAGGAATCGGAGTTGTTCCGGTCGGCAAGGTTGTGACTGGAGTTATGAAGGTAAACGACAAGATTATTGTTGTGCCTGCAAGGGAAGGCAAGGGCATCAGCGGAGAAGTAAAAAGCATAGAGATGCACCACGAGCAGCTTGACGAGGCAGAGCCGGGCGACAACATTGGATTCAACGTCAGGGGCATTGAAAAGAAGGACATAGCAAGAGGAGACGTTCTTGGGCATGTCAATCATGCGCCAACAGTTGCAACAGAGTTCACTGCCCAGATGATTGTACTGAACCATCCGACTGTCATCACAGTTGGCTACACGCCTGTTTTCCACGTTCACACAGCGCAGGTTGCGTGCCAGATTACTGAAATAGTCAAGAAGCTGGACCCTGCGACAGGCGCGACAAAGGAAGAGAAGCCTGACTTCATCAAAAATGGTGACGCAGCCATTGTCAAAATCAAGCCTATACAGCCGTTGTGCATAGAAAAGCAAAGCGAGATTCCGCAGATGGCAAGATTCGCTGTCAGGGATTCAGGAGTGACTGTTGCGGCAGGCATGTGCATCGACTTAGTGAAGAAGTAATTATTTTCCTTTTTTAAGGAATCACGGTAAACTGACAATTACCATGAAGCACTAAGCTGCTGTCATTTCCGGGTATTAAAATGCAAAAAGCAAGGATAAAACTGGCAAGCATTGACATAACCAAAATCAATGAGGTATGCAGCTACATAAAAGACATAGCTGACAAGACAGGAGTTAACATGAGGGGGCCCATCCCTTTGCCTACAAAAAGGCTTAAGGTAACGACAAGGAAATCTCCTGATGGGGAAGGCACGGCAACCTGGGAGCATTACGAGATGAGGGTTCATAAAAGGCTCATTGACCTGGGGCTTGACGAGAGGGCTTTAAGGCTTGTCATGAGGGTGCCAATCCCTGAAGGGCTTAATATTGAGATTGAGATGATTGAGTGATTTCTTTGTTAAGGTTTGATGAACCCTTCTGGATAACCACGTTTAAGCAATCTTATACCACTAGCACGATGTTCTCTTTCCAGAGCCTGTGTAAGTTCTTCAATCGGAGCATAAACTACATCATTAAACACAATTAACGGTCTTTTTTCATAATTACCAGAAGCATGCTGTCCTATTACTCTTCGAGCTTCATCCTTTAAAGGGATCTCGAGTCTCCTGTAAAATTCATAGATACTTCCAGCATCAGAGGATAATGGAGTTAGTACTTCTCCAAAGGTAACAGGAACATAAATTAAACTTCCTAAATCTGATAATTTATTTAGGTCGGCTAAGATTGTAGGATTTTTTTCGCTGATCTCTATCTTACGACCAACCTGCATACCCTCAACTTTGCTAAGATCTAGTGCCATACGGGGTAAGCAAACAGGAATGCTATTTAAAGATTTCTGGGAACATCAGTAAACGAAAGTTGTTTTAATCAAACACTGAGACCCATGCACATGCACTTCGTGCTAAAATGGGTGCCCCTCGACTACCGCTTTTAGGCAAAGAATCAAAAGCGGATTACTTCAATCATGCCTGCATAAAGAAGTCGCTCTCGTTATTTTTTTATTTATAGTATTATTTTTATTTTTTATTAGTCATTGGAATTTCTTTTTATTAGATATATCCTAAACCCAAAACCGCAAATTATTTAAACATCTTTTCCAAAGGCGATAAAAAAGGTGATATCTATGATGATGGGATGCAGCAAGTGTATAAAGTTAGGCGGCGCCGCTTTTTTGGTTTTGGGCGTAGTGTTCCTTCTGAGGGACTTGGGAATGTTTACCTTCTGGAACATACAATGGTGGACAGCCCTGTTCATAGTTTGGGGCATAGGCTCATTGGGCTCTGCCAATTGCCGTGACTGCAGGGCAATAAGGGAAGGAAAGAAAAAGTAAAAATTCGGTTTTTTGTTAAATTTTTATTTTACTGCACTGTCACAGAGCCGTGCATGTTTGAATGAAGCCCGCAGACGTACTCGTATTTTCCTGCTTTTGTGAAGGTGTGCTGGAATGCCGCTCCGGTCACAAGCTCCCCTGACTTCAAAGTGCCGTCAGAAGTCTCTACGGTATGCGTCGCAGCATCCTCGTTCGTCCATACAACAGTTTCCCCTTTCTTGATGTTGACTTCGGCAGGCGCAAACTTGTAGCCCTTGATTGCAACCGCAACAACCTTGCCGGAGCCCTGCGTTCTCCCTGTTGTCTTGTCTGTCGCCTGCCCGGCAGTTTGCGAGCACGCTATTGTCAAAACCGCCAGAACAGCAAGAATGATGAATGCTAACTTCAATTTTCTCATCAAAACCACCTCAAAAATAGCTTGGATTTAATCTATTTAAAGTTTGTGATTCGACAAACATTTATAAAGCAAAAATAAATACAAAGCAATGCCGGGATCGCGTAACCTGGTAGATGGCGAGGTTCGCAAAACCGAGCCTCACACCGCAGGAAATCGCGCAAGCCTGGAATGAGCCGTAAAGCTTGTTTCCGAAAGGATATCTGGGTTCAAAATCGTGATGGCATTTCAAGCACGAGCTTCGTTGCCTGACTTAACAACGGCAATGAGCCGTCATGAGGAATCTCCCAGTCCCGGCGCTTCTTTAATATTTTTTATTGTTTTCCTGGCAAAATCTGTATTTACAGCGCATTTTGCACCGAAAAGTTTAAATACTATGTCTATACCATGTCTATACATAGGCGGGCCTTGTCAAGGCTCTGAAAAACAATGGAAATGCAAAAATTGCCTGTAAGGGAGCAGGTTGTGAAGACTGTAGTCAAATCCGGCAATGGCGGGGCCGTCTGGGTTCCAAAAGGCTGGCTGGGGCAGGAAGTTATAGTCACGCTTCCGGAAAAGCCGGAGTTTGAATTGAGGGAGAAGATAATACATTTGCTTGAGCCGCATTTAAAAAGCATTGTTTCAGTCGGGATTTATGGCTCATACGCGAGAAATGAGCAGACAAAAGGCTCTGACGTGGATGTTCTGGTCATAACCAAAGACAAAAATTTAAGGCTGAGCTTCAAAGGGGAAAAAATTGATGCAGTTTCATTTCCAATTGACAAGTTTAAGATTGCTATTAAGAAATATCCTGCAATCTACTACCAAATTGTGCTGGAGGCAGAGCCGTTAATAAACGCCTATGCAATAGCGGAATTAAGAAGCATAAAAATAAAGAAAGAAGACTTCAGGGATTATCTGAAAGAGGCAAGGGAGCATTTGAAAAGCAATAAGGAGCTTTTAGAGCTGGATAAGCTTGACAATTCTTGCCTTGAATCTTATTCTGTGCTTTATTCTGCAATGTTAAGGATGAGGGGGCTATTCATAATAAGATGCATACTAAATAAAGGCAGATTTTCAAATAAGAAATTCAAAGGCTGGCTAACCAGCCAAGGCTTGGATTCAGGGGAATTTGAGGAATCTTATAATGCCTATAGGATGGTTCGTGATGATAAAAGCACTAAAAATTTGGAAATAGGGATAAATGTTGCCGAGAAAGTGTTAAATATTCTGGAAAAGGAGCTAAATCTGCTGGAGTCCAAAATTTATGGCAAATAGAAAGAAAAGGCTTCAGAAAGGAATTGAATCGCTTGATAAGCAAATAATGCTTCATGAAGAAAAGCTAAAAAGAGCTGAGAAAGAGGAAAATGTCGAGCTTGCCGGTTATTATAGAAAAGAGGTATCTGCGAAGAAAAAAGACAAAGAGGAAAAGCAAAGAATCCTCAACAAGGGCGGATAGATAAGGGAAAAGCTTTTATACATTCCAAAATACAAAATTTTATGCTCGTTTACTGGTTTCTGCCCATGATTCTGCTTCTGGGTATTGTGACTTCTTATGAAGATATAAAGTTCGGAAAGATAAGGAACAAGTGGGTTTTGATGGCGATTGCTTATTCAGTTATTGCTTATGCATCTCTTTTACTGCTTGGGAATGCATATGGCTTAACTATAGATTCAATTTTTCGCATTGCATTTAACGGGCTTTGGAGGGCAGGCGACGCAAAGCTGTTTTTTGCTTTTGCTGTTTTAGTGCCGATTCGCTTAAAGGGGTTTTCTCCATTTTTTATTATTTTAGCTGCAACATTTGTGCCGGTTATGGTATATTTTTTGGCGCAGATTTTTTTAAAGATGGGCTATAAAGAAAAGATATCTCACTTTAAAAGGGCCCTTAACCCCAAAAACATGCTTAGGATAGCGCTGTTCATCTTTGGCGTTTCGTGGCTGGCACAGATTTCCCTGAATTCTTTCGGGTTAAGGGGAAACATATTTCTGCTGCTGCTAATAATGTACTTGCTTTACAATTTTGTTGAGAAAGTGCTGAGATTTGATTTTGTTTATATCGCATTCGCTGTATCTTTGGCGCGGATATTATTTGACAAAAGCATCTACACTTTTAGCTTTTTACCCGGGTTTTTGGCATTGCTGCTGCTATTTTTGATTGTAAGGGTGTTTGTCGTATCAATGGGCATGAAATACTTTTCTAACGAAGTGCAGCTCAGCCAGCTAAGGGAAGGCATGATTCCTGCGGAAGTAATATATTTTTCCAAAGGCAAATATTTCAAGAGAATGAAAAGCTTTTCAATAATTGGCGAGGCAAAAGCAAAGGGCGGATTGCTGTTTAACCCAAATGCGCTGGGCAAAAATGAAATTAAAAGGCTCAAATCCTTGCAGAGAAGGCTGCCATTCGGGACTTTAAGGATTCAATCAACAATGCCATTTGCTCCTTTCCTATTTTCAGGCGTGCTGCTTACAATTATTCTGAGGCTTTTCGGTATTTTTATTTAGCAAAATTTATAAAAGATTAGAGATACCATTTTCTTATGGAAAATTTTGAGATAAAAGACGGCAGCGTATTTGTCTCCGTAAACCCGAAAATATACCCTTTGGACGTCATTTTTTCGGCTTCCTATATTTTTACAGACAAAAACTACATTGTTCTTGACGGCAATCCTGAAGAAGAAGTAATTGTTGAGATAAAGCCAAAGGAAAATGCCATTGATATGGAAAAAATAGCCATGGAATTCAGCAATGAGCTTGTCAATTACGGCTCTTATGCCGTGCAGCTTGCGAGAAACGCTCATTTGAGGGAGCACATACTGCACAGGGTTCTTCAGACAGCAGGCATGCATACCGGGCATCAGCATGCGCAGGAAACAGGAAGTCTTGAAAATTCCAAGCCGTGGAAAAAATGAAAAGAGTTGTTGTGGAAAATAATGCAGTTATTCTGACTTTTAACAAGACTTTCTATCCTGAAGAGATTATTAGGCAATCAATGGCAGATTTCCATGATGTATGCGATTCGGGATTTGAAGGTGAAAAGCTTGTCCTGAAGCCAAAAACTAACGAGATAGAAATGCAAAAACTTGGCTATGAGTTTTATAATTACCTGCTAGGCCTGATAAAAAGCTAAAATGGCTTTGACTTATTTCAACCTGGAAAAAGAGCATGTTATTAACCATTACAGGTTCAAGCCTTTAAAAGATGGATTCCTGCTGACGAATGACTTTGGGTTCTGGGTTTATCTGAGCAAGGAAGAATTTGATTTAATAATGCACGGCAAAATTGAGCAGAATCAGGCATTGTTTTCCTTGCTGAAAGAAAAGGGGTTTGTCTTAACCCAGGATAATGCTGATGATCTTGTCAATGGCTTCAGGCAGCGCTCAAGGCATTTATTCAGGGGAACTTACAATCATGTCATTTCTTTGGATGGTGAAAATTTTGATGAAGTAAATGTAAAAAAGATTGCAGATTTTATAGTGCAGAGCCCGTCAAGAGAACTAATTGTGAAATTTAAAGGCAAGCTTCCGGAGAGTTTTGAGGCAATAGGCAGATTTGCTGAAGAATTCAAAAAAACAGGCAAATCTGTGCAATTCAGCATTGAGTTGGGACTAGAAAGTATTAGCTACGAGCTTGTTGAATTTTTGATAAGCAATAAATTTGATGTTTGGATTGCCTTGAATGACGTAAAAATTCCTGAAAATACATTTGAATTGATTAAGCAGCTGCAGAGGAGGCACAGGGTTAATTTTTACCTTGATGTTTCAGATAGTGTGTTAGGCAAAGAGCAGGATATTGTGGATTTTTTTGCTGAAAATAACTTCAGGTCTTTTTTTGCAAGAAAGGCAAAAGACGTAAATAAGGATGATTTTATGGATTTCTGGAAAAAAACAATTGATTACGCTTATGACTTAAACAGGAAAAACCAAAGGATTGTATTCAATGAGCGCCTTGCTTCCATCCTGCTAAATAATATCACAAGCCCAACTGATGTTTTTTACCCGGAGCTTAGCAATTTTTGCACCGGCGCGGTTGTAAGCGAACTGGGCTATACATTAGACGGCGATATTTTCGCAAACGAGGAGTCAATCGGGATTGAGCTGTTTAAAATAGGCGATGCAAGCCAAAGCTATGATGAAGTTGTTTCGGGCGAAGAGGCGTTGTCTTTGATAAGCTCTTCCATAAATTCAAGCCCGTTTATGGAAATGAGCGTTTTCAAGCCTTATATGGGGAATTGTCCGGTGTGCAATTACATGGAGAACGGCAACATAATTCCAAAGTATTCAAGCGAGAGGAATTATATTTTGAGCAGGATGCTGGATTATTTGTTTGAGAAGGTTTTGCTTGAGGGTGTAAGGTATAAATTATCGTTTTATTGAGTTTATAGCTTCTATAAACCTTCGGTATACATTAGTTGAAATGTAAAAACCTTCAGCAATCATATCCTCTAGGGCATCTATAGCTTCTTCCTTTTCAATAAATTTCCTTATACAAGCGAGGTAAATAACAAAGAGAGTGCCATGTGATTCCACATTCAACAGAGAAGCATATTTTTTGGCTGAATCGTCATCAATTAAAAGCATTGACTTATGCTTTGCAGCCAAGGAAATTGCATCTCTTTCTCCAAGATTCAGGACGTTTGTTTTAATTGCTGGGGAATCTTCTACTTCTTCGACAACAGCCCATCCTTCTTTGATTGCCTTTTCAAGGGCAATTACCTCGGTGCTGTTCCTTTTTTGGGTCACTTCCTCGTACACGCTTTTTGGAATAACAGCTTTTTGAAAGCATTTCTTAAGAAGACTGAGCAAGCCCTCTTTGGCAAGCATTATCAAGGGCGAAGAATCGCAAACAATCATTTTGCCTTTAAAGCTGATTTTAAATCCCTTTCCAAAGACTCAACCGAGTAGTTTATTGTAATCTTTCTTTCAGCAGCCTTCACCATAAAATCGGCTAAAGGCATTTTAGCAAGTTCAGCAGCCCTTCCCAAAGAAACCTTTCTTTTCGAGTACTTTTCCAAAGCAAGCTCCATAAGCTTTTCCTTCACGGCATTTGAAAGCATCTCCCTTATTACCTTGGACTTATCAGTATTCTCCTCCTTCGCTACGTAATCTATATCCTTTAATATAGTTTCCGGCACTCTTGCAGCAATATTCCCATACATATCAATCACTTTGTTTACAATTCATCACTCTTGCAGCAATATTCCCATACATATCAATCACTTTGTTTACAATTCATCATAAATGTAAACTTATATAAAAAGGTTTTGGTTTTTCACGTATTCATCACTCCCATATAGTAAAAATAGAAAGGTTTATAAAGGATAAAATAGAACAAAAGTTTGAAATGGGCAACATCATTGGAAAATCCACAAGCGAAAGAACTGCTGTTTTGACTGAAATGCTTGACTGTTTGTTTGAGGGGATTTTGTTTGGGTATGGGTTTTTGGGAGGTAAGCTCTTCAGTAAAAGCGAAAGGTTTAAATAGTGTAATAGTTACTAGTTAGTAGTTAAAAATACCTATTGTAAAATGAAACACCAACTGGAAGAAACAATAAGCCAAAAAGAAGGTGAAGCAGCTGAAAGCCCTAGAGTTGTGGTGAATAGTGACGGAAGCGTATTTGAAAGAGAAAGCCAAGATATTGCAAAACAGGTTGAGGAAGCAGACAAGATTGTATCTGATTACTTGGATATGCGTTTTGATGGTGCTTACAGGATTGACATAAGCAGGCAGCACAGGACTTCAATGGCGCTGTTGCATGTCTATAAAGGCAACAGGGGCAGAATGGACTTCCCGACAATAAGCGTTAGGAAGGGCAATGCGGCTGTGATTCATGAAACAACGCATGTGATAGCGCCCAACTACAACAGGTTTCTGGCAGAGGGCTTGGCGGTTTATATTCAGGATAAATTCTCCCAACAAAGCGTGCCGCCGACTTTCGGCCAAGATTTGCATGGCGGAGCGTCTGAGAGCGAGCTTAAGCTGGAAGACTTAATAAAAGAAACAAGGGATTATTACTATTACTGGAGCAGGAGAATGTCCCAGTCTCAAGAGCGAAGAAATGCCTATTTGCACGCAGGCTCTTTTGTAAAATTCTTGATAGAAAATAAAGCGTATGGCGCTGATGAAAAATCAAGGCTGGAGCGATTTAAAAAGCTGTACGCGCTGGCTGACAATGGAGAAGGGAGAATGTTTGATATTGCTTATGGAAAACCGCTGCCAGAAATGGAAAAGGAGTGGCGTTCGTATATTTCAGGGCAAAAACAAAGGAGTGAAATGCTTGAGCCTATGCTTGCCATTAACCAAAAACCAGTTTCAGCAAGGCTATAGAATTGCACAAAATAAAAAAGCTTATAAATATGTTCTGTAATTAAGTCTTTATAATGTTATTTCCGCAAATAAAAAAGAGGCTGAAAAGCTTTATTCTTGAGGAAGAAGGCAAGATTTCAAAACATTCTGTTCTAAAGATTGGCTCTGTGCTTTTGGCGTCAGGTTTAGGCGCAATCGGGCATGTTTCTGCTGGGTGCGGTTGCAGTTGTGGTTGCGGTTGCAGTTGTGGTTGCGGATGCAGTTGCGGGTGTGCGTGTGCTGGGTGTGCCAGCGGAGGTGCGGCGGGCGGTGCGGCAGGTGCCTCTGGTACAAGTGGTACTACAAGTTGTGGTAGTTGTGGTGGCTGTGGTGGAGGCGGCGGCACATGTTAACAAAGGTTTATTGATAGATAATTAAACTAATTGCTTATAATTTCATCACTTCTATATAGTAAAAATAGAAAGATTTATAAATGGCTTTTAATAAGCAAAAAGTATGGAAAAGCAAGCTAATCTTGACTTACTAGTTAAAAGTATAGATAAAGGAATAAGCAGAAGAACTGTTTTGTTAAAGGGTGTAGGTGGATTAGTTAGTCTTTTTGGATTATCTCAAATAGCTGCTACTTGTGCAAATTTTGCAAACCCAAGTAGCATAGCAACAACAGAACATTTCAGGGTTTATGGCGGAACTAAAGAGTATGCTGAAGAAGCTGAAAAATCACTGGAAGACCTTACTGGTTTCTTGGGGCAGCCTTATTATGGCATTATAAACATTCAAGTTACAGGCGGCGGACGATATCGTACAGCTTATACAGAAGCAGGTATACCACCAACAATCTATTTTGCAAACTACAAAATCTCTAGCGGAGAGGATGCAAAGGTACATGAAATAACCCATGCTATTGTGCAAAGCACTGAACCGTGGAATGAAGGGCTTGCAACTGTGACACAGCAAGTTTTGCGTCCTCGTGAAAGAGTTCCGCCCACATATGGAGCCGATTTACATCTCTCAGTCCCTTCAAAAGGTTTACCAACCGATATGGAATTAGTGCCTGGCGGTGGATTTGAACAGCTTCTACTTCGCGGCTCATTTGTCGGGTATTTGATAGAAAAATATGGAATTGAAAGATTGATGGATTTTAACAGCATGATTTATTACACACCAGAAAGAGGGCAAGTAGGCTTGCCGAAAAGAGAGCTGATAGTCTACAATAAATCTTATGACGAACTTCTTAATGAATGGGTTGGAGCAGTCCAAAAAAATCCAAAAAGGACGCCATTACAAATAAATTTTAAACCACAAAAGAGGATTCATAATGAAGAAATTCAAAAAAAATTTGGAGGAAAAATTGTTGTGATTGAAAGCGAAAATATAAGCAAAAGCGGTTTAAGGGAAATAGAAAGAGACGGGGCGGAAGCTTATAATTTTTTATCGACATTTTTCGGGATTCAACCAAGATTAATAAATGGGGCGAAAATTAGAATTGATGCAACTCGCGATGAAGCACACTACCAATATGATGGTAAAAATTATAACATAATCCAGCCATACGCTCGTGCAGTAAGTAACCGTTATTCTCTAATTAGCTTAATGGCTTTGCCTTTTATAGGACCTAAACGAGCGGTTCAAATTTTGCCTAGACAAGCAACAGCTATTTACTTAGAAGCATTGCATCCAACACTTGGAGGCTTAAAAAATCGTGCACCTCCCCATTATGGTGTGGACATTGATAAGTTGGTTAAAGCACATATCGCGGATTTAATGCCACTAAGGAAACTGCAATTTCCATTTCCAGAGAGTGATTTTAAAGGTGAAGAATATAAAGCACATATATTACCATTTGCGCAAGCCGGCTCTTTTGCAAAATACGTTGTTAACCAATACACTAAAGGAGATGCCAAAAAAGGTGTTGAAATGCTTCTAAAGGCAGCAGAAGGCAACTCATACGAGTCTGTATTCGGAGCATCGCTTGATGTGATGGAAAGAGGATGGTTGCAAAGCTTGAGAACGAGAGACTTCCGATAAATTTAAATATATTAAACTTAATTTAAAATAAATATGAAAAAGAGGGTGAATATTCTTATAGCAGTTCTAGCAATAGCAGTTGTTATCCTTTTAGTCTTGCTTTATCAGGAAAAAATAAAGCCTGAAAAGGAAATTAAAACATATAAAATTGGCTTTGTTGGCGACCTTGATGGGGGCATGGCAAAATCCGCCTTGGTTGGAGCACAAATAGCAATTGAGGAATTAAACTCAAAAGCAGAGGTAACAGGCAACAAATATGAGTTGAAAGTTTATAATACAAATGGGCAAAAGGGATTAGCTAAAAACTATTTTGACAAGCTCACTAATGAAGACAAGGCAATTGCCATAATCTCTGCAGCCAATGCTACACAAAGTGCCGGAACACTAAAAGTGCCAGCCGTGTTTATGGGCGGGACTATACTAAAGCCCGGTGAAAGGGAGATATTCTACTGGGGCATAAAATTCCAGCATATACTTTATGATGAAGTGTTTTATGGAATTCAAAATATTAAAAGCCAAGCTGACATTAAAAATGCCGTCCTAGTAATGGACAAGACTAAAAACACAAATGGCTACAACTCCCTTGTGGATGAAATACTGCCTTTGCACGGCATAACCTTGCTTGGCGCTTACACAATAGATGAAAATATGCAGGACTTGGCATTAAAAATAAAAGGCTTGAACCCGGACATGGTGATATTCAGCACAAATACTGAAAATGCAATAAAATTCCTGAAAGAGGCAAAAAACAGCCAATTGCAGCCAAAAATATTCTTAGGCGGCTTTAATGTCAACATAAACATGCTGGCGGACAATCATGCCGAGTTGCCTGAAATTGTACATGTGCAAAATCTTTTAATTTCCATTAACAGGGACTCTGCAAAGAATAGCGGACCTTTTGCATTATTTGACAGGAAAATTGCAGAAAGAACATCAAATGGCACAACAAATGCTGTGCACTTGAATGCATACGATGCTGTAAACATGATTGGCTCATTGGCTGGGGAAAAATTATTAAATGCAGGCAACATAGAAAAACAGCGAGAAGAGCTTGCCAAGGCTGTATGGGAAATTAAAAACTATAAAGCTACAAGAGGCACAGTGTTTGCTGACGGCAAAACAGGCTATTTAAGAAGAGATTACAATAGAATAGCAGTGCTGACCAATGGAAATCTATCAATATTATCGCCATAAAACCAAATTTTTTTACGATGCTTAACTACCTCCCAAAGCCAAAATCCTCATTCCTGCAGTGGCACATCACAGAGAGGTGCAACCTCAGGTGCAAGCACTGCTACCAGACTTCTTACGAGACTCCTGAAATGCCCCTGCCAAAGATGCTGAGCATAGTTGACGAGTATGTTGAATTGCTTGACTTGTGGGGGATTGACGGAAGGATGCAGGTTACTGGCGGAGAGCCGTTTGTAAGGAAAGACATTTTTGATATTTTGGAAAAAATACATGAGAACAGGCACAAGCTTAAGTTCAACATCATGAGCAATGGATTTTATATAACAAAAGACATAGCCAAGAGATTAAAGGATTTGCAAATAGACTTTTTTCAGATAAGCATTGAGGGAGAGGAGCATACAAACGACTACATAAGAGGGAAAGGAGCATATAAAAGAATAGTTGAGGGAGCAAAGATTCTCGTTGAGGAAGGCATTCACACAAGCTTCTCATTTACAGCAACAAGCATAAACAGCAAGGAATATTTTAAAGTTCTTGAAATCGCAAAAAGCTTGGGTGTGAACTCCCTTTGGAGCGACAGGCTGGTGCCGTGGGGAGCCGGAAAGCAAATTCAGGAGCAGATGCTCCAGCCTTTGGATGTCAAAGAGCATTATGAAAAAATAACCAAAATTTCAAAAGAACTGGAAAAGAATGGCTCAAAAACAAGGCTGAGCAGGAATAGAACCCTTTATTTTATGGCAGATCCTGAAAGGCAAGACCACCATCCATGGGCTAACCACTGCGATGGGGTTGGAACAAGAGGAATGACTGTTCTCTGCGATGGGACGGTTTATCCCTGTAGAAGGCTTCCAATTAAGGTTGGCAATGTGATGCAGCAATCATTGTTTGAGATTTGGTATGGGAATGAGTGGATGTGGAAACTAAGGGACAAGAACAACTACAAAAACGAGAAATGCGGCAGCTGCGAGCTTTTTGAAAGATGCGGCGGAGGGGCGCCCTGCATTGCTTATGGATATTCTGGAACGCCATTCGCAACCGATCCTCAGTGCTGGAAAGCCTTTGACAAAATACCTGAGGCAGAAGAGCTTGCAAAAGCGGCAATCATAGAAAGCGGCAAAGAGCCGGAATACTGGGAGCATGTTATTGTGCAGGACAAAAGCAAAGAATTAGGGGAGCATTTCGAATTAAACAACGGCAGGATTTATTACTGCAATGGCTTGAAGGTTGAAGCAAAGGACATTGAAAAAGAGAATGACAATGCTGTTTATTTGAGCGTCATTGACTTGGAAGACTTTGAAATTGATGCTTTCCTGAACAAAATCAAAAATAAAGCCATAAAAAAATTATTAATCTCAATTAAAAATCTGAACAATGCTGAGTCAATCAAAAACAAATCAAAAATCATAAATTTGCTTGCTTATTTAAAAAATAAAAATATAGACTTCAAGCTGACAATGCCTTTGCCCAGGGAGTGGTTCGGGTTTGATTATTACAAGGTGTCGAGGGCATTGAATGCCCCTGCCTCGTGGAAAGAAAGCATGGAATTGTTTTACATTGAAAATGGGCAGATTAAAATAAAAAATGTGGTAAATGTTGATGGTCCCAAATTAAAGTATATGCCGAGCAGGAGCCAGATTTATGAATACTTTAGTTACTTCTACAGCAGGCAAAACAGGTTAAACAAGCCGAAAGAGGAGCTTATTCAGGTAAAGGCTGTTTAAAACAAACAGAAAACCTAAAAAAGCACAGCAAATTACTTCTTTTATGAACCTCTTATTCATCAGCAAATACCCCCCTATCGAAGGCGGCGTTTCCTCGCAAACCTATTGGCTCGCCAAAGCCCTGGGGGAGAAAGGGCACAAGGTTTACGTAGCATCAAACTGCTGGGAAGTTGAGCAGAGATACAGGGAGCAGATTGAGGAAAATGAGCTAAGCCTGCTTGAGCCTAAAAATGTCGAGCTTTTCAGCACTTCTTTAGATTTCAGGTCTGCAATACCATTCTCAAGGTCTTACGAGTCAAGGATAGCCAGCATCGCACTGGATATAATAAAAAATTACAAAATTGACGCTATTTATTCCCATTACCTTCTTCCCTATGGAGTTTCAGCTTTAATGCTTAAAAAACTTACAAACAAGCCATGGCTTTTGCAGCACGCAGGCTCTGACATAACAAGGCTTTTTTCTTTTCCTCAATTAAAGTCGATTTTTATAGAATGCTTCAACAATGCAGATAAAGTGATTGGCTACTCAAATACACGGCAAAAATTCATTGAAAACAGCCTCGATACAAACAAGCTAGTCCCCATTGGAAGGAGTATCAACCTAAATGAATTTAATCCAAATGTCAATCCATTTGATTTTTCACAATACGGCATTGAAAAAGATACAACTGTTTTTACCTATTTCGGCAAGATTTCTGGATTGAAAAAAACCTATGAGTTTGTAAATGCGGCATCTGAAATAAAAAATGAGGATTTCAAGATTGTTTTTGTGACAGAAGGCGGAAATCATGCTGACGAGCTTAAAGAGCATGCAAAAAAACTGGGAATTCTGGACAAATTGGTTTTCATGCCGTTCGTCCCTCCGTGGAAAGTACCGCCAATAATGAAAGCTTCAACATGCATAGTCTGCCCGGAAAGCGAGGAAACCCCTTACCTGCCAAAAGGGACACATGGCCCGCAGATTGCAAGAGAAGCAATGGCAGTTGGTAAGCCCGTTATCATTGGAAAAGGCGTCAAAGAAAAGGGAATTTATTTAAAAACAACAGAGAATCATAATATTTTGGTGGTGGATTCAACAAATAAAGAGGATTTTGCAGATATTTTAAAATTTGTAATAAACAACAAGGAAAAAATAGAAGAAATCGGCAGTAATGCAAGAAAGTTTGCAGAGGCAAATGAGGATTTTGAATCTTACATAAAATCAATGGAAACATTATTTAATTCATTGTTATAATAAAATGAGCAATAAAAAGCTAATTTTGATTTGCATCCCATTTATTGTTTTTGTAGTGCTTATAATTAATGCACACTCCAAAACCACCGAAGACAATGACTGGAAATACCCGGGTTTTGACCAATACACAAACAATTTCTACCACAAGCAGTCACAAATAAACTCAAAAAACGCTAAAAATCTCGAGATAAAATGGGCTTGGGAAATCCCAAGAAGAAGCCCCCCAGTCAGGGATAAAGAAGGCAATGTTGTGAGAGGAGGCTGGACACCACCCTTGGTTATTGAGGGTATTGTGTATACTGCAACCTTTGACAACCAATTCTTTGCTTTGGATGCAAAAAATGGGAATGCAATATGCAAGTACGAAGTTCCAAAGGATAAAATTGACAGCCAGTTGAGATATTCTGGAAGGGGTATAACCTATCACAACGGCAGCATTTTAATGACAGCAGCGGACTGCAGCATTTATGCTTTTGACTCAAAAGACTGCAGTGTGAAGTGGACAATGCCAAGCACCTGCGAGAATATCCCTGGGAACCTGGGCTTTTACAGGGGAATGAATCCGCCATTGATCTTTGGTGATTATCTTATAGCCACAAATACCGGCGGAGAGTATGGTGCCAGAGGTTTCGTGGCTGCCTATAGCTTAAGCACAAAAAAACTGCTTTGGAGATGGTATGTAACTCCTCCACAAGTTGAAGGCCCAAAAAACTGGCATATAGAAGCTCACAAAGGAAATGTTAAGCCTTACAAGGATGATTGGGGCAATTCCAGCTTGATTGGCGGCGGCACAATATGGGGCTGGCCTGCAATAGACACAGAAAAGGGAATTTTGTACCTTGGAACAGGAGACCCTTCTCCAGATTTAAACGGCGCAACACGCCCCGGGCCAAATCTTTACACAGACTCTGTTGTTGCCCTGAACATATCAAATGGGAAAATGATGTGGTACTACCAGCTTACAAGCCATGACTTATACGACCATGACATTGGGGTAAGCATAATTCTGGAGGAAATTGAAATCAATGGAAAAAAAGAGAAAATTATCGTGGCAGGCTCCAAAAGCGGGTATGTCTTGGTTTTAAAAGCCAATAACGGCAAGCTATTGTACAATCCAGTCCCAATTTCTATACATTTCAATGATATAAATGACAACAATCCAAATGCGAACCTTACTTTAGAAAGTGCCGAAGGCAAAGTAATTTGCCCAGCAAACAATGGAGGCGTGCAGGCATCTCCTGCATTTGCTGATGGGAATATCTATGTAGTTGGCCAAAATCAATGTTTGAAAATGGTTTCAAATCCTGTCAAAAGCAGGGAAGATTTTTTCGGAGGAAGATCGATCAATGCAGGGCTAGAAGAGAATTCTACTTTGCATGTTATTGATGCTGCAACCGGAAAAATCCTATGGACTTTTTTCATGAACAGCTCCTACAGGAAAGGCTCTGCCACTATAAGCGGGGACTTGGTTTTGCTGGGGGCGGACAACGGCTTTGCATACATTCTGGACAGAAACAATGGCAGGCTTTTGTTCCAGCTTGATGTCGGAGCGCCAATCGGAGCGCCAATCACAATTGGTGCAGATGCAGACGGCAAAATGAGAATATTTGTGCCTTTCGGCAGCAGAGGAGCCAGAGGAAGGGAAAATGGAATAATCGCTCTGGGATTGAAGGAGAGCAAATTTAATGCTGGATATTTGTTAGCCGTCTTGATTGTTTTGATAATATTATTTGCAATATACAAATACAAAAAATTGAAAAAGCAAAAACCAGCAAAAAATCCAAAAATCAAGTCAAAAACCAAAAGCTTTTAATATTATAAATAAAAGTTATATACTTAGATGAAAAAAAAGAGGATTTTGGTACTTTTTGTATCTCTGATTTTCTTTGCAGTTTATTTAACTATAAATGTTAATGCCCAAAGCTGTGATTGCAATCCCGAGTGCAGCGCCGGGCAGAGCGAATATGGTGGAAATTGCGGTCCTTGCGGCAGCGTGATGAGGAGAGATTGCGAAGGGAGCACTTGCAACTGGTTTGGATGGTACTGCCAGAATAATGCTCCAGCCAATTATGGGCAGTCATGCAATTGCGGCGCATGCGGATGTGGTGGTACAATAAATTGTGCCGGTTCTTGCTCTGATCCAAATGGTCGTTCTGCATCTGACCCAACTCCACCTAATTATGGGGCACCTTGCGGCGCTTGTGGCAGGGGCAGAATAGACTGCAATGGAAATTGCATTGGCGACTATTCAAACTGCGGCTCTGCTGGCTGGTACAACACAGGCTCACATGCGGCGGAAACTGCCAGTGGCAGACAGGGCAGAACTGCAACACACAGGATGGATGGTACGGCGGCGGCAACACCCAGACAGCATCTTGCGGCAGCACAGACAACGACGCCTCCTCTGAATTCAGGAATTATGGCTGCTCTGGCGGCTCATGCACCTATTCTGTGACGCAAACAGCAGATTGTGACGGCTCAGACGGCTGGTACGGCGGAGGCAACAATGCAGGCTGCGGCTCTGACCCAAACTCTGCATGGAATGACTATTATGTGACGGCAAACACAGGCTCCTGCACTTCAACAACAACGTGCTCGGGCACTGGCAGCACCAATTGCGACAGCAATGATGTCTGCAACAACAAGTGCGAGGGAACTGTGTTTACCTCAGTGCCTCCGATGAAAGACTATTATGTTGTTTCAAACTCAAATTCATGCACATCAACAACAGACAGCCCTGCAACAGAAGACTGCGCAACTAAAGCAAGCACTGACAGCGACAACTCTCCAGTAGCCTACACAATTCCAGGCACTGTAACAGATTACAGCACATGCACGCTTAGCGGCTGCACAGGCACAACTTATTCAGATTCATGCTCAGCAACCATTTTGACAGAATACGGCGCATCAGGCTCTTCTTTCACATCATCAGCATATGAATGCCAGAATTTTGAATCAAGCTACTGCTCAGGCGACAGGTACTTCAGGAATGAATGGGCATGCTCAGGCGCTCCGGGCGCATGCACAGACGCAGCAGACACCCAAATAGGCACTAATGCGGATGGTGACTTAAAGGATAAGGAATGCGGCGACAGCTTATGCGACAATGCAGCCGGTGTTTATGACTCGACAAAAACTTCTACTGAGATAAACTGCGCAGACAACTTGGACAATGACTGTGACGGCTTGAGAGATTGTTCTGATTCAGATTGTGCTGGCAAATCTGGACAAGGCGGTGTATTATGCTGCCAGACAGCATCCAACTGCGTGCAGGACGACTGCAAGACAGAAAGCTGTGTAGCCAATTCATGCCAATACACAAACAGGAATGCCTGCGATGCAGCAGAATGCACTGCTGGCAGTTACTGCAATTCCGCAGGAGGAGACTGCAAAAACCCAGACCAGGACAGCAGTGTATGCCTAAATTGTGTATCAGACAGCACAGCCGGCTACACATGGTCATGGGGCGCAAGCAAGTTTGAAGACGCTGGAAAAGCATATGGGCCAGAATTGTTCAACAGCAACAACGCAGGCTGCACAGCAGGAAGCGGCGGCACATGTTTTGACAGTACAGGAAACACAGCTACTCATAAAACTCCATTAGCAACAGGCAACTGCTGCGGCGATGACCCAAATGAGTTCTATAAGTCTGACTATTATGGCTCGGAGTGCGTAAGCAGCCTTAACGATTGTGTATGGAGCACAGGCGACGCACAATCATCGGACTCAGGCAATCCGGGATGGTGGTGCTACCTTGGCAAATGGGACGAATGCACTAAAAAAGCAGACATAGGCAAGCACTTTGGAAGCGTTGCATGCGCAGGGGCAGGCACTGGCTGGACTCTGAACCCATTGCCGGAAAACCAGTATGGGCCAAACACATGCTCGGACGGCCTAGACAATGACGCTGATGGCCTTATAGACTGCAATGACAGCGACTGCAGCGGCTCTATAACAGGCACGGTCAAAAATCAGGAGCAACAGCCTATTGCATCTGCTGATGTAAATTTAAAGAAGGATTTAGCTACAATAAATTCAACTACAACGTCACAGGCTGGAACTTACACTTTAAGTTCTGTAAGCTGCGGCAACTATAATTTGATTGCATCACATGCAGATTACGCGCCGCAGACAAAAAGCAATGTGAATGTTCTGCCAGCGCAGCAGATAACCATAGACTTCAGCCTGGCTTTAGGCACTTCCTGCGAAACTGACTGTACTTTTGCGGCAGATGAAATAATACATGCATCTTGCGATGGCAAGGGCGGCTGTGCTTTCTATGACAGCATTGCCAAGGCAGCCTGCGACAACTCAAAGCCCGGCTGGGCAAGGGATTATAATGAAACGCACTATATAACATGCGCTTCCGGCGCTCCGCAGCCAAAGGTGGAGATCGAAGCAAGCCTAAGCTGCGAAAGCGGCACTCTTGTTAAGGTTACGAGAATAGTTATCTATAACGGCGAGCCTGTAAAGCTCGTTGTTGCAACCTGCGGCTAGCCAAATGCCAAAATTTAAAATAGACGAAATCACGCTTGTGCTGATTGTTGCTTTGGTAGCCATGGTTGTCGGCATTTACGACAGGGCGAGCAAACCAGGCATGGGGGCTGAAAAAATAACAGAAGTTATCCTAAACGGGCAGGAGATTGGCCTTGCAAGCAATGGCGTTGTCAACGCTGAAAAGCTGCTGCAAATACGGGATATGGATTATGGTAAATTCAAGGAATATCTTAAAATCAAAAATGACTTCTGCATTTATATCGAGGACGGCAATGGCAGGATACTGCTCGCAAAAGGCTCGCCAAAGCTTGAAAAAGACGGATTGCCTTGCAGTGAATAAAATTATTGTTAAAATTGTTAATAAAAAATGAGCAGAAACCAAAAAGCCCAGTCATGGTCTATAGACATTATCCTGGGGGTAATAGTGTTTATGGCTGCTTTTTTTGTATTTTTTGCTGTTTTAAGCGAGGACCCCAATGCAAAAATCAGCAGGCTTAAGGAAGATGCATCAATAATAATAAGGCAGGTGGTATCGGGGGACTCGTCGCTGAGGATTGTGGACGGCGTACAGATTAATGAAAGCAAAGCCAGCAAGCTCAAAGAAATGAATTATGAGGAATTAAAAAGGAGATTCAGGGTTGAAAATGATTTTTGCATATACATAGAAGACAGCAAAGGAAATATTGTCCTTATAAACGACAGCTATAAGGGGATTGGCTCGCCGCAAATAAACCTAAGCGGCACGTTATGCAGCCAGAAATAAACAAAAAATTATAAATATGCCCTAATTCTGGTTATATATCAAAATGCCGTCTAAAAAAAGGGGTTATTTCTTTGTACTGGATGCTGTGCTCGGGCTTTTTGTAATTGCGATGGGTATTTTCATAATAAGCACTTCTTACGTCAATGTGCCGCAGCTTACCCAGGTAAGCCTGCTTGCAGACGACCTGCTTGTTTTTCTCTCCAACACAAAAATAAAAGACCTTAACAATCCCTATGCGGGCATTGGCGGGCAGCTGTGGAAAGACGGCGTTATAACGGACGCTGACAACTCGCTGCTTCAGCAGGTGGGGGAGTTTTACGCTACAAACAAGCTTGACACGGCAGAGAAGTTCGTAGCAAATGTGTCAAAGGATATCGTGCCTGAGCAGTTCAGGTACGAGGTTTGGATTGACGGCAATTTGATTTACCCAGGAAACCCGGCAGCAGCGCACATAAGCTCAAAAAACAATACAGCGCTTTTGCTCACCTCAAAAAAGCTCACTTTTGGGATTATGAGCAGGACAACAAGCAGCATATGGGGCCCCTACAAGGCAGAGGTGTTCACATGGGAGCGGTAAGGAAAACCATTGATTTCTGGCGTGCAAAAAAAAGCGGCTTTGCAGGCATGGGCAGGAAAGGCATATTCTTCACCTTCATCGCAATAACAATAATGGCTGTTTTCATCATAATATTCACGCCTCAGTCGGGCGTAAGCCTCCAGAAAAACTCCCAATCCCTGAAAACAAGGATAGGGTCTGTAGACGGCTATGTCAGCGACTTGGAAAGCAGTTATTTTGAAACAGTGCTCAGGGCCACGACTTTCAAGGCTGTGCTGTCGCTTATTTTCTATGTAAACTCGACCGGCTCCTACCTCACAGATTTTGACTCCGCATTTTCGGAAGTCATGGTGACCGGAAGGATAAACGGGCTCCCGATAGACTCAATTACAGGCAAAAAGATTATGGAAAACAGCACGCTGACGGACTGGAACAATAAGATTATATCAACTGCAAAGGACACATTGAACGTGAATACCACAATCACAATAATCAACGTCTCGGCATCCCAGTCAAAGCCGTGGAACATCGACTCAAGGCTCCTTGTTAATTTTACGGTTGCATCGAATGTTGCTGAATGGAAGAAAAGCTCGGCTGTAACAGCCACTATAGGTATTGAGGGACTTCACGACCCCTACTATCTTGTGAACACAGAAAAGGCATATACAAACCAGATAAAAAAATCAACAGTTGAATTCAACCAGTGGAACATAGAAAAAGTGAGGGAGCATTTAAGAAACGGCTCTTATATGTACTGGCAGAATTCCGATGCACCAAGCTTTTTAATGCGCTTTACCGACAGCATAGGCCCTTCAGGCTGCTGCGGCATCGAGTCTTTTGTCAACCCGAACAAAATAACCCCAAGCGACCGGATTGAAAGCTATATGGACTACCTGTTCTGGACGCACAAGTTTGCCGGCAACTGCACGCAGCTTTACAACATAACGGGCTTATGGGACGAGTTCAAGTTTTTCAAGCTGGATTTAGGGCACATGGCAAAGTATAACATAACATCCCAGTACGCCGTAAAGACTTGCTAAAAAAGGAGTTGCCACTCAGCTGCAATAACTAAAGTTTTTATATGCCCGAAATCGAATATTGAAGATATAGCCAAACAACAAAGTAATTGGGCATTATAAACTGTTTGTTGTTGGCTATCTTGCCAGCCGCAACAATACCTGATTATTTGTGTAGTCGGCAATAAAAAATCAAAGATTTTTGCATAATGCCAAATTAAAGCATATGGCTAATGACAATGTGCTGAGGACATCGGCGGATGAGCTGCTTGAGCTGGTAAAGAAAAGCGGAAAAATATCTGTTGAGGACGCCGCAAAAAGGCTCAAAATGCCTGTTGCAAGCATTCAGGCGCTTGTTGATTTTTTGGTTGAGGAAAAGGTGTTTGGCATAGAATACAAGTTCACAACCCCCTATGTGTACCTTTACAGGGAAGGGGTAAGCGGGGCAAAAGAAAAGGAAAAGGGCTTTACTGAAGGGCTTATAACAAAAGAGAAGTTTTATGAAAGGGCAAAAGGAAAAAAGGTGCCTTATGAGGATATCGAAGGCTTGTGGAGGAAATACCTGCAGCAAAATCTTGCCCATATACGCGAGGAATTTTTGAGGAAAGCCCGTGAAAAAAAAGTTCCGGAAGGAAAGATAGAAGAGCTTTGGAACAGATACCTATCCTACTTATAATTGAAAATGGATATTGACGATTTTTTGGAGAGGGAGCTTTCTGGAATTGGCTTGGATACGGGCAAATCCGGAAAACCGGAAAGCCCGGAGCATTTCAGGGACATTGATGCATCGCCGCTATTCGAGAACATAAGGGCTGATTTGGGCAAAGGCAACCTGGAGCTTGCAGAACAGAGCTATGTGCAGCTATGGCATATTCTGGCGCAGCAAAAGCTGAAATGGAATAAAGAGCTCTATGAGCAATTGCTTGCACTTTCAAGGCAGTTCTCAGGCATGCTAAGCCAGGCCTACGGCGATGTGAGGAAAAAGGCAAGCCAGATATACGAGCTTATAGGCAGGGGAAGAAACTCACTTAAGGAGGGGAAAAAAGATGTGCCTTTCAGGATTTACGCGGAGATAGAAGGGCTGCTGAACTCCATGCCCAATGTCTTTTTTGAGGAAAAAAGGGCTGTACAAGAGCAGGTTATGGAGTTTTATAAGGAGCTTAAGAATACAACAGACAACGAGCTTGTAAGAAGGGTGTCCTCCCTTGTCCAGGAGATAAACATGATTATAGAAAAGGTAAACGCCTCTATAAGGGCAAATGACATGATAAGTGCCATTGTCAGCTACAACAAGTGCATGGAGCTTTACAGCCAGGTGCCCGAGGGCTTTTTAAGGCATAAAAATTCAGCCGGAATGAGGCTGCTGGAGATTTATAAAAGCCTCAGCATTTACACAGAAATATCAAGCCTGCAAAAGCAGTTAAGCCGGCAGCCGGCACGGCAGCAAGCCCGGCAGGAGGCTCCCGGGCAGCAGAAGCAGCCCATTCCAAGCATTCCAAGCCAGCCGGCAACGACGCAGACATTGACAAAGCCGATGCTTGTGCACACCAAGAAGGAGCTTGCCAAGAGGTACATTGAAAAAGGCTTTTATAATGAGGCTGCGAAGGGAATAGAGGAAGCGCTGCAGCTTGACCCAGGCGATGCCGAAGCAAGGGCGATACGCGCAAAAATAAAGACACTGCAATGAAAATACGGCAAAATCCTGTTAAATAAAGCGTATAACCAAAAAACAAAATGGAAAGGGGCGAGAGGATAATTGACACTTACGAGCTTAACGTAAATGACATAGTCGTCGATGTTGCGGTAATATCGAAAGACACTGAACCGGTTCCCATATACACCATTTCCATAACAAACATAAGCGACACCACAAAGATAATTCTTGAAAAGATAAGGGACGAGTTTGTTGCAGAGGAGACAAAAACCCTGACCGAGGATGAAGGCGTCTACAACATACAGGAGCAGTTCAAGGACAAAATTCTCAAATTGCTTGCAAAATATTTCCCTGACGCGGACAAGAAGACTATGGACATGCTTATAAATTATATACTGCAGCAGAATATAGGGCTCGGAAACCTTGACATCCTGCTCAAGGACACAAATCTTGAGGAGGTTGTGATAAACAATGCAGAAGAGCCCGTATGGGTTTACCACAGGAAATACGGCTGGCTGAAAACCAATGTGCTTATTCCGACAGAGTCAAGGATAAGGCATTACTCCACTATAATAGGCAGGGATGTCGGCAAGGAAATAACCATTCTCAACCCGCTGATGGACGCACACCTGAAAACAGGCGACAGGGTAAACGCCACTTTGGCGCCGATTTCCTCAAAAGGCAATACAATAACTATAAGGAAGTTTGCAGTCAAGCCATGGACTGTTACGGATTTTATAAAGGAAAGGGTGATTTCCTATGAAGGTGCGGCCCTGCTGTGGATGGCTGTGCAGAACGAATTGTCTGTAATCATTTCAGGAGGAACCGCCTCAGGAAAAACAAGCATGCTGAATGTCATTTCCAATTTTTTCCCGCCGAACCAGCGCATAATATCAATGGAAGATACAAGAGAGCTGATGCTGCCAAAAGTGCTCCATTGGGTGCCGCTGGAAACAAGGCTGCCAAACCCCGAGGGGAAAGGAGGCATTGAGATGCTTGACCTGATAGTCAACTCCCTCAGGATGAGGCCTGACAGGATTATTGTAGGCGAAATAAGAAGGAAAAGGGAAGCTGAAGTGCTTTTTGAAGCCATGCATACAGGGCATTCGGTTTACGGCACTTTGCATGCAAACAATGTGAGGGAAACGATAAACAGGCTTACCAATCCGCCAATTGACCTGCCAAAGCAGCTTTTGTCAGCGCTGTCTCTGATTGTTGTGCAGCACATAAACAGAAGAACAGGAAAGAGAAGGACTCTGCAGATTGCCGAAGTGCTTCCCAACGGCGACCCGAGGCTTTTGATGCAGATTAATCCGCTGAAAGACACTTTGGAAATAGTAAACGAGCCATTGGCAATTATTGAAACCTTAAACCTTTATACAGGGCTTTCAAAGCAGGAGATATACGCTGACATGCAGTCAAAGATTGAAATCTTGAAGTGGATGGTGAACAAAGGCATGACAGACGTGAACAGGATAGGCTTGATATTTTCAAAATACTATCTGAACAAGCCATTCATGCATCTAACGGGTGTCTAAAATCGGGTTTGTAAACAGGGTAGCTTCATTTTTCCCTGCGCTTAAGGGCGAGCTCAGGATAGCGCACTTGCCGTATACACCAGTAGAGTACGTCAACAAAAACCTGAAAATAACTGCTTTGTACGCGTTTTTGCTCACCATCCTGTTTTTTTTCGTTCTGCAAAAAGCAAAACTGCCCTTGCTGCTGCTGATGCCAATTTACATAGTTTTATTCATCCTGCTCTTTGAATATTCACTGCTTAAGGTAAGGGCCAAGATAAGGGGGCGCGAGCGCGAAATCAACAAGGAAGTGCTGTTTGTCGGAAGATACCTGCTTGTAAAGCTTTATTCCGGAAGGCCGCTGCTCAACGCCCTTATAGAAACTGCAGGCAGCAGGGGCATCGCCCTTAAGTACATAAAGGAGATAGTTGACGACATAGACACCGGCAACACGATTGAGGAGGCTTTAAAAAACGCGATGACTTACTCGCCTTCTGAAAAATTAAGGAGGGTGCTGTTCCACATAAACAACGCACTCCAGCTCGGCATAGATGTAACAAAGCCCCTTGAATCGGTATTGGAGGAAATAACAAAGGAGGAGGAGCTGGAAATCAAAAAATACAGCAAAAAGCTGAACACCTTGGTTATTTTTTACATGCTTGCAGCTGTTATCCTGCCATCGCTTGGCGTTGCAGTATTCATAGTCATATCAAGCTTCATAAGCTTCCCGATTGACTTGAAGAGCCTTCTTGTGTTCATATTTTTCATTGTTGTAATCCAATTTGTCTTTATAACGCTTTTTAAGTCAATAAGGCCCATGGTGAACCTGTAATGGCATTCAGGATTATATTTTTGGAGGAGTTTGGCAAGGCATTCGTGCCGAAAAAGACGGCGCCGCACTTGAGAAAGTACCTGCTTAAAGCCGGGTTCAACGAGGTGCCGTACAGGTTTTTTGGGCTTTTGTTTTACGCATCGGCTGTTATAACCACTTTGATATTTATAGTATTTGTATATCCCTACTTAAGAAGATTTTCCCTGCTTGAAGTCTATGTTTACTCGTTTTTGGGCTGGTTCCTTGTGCAGCTTTTTTTTGCAACCCTTTTCATACTGCTTGTGTATTTTTACCTTGACCTGAAGATTTATTTCAGGACAAAAAAAATGGAGGAGCAGCTGCCAGACTTCCTCCAGGTGCTGTCTGCCAACCTGAAGGCAGGGATGACTTTTGAAAGGGCTTTATGGGCTGCAATCAAGCCAAGGTTCAATGTGCTTGGCTCCGAGATGGCAAAAGCCTCCAAAAAGGTTATGACAGGGTATGACATCGGCAAAGCGCTTACAGAGCTTTCCGACAAGTACGATTCTTTGATGCTGAGGCGCACAGTGGACCTGATAATAAGCGAGGCGGAAAGCGGCGGCAATGTGGCAGAGCTTATTGACAGGCTTGTTGACAACCTCAAGCAGACCAAGGCGCTTAAGGACGAGCTTTCCGCATCAGCGATTGCTTACGTGATTTTTATATCTGTGATTGTCGTTGTCATAAGCCCGCTGCTTTTTGCGCTTTCTTTTCATTTGCTTGTGCTTATCCTGAACTTCATAGGCAACCTTTCTGTTGCAGCGCAGCGGGGAGCAGCCCTTCCTTTCGTGTTCTCAAAAATAAATGTAAACCAGGATGATTTCAGGGCTTTTTCAATAGTTGCAATACTTACAATCTCGTTTTTCTCGTCATTGATAGTTGCCATAGTTGAAAAGGGCAGCATGAAAAGCGGGCTTAAGTACATCCCCATATATATTTTCGGCTCGATGATGTTTTATTTCATTTTCATGAAAGCCCTCGGGGCGATGTTCGGCGGCATATTGTAGGAATTCAAAACAAAAAGTTTATAAACAAGAAACTAAATTAAAAATTAAAAGAGGAAATTAAATGGCAACAGCCCGATTTAAAAATAACAAGTCCCAGGCAGCTTTGGAATTCCTCACAACATACGGCTGGGCATTTCTGGTCATACTGATTATGATCGGCACGCTTGCTTACTTCGGGATATTGAGCCCAAGCAAACTATTGCCGAACAGGTGCAACTTCGGCTCTGAATTCCAGTGCCTGGACTATCAAATCGGAGCAACTACATTTAAAATAAGGCTGAAGAACAATGTAGGCGAGCCGATGGATGTTTCTTCGCTAAGCGTAAGCACTGAGAGCACAACTGCCTACACCTGCACTACTCCACCTGCAAATCCGACAGGCTGGAAGTCGGGTGAAATCAAGGAATTGGCGTGGAGCGGTTGCTCAGGGGGCGGCATAATTGCAGGCGAAAAGGGCAAGGTTTTGATAACTTTGAGGTATAATACTGTAGCAAGCGGCTCTGGCTACGCAAAGGAAGTGAAAGGAGAAGTATTTTCAACGGTTATATAAGCGAAGAAAACGCAAATTTTATATATGCTCTTCTTTAAGTTTTAGCCCATAAAAGAGGTTAAAATGCGTATTAAGTCTCAGGCTGCACTGGAATTTCTCGCAACCTATGTATGGGCTTTCATTATAATCGCCACTACGCTTGGCGCCCTGTATTATTTCGGCATTTTTGATTTTGGAAAGTATCTCCCGCAGAAATGTATGTTCCCATCGCAGCTCAAATGCCTTGATTTCAGCCTGAAGCCGGGCGAGGTGAGGGTCAAGCTTGCAAATAACCTTGGGGAGAATATAAAGGTAACTCAGGCCCAGATAACAAATGACGCTAATCCCCCAATTTCATGCACTCCCCCTTCAAGTTTTGACTGGGGGCAGGCAACTGAAAAGGACTTGGTTTTTGCTTCATGCACAGGCGGCGCTTATATCGCCGGGGAGAGGGTTGAGCTAAGGGTATTATTGAGCTATTACGCTGTAAGCACGCCAAGCCAGCCCATCCACACAGTAACCGGTAAGATAAATGGAAGAGTCACATCAGGTTAAGGCGCAGTCATCCTTAGAGTACCTCCTAATAGTAGCCCTGACTTTTGCCATAATCGTGCCTACGACTTACCTGTTTTACAATTACTCCAGGGAGTCAAGCCAGGAGATAACTGATGCGCAGATAACAAAGCTTGGCAGGAGCATAGTGGACTCCGCGGAGTCTATTTTTTACTCGGGGCAGGGCTCAAAAATCGTGCTGGAATTGAATATTCCCGACAGTGTGTACAGTGCATTGATAATAGACGGAAGGGAGCTTGTATTCAATGTAACGACAACTTTCGGCGTTTCTGAAATCGTTTTTTTCTCCTCTGTCAACATAACAACACCAAGCCAGAACTGCAATGCAAACGTTTGCAGGATTCCGGAGCTTGGAAACTCAGGGCTTAAGAAGGTAAGGATAGAGGCTGCAGCCAAGGACAATGTAAGGATCGAAGTAATATAGCCCAGAATGCGGCAGTTTAGGCATGAAAAAATGCATACAAAATCCCAGTCAGCCATGGAATTCATAATGCTTGCGTCATTCATGCTTCTCGTCGTGCTCGGCTTTTTTGCAGTAACCAGCTCAAAGCTGCTCGAGGCAAGGGAGGAAGGCAACAGGAAAATTGCAGAGGACATTGCAGAGCTTGCATATAGCGAGATAGATACTGCGCAGTACGTCAATGACGGCTACTCCAGAATTTTTGCGATGCCGCAGACTGTCAATGGAGTTGACTACAGCATAAAAATAATTGACAGCAGGGAGCTTGTGGTAGGTTATCTTGACAAGGAGCATATAAAGTTCCTTCCTTCCAATGTAACAGGGAGCATTGCAAAAGGAAACAACAAAATATCCAGAAACAATGGCATCGTGTCTATAAACTGAAATCATACATATGGTATATTTTCATGGAACTTGATTCCATACACATAAACATAATTCCACAGCATGCCCCTTTTTCTGGTCACAAAGACTGAAAAGCCTGCGTCCCTGAACATTTTTTCTATGACCTTGTCGTTGGACAGCCATGCAACATTCGGTATAACTTTGAAGAAATCAGCATAATCGACAAATACAATCTTTCCGCCGTAAGGCAGCAAGTCCCTCATCTCCCTCAGCACCTTTTTCACGTCCTGAAGATAGCCCATCATTCCTATGCTCACTATGGCATCAACATGCGGTATGGAAGGGTGCACCCTGTTCACCTGGTGCTCGTCATGGATTATAATTACATGATTATGCCCCTTTTTAATCAGCCTTTTTTTGGTGATTAGCAGGTCCCTCCTCGACAGGTCAGTCGCATAAACCCTTCCATTTGGGTTGACAGCCTCTGCAAGATGCAATGTCAAGGTTCCAACAGAGCAGCCGAATTCCAGCACCTTTTTTCCCCTTACATCACCAAGCAGCGCAAGTATCTCTTTCCTTATGCTTTTCGGCAGTATAATCTTTTCAGTCAGCAGTGTGGCGTATGCAAGGGAGTCATTTATGGCTATGATTGCATCGGGATTGTAATAAATCTCGAGAAGAAAATAAATCGGAATTCCGACAAAAATAAGCGACAAGCCAAGTTTTAGTATGCCAATCGCATTTGCCTCGTTCAAAAGCCACAGGGACATAACGCCTAAAATTAAGGCTATTATAATGGCGGAGCCGGCTCCTGCAAACGGCGCTTTAAAGCCTCTTTGCACAGAGGGCTCCTTAATCCTGAGCACAGGAACTGACAAAACCACAAAAATATAGAGCAGCAGGCCCAGAGGCAGCAGCAGGCTCAGCAAAGCCTTGTACCTCCCAAACACCATCCCAAAGACTGCGAGTGCAACTATCGTCTGGAATATAATGGCTTTGTACGGGGTTTTAAAGTCAGGATGTATTTCGCTGAACTGGGATATAAACAGCTTGTCCCTCGCCAATGCAAGTATAAGCCTTGGAAGGGTTATTATTTCGCCTGCAGCAGAGCCAATCAAGGCTATGAAAATGCCGATGTTTACCGCGAGCATGCCAAAATTCCCAAAGGCTTTTTCCGACACAAGCGACAAAGGGGCAGAGCTTGAAACAAGAATCTTCCACGGGATTACCCCCAATGAGACAACAGCAACAAGTATCCCCATTGCCCCCACTACCACCGTCCCCCACACAATAGCCTTGGGTATTGTCTTTTCAGGCTCTTCTGTTTCCTCGGCAAGATAAGTTGCGGACTCCCACCCAAAAAAGCTCTCAGCTATGTAAAAAATGCTGATGAAAATAGAGGCTGCGCCCATTGTGAAAAAAGGAAAATAATTTGAAAAGTCTATGTGGAAAGCCCCGGGAACCACTACAGAGGCTACAACCCCGATTGACAATGCAGCTATCATGACGACAACAATCCCGCTTGTCTCGATGCCTACGTATGCAATAATATTCAGAAGAATTATGAAAGAAACGCTTACGGCTATTTTCAGCCAGAAAGCTGACGAAGGCATGAGGTAGTCAATTGCTGCCGCCACCACCAGTGCTGTTGTCAGGTTGCCCACAATCCATGCAAGCCACCCTATCATGAATGAGAAAAACCTGCTGTATGCGTGCTTGCTGAACTCATAGATGCCGCCTGCCTTTGGGTATGCTGAAGAAAGCTCTGCAAAAAACGTGCTTATGTAAACTGCAATAAGCGTAAGCGCAATCCATGCAATTATTGAGGCATTCCCAGAATAGTTGGCTGCTATTGAAACCCCGAAGAACAAGCCAGTGCCCATTATCGATGCTATTGCTAATGACAGGATTGTCCAGAACCCGAGAACCCTCTTTAGCTCAGCCATTGCCTTAACTTTGGGCTTTATGTGTCAAAAACCACCAGTCATAGACTGGTGGCATGATTACATTACGATAAACATAGCGTGGTTTTGGACATCACAAAATTCCACTTATTGATGGGCAGTTTTTGAGCATCGGAAAAATGCAAAGCATTTTTAAGATCCCAAAAGTCTTTGACTTTTGCGATATCCAAATTCCGCACAATGTACCTGTTACACATAAACCACTTATGAAACATAAGTGGAATTTTGATATTTAAAAACAATTGTTTATACTTCAATGTGGTGAAAAAATTGGAATAAAAAACTGCCCATATCGAAACAAATAAATAACCTAATCAAAATAACAGGAGTATGAAGAATCTGGCCGTTCTCTGCCTTTTTCTTGCATTGATTCCGATAGCCAGCGCTGTCTGCTTTGTGCCTGGCGAAAATGCAGAAATAAGGGAAACTGCTGTTTTTTGCCCTGGAATTTACAATATTGAAAATGGAATAAAAATCGTCAATGACGGTGTTATTGTTGACTGCAACAACTCTGTCTTGAATGGAAACGGAATAGGTTATGGTATTTTGGTTAAGGAAAGGCAAAATGTCATTGTAAAAAACTGCAATGTATCAAACTACGAAATCGGCATTTACCTTGACAGCACAAACAAAAGCATTTTGGCTGGGAATCATCTTTCAAAAAACAAATACGGGATTGCACTGTTCAATGCATTTGGCAATGATGCTGGCGGCAATATTCTGGCAGGCAACGCAGACGACAAAATAGCCTTCCTGCCTGCCCAAGCCGGAGACGGGAAGGGGCAGGCTGAAATGCAAAAAGAGGGGGCTAGCTCCCCGCACCAGGTCATGGAGGAAGTAATAAGGATCAAAAAGCCGTTTTTGAAGGAAAACGAGGTTTTGGACGAGGTAAATTACATTTTCAGCAAATACTTCGATTTAGCCCAGGAAAATCTCGAGATAAAGAGGGACGTTTTTTACAATGAAAGCGACAAGAGCACAAGAATAATACTTCATTTAATGCCCAGAAAGGCGCTGCTTAATGTAAGCGTTTACGAGAAAATACCAAAGTGTGTCAGCGCTTACGTGAATGAAATACTGATTGAGACATCAGGATACGAGGTTGTCAGAAACGACCCGCTCATAATGTGGACATTCCCCAGGCTTGAGGGCAATAGCGAAATATCATACAAAGTCTTCAGAAAAATTGACGGTGAATGCAAGAATCTCCTGCTGGCGTTTGGAATAGCCGCAGGGCTTGAAGGATTTGCAGAGGAAAAAAGCCAAAGCATAAATTATATGCTGGTTATCTCATTCGCCATGGCCGCTGCTATTGTTTTGTATTACATCAACCGAAATTCAGGGCGAGCCTGAAGGCATAGGGCTTGCCCAATATCAATGACTTCTGATCCCTTATGTCATAGACCATGGAATCCTTGTATGGGAAGACAGTTACATTGACGTCATAAACGCCCAGGTCCGTCCTGTCAACGCTTGCCGGCATTTTGGCATTTAAATCCGCAATTTTGGCAGCCAAATCGTGTATGTATTTCAGCCTGACGTTCAATAGCGACGAGAATTTCTCGAAATTAAGCTGGCTGCCCCGGCTGGCTACTTTGAGCGGCAGTTCCACTTCAAACAGGACATCATTCTGGTTTATCTGCACTCTTGAGCTTGCACTGCCTTTTTCAACATCCCACCCCTGGCTCTTGAAGTCCTCAAAGTCCCTGAGGCAGGCATTAATGTTGAGGCTCATGTAACCTGAAAGCTGGTCTTGCAATTTCTCGATTGGCGGAACTCTGCTTCGGCTGCCGTGAATGTAATATTCAACCCCCGAATTCGGGGCCTGCAGGTAGCTGTCAAGCACTATTATTCCCTGCCTGCCGAGCAGCCTCAGGCTGTCTTCCGCTGTTTTCTTAATGCAGCCGCTTATGTAATTATCAATGCTGGTTTTCTCAAATACCAGCGGCTCGGCTGAATTTTTGTTCCTGAAGTGGTTTGCCGCGTAAATCGCCAATCCCGCGACTATTGCAATAAAAACCGCGGCAATAATTATGAATGCAATCTGGGCTTTTTTATCCATCTTTCCACATACCGCTTATTTTTTCATGCTCCGGCGGCAGTATTGTCAGCCTGTTCTTGCCGTTGTCCTGCACGAGCACATTGCCTTTTATGGCTGCTGTCGGCTCAAAGTAGCCTGTCCCGTAGTTGTAGTTTATGTTCTGCTCCAAATCCCCTTTTTTGAGGTTCACTTTCAGCTGGATTACGCTGTGGATTTCATTTCCAATCTCCATTTCTTTTATACTGTAGTAATTGCTCGGGTAGGCTATTGACAAGTTGCCGTTTATATTTTTCTTATTCGTGAGAAAAATGCTGTCGAGGAAAACCATGTTATTGTCGTAGGATAATAGCGCGTTTATATCCCTCAGTCCCCTGTATACAAAACTGCTCAGCAAAGATGCAGTCTGGTTGTTTTTCAGAGGGTATCTTAAATAATTCACTATCCCGTTTAGTTCAATATTTTTTTCGACAAAATCCACTAAGCCGTTGTAGTCTTTGAACAGCTGCGCCTTGCTTTTCCTCAGGCACAGCCTGTAAACACCTGATTCTTTTGGGATGTTGACGGCAAAGTCCTTTCTCAAGTCCCTGTCGCTGTAGAAATAGCTTCCGGCAGGGGTGATTGTGAGGCATTGGAATCCGAAAACTTTATCAGTCTCTATGGCAACGGAATTATCTGACTCAACGCTTTCGTTGTAGCCGTCTTCTGCTTTTATAAATGTTCCATTTTCCATAACATATTGGGGATTGCCGCTGCTTTTGTCGACAGTTATTTTTCCCTTGCCGGAAAATTGGTACTCATTAAACGTGCAGTCGGTGATTTTCAGGTTGACATTCGATTTTGTAGTAATCTCGACTTGACTGCTTACCCTGAATTCGCTGTCTTTTATGTTGTCAACCCTTATGCAGTCGCTTAGGAAAGAGTCTGCTTTTTCTACTGAGAAAACATCTTCATAACCGTAAAAATTGTCTATGTTTGTTGAGGCGCTTTCATTCGTCAATATAGAATCAGCGTGCTGGAATTTTAATTTTATTCCGTCATAAGAACACTTAATGCAGTTGTTTATTGACGTCTTGTCAATTTTCCAGAATTGTATAGTGTCAAACTCAACACCATTGCCGACAACTTTACCATTAGTTATTCCCCCTGTAACAATGGATTTTTTTGTTATTTCGCTTAAAGTTCCATCTTTTGCATTTTTGTCAAGCTTGTTCCAGTCTTTTACTTTGTTGATGTTCGGAGTGCCAGCGGGGTCTTTGAAAGATAGCTGTTCTTTTGTGAGCTGTTTTAATCCATTTTCAGACAATTTATCTATATTAGGGCTAATTTGTTCTGGTGTGAGCTCGCTGATTTTACCTGTTTTTTCTATACTCTTTAAATTATGCTCAACTTCACTTTGGGAAAAAGATTGGATTTCCTGAGATGACATTCCTTGAATAGCCTCTGGATTGAATACATGTTCGGCAAATGCAACGGTTATGCAAAATAAAAAAATTAGAAAGTAGGAACTTAAATGCTTGATATTAGGGGTCATGACAATTATCTACATTCTTTGGAATATAAATAATTTCCTAAATCTTCCCCGTCTTTATGCGATTCAGATAAACTCGTGCTGGAGTACTGGAAGGATTGATGTTTTTCAGTATATAAATAAGGTGTTCCTCGGCAATTTTTTTATATTGAGGTTCACTAAACTGGGTTAAGTAAAGATATGCAAGATTAAATCTTTGAGCTTCTTCATTTGGATTAAATTGTATGGCTTTAATTAGCGCGGATTCAGCCTTTTTTGGTTCTCTGGCGAGGCTATAAGCAACTCCCAAATTGTTGAAAAAAAGGTCGCTTTGATTTTTTGGATCCTCCTCATAAGGCTGCAGTATATCCAAAACATCTTTGTAGCTATCTGGCTTCAGTATTCTACCGGCTTTTCTTGCTATTTCATTATAATCCATTTGTGCTTTTTTGTCAATTCCATCACTCTGCCCGTAAGCTACTCCTCCCAATAATTTTTCAAGTTCGTTTCCGCTAGAATTCTGCACAACTCTTTCTATGCCTTTAGAACTGCCTCTAAAATAATTAAAAGCGTCTTTTGCGGCATCAATTGATGGTGCTGTGCCCAAACCAAGAAAAGCTGCCAAAGGCAAAGCGTATTTGTGTTTCATGCCCTTTCCATTCTTTTCTCTCTTTATAAACTTTTCGTTTTTTTCACTCTATTAAAGTAGTGAAATATATATGATTTATATAGCTTATTTTCTATATAGAAAATAAATAACACTTATACAAAACTTTAATATATTAATCAGCTAAACCTTTGTTTATGAAAATAATGATGGTTGAATCAAGGTACAAGGGCAAAATCAATCTGTCAAATTTAGATGCATCCATTCTGCCAAAGAATATTGGGTTAGCCACAACAGTCCAGTTCCTTAACTATGCTGATGAGATAAGGCAGTTTCTTGAAAGCAATGGAAAAAATGTTTTTGCGGACAAAATAAGGCAGAAGTACGAAGGGCAGCTGCTCGGCTGCGACACAGGCGCCGCAGAAAAGGTAAAAGATAATGTTGACGCGTTTCTTTACATTGGAACAGGCATCTTTCATCCATTGGGAATTGCATTAAGCATTGAAAAGGATGTTTTCTGCTACGACCCCATAAATGCAGTAATGTCAAAAATCGACAGGAGCGAAGTTGAAAAGTACAACAAAAAAAGGAAGGCAGCCTACATGAAATTCCTTGAATCAACGGAAATCGGCATTTTGGTTTCATTGAAGCCCGGGCAGAATAATTTCAGGAAAGCTGTTGAGCTGAAAAGGCAGCTGAAGGGCAAGAACTGCTGCATTTTTGCATTCGACACACTTGATTTCAGCCAGGTTGAGAACTTCCCGTTCATCCAGTGCTGGGTTAACACTGCATGCAACCGCATACTTGATGACCATTCTAAATTCCCGAAGCCATTGGTTGACTTGGGAGACATAGAAAAGATGGAATTGCTGGCAATATCAGCCAAATAATTACTTTTTTCTGCCTTTGGAAAGCAGTTCAATAAGAGTTCTTATCTCTTTTAATTCTCTCTTTGAAACATCAACCATCAGGCTTAGCAGAATAAACATGACCAGAAGGGTGAGCCAGCTGAAAATCGCGATTATCATAAGCCAGCTTAACTGCCCGCTTTCTGCCCTGTAAGCCTGGTTTATGAGCTGGAAGCCAAGCACAGCAGACGCTACTCCGACAACCAAAAGAACAACCTCAAAAGCACTCATCCTGTCAGGCATCAAACAACCTCTTTTGCCAGAGACTTAAACAAACTATTATTTAAATTTTGTTATTAGTATATGGGAATCAGAATTTCAGCCTCTTAATCCATTTCTTGCTCTTGTCTGCCCATTCCTTGATGGTTTCCCTTTTTACGCCCAAGATCAGCAGCCCGGCAACTATGAACAGCCATCCCTGGATTATTGGAATAAATCCCGATATAACGCCGATTATTATTAATATTATTCCAATTATTTTTCTTAGCAAGTCTAGTATATGTTTATACATGAATTTAAGCAGTTATTCCGATGCTTGATGCAGCTTTCCTGTCAAACAAAGAGCTTCCGATGCCTTTCCCGACAAAAAATGACTGCCTGCCCATTACATCGCTCAGCACGTCAAGCAGCGTCTTTTCCTTCTTGTACTCAACTATCTCAGCTTTTATGCCCTCTCTTTTCTCTATGTACCTTACAGCCTCGTCTTTTCCCCCCAGCTCGTCCACCAGTCCGAGCTCTTTGGCTTCTGCGCCCAGGTAAAACAAGCCATTCGCGACCTTGTCCATATCTTTTTTGTTCAAATTCCTGTTTTTTGCAACCTCGCCTGCAAAATAGTCCCTTATGCCGTCCAGTGCTCTCTGGAAGATTTCCCTTTCCTCCTGAGTCATTTCCCTGTACGGGCTTCCCAAGTCCTTGTATTTGCCGGAAACCAGCCTTTGGTATGTCACATTATACCTCTCCAGCAGTCCGGGAAACTCAAGGTATGACCCAATAACCCCTATAGAGCCTGTAACCGAAACCCTGTTGGCTACAACATAGTCTGCAGAAGAGGCAACCCAGTAAGCTCCTGATGTCCCTATCTCCCTCACCCATGCAACGGTTGTCTTGTTTGTTTTCCTGACCGCGTTTGCTATCTCTTCAGATGCAACAGCAGAGCCGCCCGGGCTGTTTATCTCGAGTATTATGGCTTTTATGCCGGGATTTTTGTCCGCCTTCTCTATCAATTCAACCGTGTCAAGCGAGTTTGTCATAGTCTCAAAAAACCCGGAATCATCTGTGCCTGATATAATGCCTTCTATCGGTACCAGCGCAACATTTCCTCCCAATGACTCGACATCAACCCCCACAAACAGCGAGAGTATTCCGACTGCTATGAACCCGAGCACCGCCAGCATCAGCAAAACAAACAATGCATAGCCCCATCTGAAATTTGGTTTCATTTTACTGCTCGCCCTCTTTCTTGAAAGCCTGGAATATGTCCTTTCTTCCCTGCTTCACGTTGTCAAGGATCTGGTCTTTTGCCATTTCAAGAAAGCCTATCGCTTCCTGCGGCGTCACATTCTGCGTTTTCATTGATGTCTGTATGTTGTCGGGCATTACATCTACCCTCAACAGGAATATTTTTTGCTCTGCCATTAAAGCCTCCGCACTTATTGCAAAGTGTATATTTCAACAACCCTTGTCTTGCCCAGTATCTCTGTAAGCCTTTGGTTCGTCTTTGTAAAAAACATGAACAGCGGGTCAACAGCCCACAGCAGCACAAAGGGGAACACGGGCAGGAACACAAGGTTTCTTGCCAAAAGCTGCCATGCCTTTGCCTCATTATTATCGCTTACGACATGGATTTTCATCAGCATTTTTCCTATGGTTTGCGACATTTTCCTCTCCATCAGGTAAAAATACAGGATTATCAGAATAGACATTACAAGCGAAATTGAGCTTATATAGCCTGTGAAATTTGCGCTGCTGCCCAAAAGCCTGTACGCTTCTGAAAAGGAATAGTCTTTTGGGATGGTATTCCGGAACAATGCCCTGAACGGAAACAATACAACAAGGTTGACTATAATCATGTCAATAAAAAAAGCCGCAATCCTTTTCCATATCAATGCGGGCCCTGTGAATGTCTTTTCCTTGGGAAGGTTTAAGCGTGGCATTGTTTTTGAGAACTTATTGCTATTTATAAAATTTGGGATTTGGAGTTTCCATAGAAAACTATATAAACCTGCCAAAATTCAGTTTTGCAATGGGCAAGAAGAAGGAAGAGCAGCAGAGGCAGGAGAAAATCCAGCAGGAGATTTCCAGAATCAACCTTCCAAGGGGCAGGCAGACTTTTGGATTGATAGAGCAGAGGCTCGGCGCCTCAAGAATGAGGGTCAAGTGCCTTGACGGCAAGACGCGAATTTGCAGGATCCCGGGCAGGCTCACCAGGAAATTGTGGGTTAGGGAAAGCGACATTGTAATTGTCGAGCCGTGGGAGTATTCAGGTGATGAAAAAGGCGACGTAATGTACAAGTACTCCCCTACGCAGGTCGGGTTTCTAAGGAGAAAGGGTTATTTGAAGGAGATGGACCAGTTCGAGGAGTTCTGATTCACAGAAATCTTTAAATAAATCTCTTAATAACCTTTTATTATGGGTAAGTTCAGCATCAGCTTTTTTGCAATAAACTTCATACTTCTTTTTGTCGGCGTCAGCTTTGTGCTTGCCGTTTTTGAACTGGGCAGGCTTGCATTTGTGCTTGAGCTCGGGGTTCTGCTTGTCTTGATTGCGGCAACGGCATTTGCTGTTTTTTCAGTTTACCATGGCAAAAAATGGGGCTGGACCATCATCGGAGCTAATTTGGCTGTTGTGCTGGCTAACATCCTGTTTATTTACGTGATTAAGGGCTTGTTTGAGACAGCGCACATCACGGCAGTATTGTTTTCAATTGCAGGATTAATAACAGCTTTCCTTAATCTAAGGGGCGAAAAGCAGATTGCACCGGTTCACAATAAAAGGACAGAAGACTACTATCCTTACATCGACAAGATGGAGCCTGAAGCTGCAAAAGAGCCAAGCATAGAGAAAACCTTCACCCCGGGCAAGTTTGTCGCCAGCAAAAAAGCCAACAAATTTCATGCCGCAAAATGCGACTGGGCGAAAAAAATAGGCGCTGAAAACCAAATATGGTTCAATTCAAGGGAAGAGGCAGAAAGCAGGGGTTTTGAGGCTGACAAGTGCATTAGTTGATTATTCCTTCCACAATAAAACAACCAGCAAAACAATGCTGATTGTCACAGCGCTGTCCGCAATGTTAAATACAGGCCATATTCTGAAGTCTATGAAGTCAATAACCGCCCCATAAGCAATCCTGTCAATCAAGTTGCCGATTGTGCCGCCAAGCAATAAGCCAACAGCAAATTGTGTTAATTTTTCATTGTTTTTTACGGCTTTTTTCAAATAATAAAAAATGATAATAATCACGATTATTGAGAATAAAACAAAAAACCAATTTAATCCTTTGAACAATCCAAACGCAGAGCCTGTGTTTGTAATATAAGTAATATGAAGGATGTTTTTAATAAGGGGGATTGATTGGTTTAGCTGAAAATTTTGATTTACCAGGAATTTTGTGAATTGGTCCAGGATAACAATCAACAATGCTGTGGAAAAAACAAGGGTGTTTTTTTTGTTCATTGAAGAAAAAATGAGGAGTAGTGTATAAAAATCTTTTCAAAAGTCAATAATACCTTCTCCTTCTCGTGTCTTCCTGCTCGCCTCTTGCAATTGCCTCGATGTTTGCAAGCCTCTGGTTGATGCTCTCGATTGAAGCCCTTAACGCATCAAGCTTGCTTGAGATCACTTCAAGGTTTTTCGATGCTATGAAGTTGTCATTTGAGACTGAAGGCTGCTGGAAGGCAGGCTGGGAAGGCTGGAAGCCTTGCTGCTGCAAAGAAGGATATTTCTGGAACGGCTGCTGCTCAATGTTCATTCCCAGGTCCGGGGAAGGCCCTGCGCCAATGTCAAGCCCAAGCTCCTTGTCCAGCCCCAGGTCCTTGCCTATCTCTTCAATATCATCCTTCCTTTTCCAGAACGCGAGCTTGCCTAGGAAACTCATCTATTCACCTCTTTAAACTCTAGTATAATATTGCCTTGAGGATTGTGTATATAAACATTTTGCTCAGGCGCCCTTTAAAAAAATGTAAATCAGGGCAACTGCAAATACAATGAAGCTTACAAACAGCAGTGTATGGAAGATTTTCCTGAACATCTCGTGCAGGATAAACATAACTATGAAATAAACGACCACTGCGGCAACTATAGCTGCAAGCACCATTTTCTCACATCTCTTTTTTTGCAGTATAAATAGTTTTGTAATAACTGCAGTGTGCGCTTATCGGGCATTTGCTGCATAACGGGCTTTTTTTGCATATGTTTTTTCCCAATTCCACAAGCAGTGCATGATACTCATTAAATAACTTTTCGCTGTCTGGAAGTTTCAGCATGAACAATCTCTGCAAATCATCGTATTTTGGCTCTTTGAATCCAATCCTGCCAAGTATCCTTTTGGTATAGGCGTCTATCACAAATATCGGCTTTTTTGCGGCATATAGGATTATTGAGTCGGCAGTCTCAGGACCGATTCCGTTTATTGACAATAACTCGCTTCTTAGCTTGTTCATGTCTTTTTTGAACAATAAATCCAGCTTTCCTTTATAATTCTTCAACAAGAAACTGCAGAAATTCTTGAGCTTCTTGGCTTTTTGGTTGTGGTAGCCTGATGATTTGATTATTTTAGCTAATCTTTTGTTTTTTATCTTGATTATTTTTTTGATGTTGATTAAATTGCTCTTGTTCAGCTCAAAAATAGCCTTCTCGGCATTCTTCCAGCTTGTGTTTTGAGCGAGGATTGCGCCGAAGATCACTTCAAGCTGCTGCTTCCCGTTCTTAGGGCCTCCGGAATATTCTGGGTGAAGCCTGCCTTCTGCTGTGACGGGCCACCAGGATTGGGGGCCGAAAGAAGAATATAATTTATCATAGAATATACTTAATTTTTCCATAAAATAAGAATTTATTATTGATATATATAATTTATTCCCTATGTTGCTCTTAGCAAAGTCCAGTCTAGGTTTTCTATGGGGCCGTCTCTTGATTTTAATCTTCTAAAAAAAGTTAGTTCATATTTTGCTTCTTTTACAAGTGCCCAAAGCATAATTTCCTGCTCTGCCTTATTCAGCTTCCTTAGTTTATGTTTGTTTTTTAATTGAGAATTATGTACAACCACCTGTGAGAGCAATCTTTTATAGAATCCTATAGTTAGATTAGTTGGAACCCCAAATGGCGACATCTCAGCGACTGACACATTTGGCTTTTCTTTATGCAATTCCTGCATCATAAACTTGAAATAAGCAGCAATTTCTGGAGCAAAAATATTAATCACATTGGAATCTTCCTTGTCGGAATAATAGTTATACCTGAAAGCCCACCTTTTGACAGGTATTTTTATGTCTGTCCAGAAGCCGTTTGCAATTGCATATTTGTTTCGATCGTTTGAATCCATAACTACCGAGTACATATTAAAATTATATCTAGGCGATTTCTTGGTTCTTGATGGCACGCTAACGGCAATTGTAGCCCCATCCTTTGAAACTCGTCCTGCTTCTGAGTAATCTTCAACTATATTTATGTTATTTCCAGTCCGCAACCCATATGATAAAATTCTCAAAGCATCACAATGCTCGGCTAGTCTTACCCTCCTTTCTTTTTTATCATCCTGAAAATCAGCAAATGGTTTGAAGCTGTAACCAGCATGGTATACAGAATCAATTGAGTCAAATTCCCTTTGCCTTAATATCCAAGGCGCCATGCAGTTATCCGCTGCCTCATCTACGGAGTTTGGAGAAGGAATTCTAACAAAATCGCCATGCTTCAGGAATTTTCTTTGGGAGCCATAACTTTCTGGTACAAGTCCTTCTTTCAAACGCAGGACTACATGCTGCCCTTCCTTCGCACTAACCACTTTTTCAACAAGTTGGTGGAGTTTATTGACATATACGGGCTCAGAGCCTCTGACTATCTGGGCTAAACTTGGTTCCTTGAAATATTGCTTTTTTTGCATGTTTGCAAAAATGAGATTTATTTTGCTGGTTTTTTATTCAACTGCAGATAAACCATATTGCTTATATAAACCTGCTTCATAAAGTCAGCTATCCTGTTAATCCATGCCTTTTTGCCCGAATAGTCATGCCTTTGCTCGTCTCTTCCAAATGGGTCTTTAAATTCATATTTGAATTCATCGGTGTACTCGCCAAACTTCCTGTAAGGCGTTAAAAGTGATTTTATGAATTTAGCCTGGTCTTCTTTCGGAACATCATACATCCTTTTTATCAAGGCTCCCGGAGAAGTTGAATGCCTCCAAAATCCTCTCCTCAGTCTTGCCATTTTTTTGATTCCATCATACTCGTAGCCTATGCCAACCAGCTTTGAAATCATATCTCCAAAATTTTTCCCTCCAAGTGATATAAGTTCGCTGAACTTATTGGCTGTCGAAGGGAAGTAAGCATAACTTTTTGCCTGCTGAATTCCGATATACAAAGCCAGTATTTCAGGTGTATTCATCCTTATAAGAATGCTGTGAGCAACTCCATATTGTCCATTGAATGACTCAAAGTTATTCATGCCTTCCAAAGCCTTCTCCAATGCAACCCCGTTTGTTTTGCTGTCAATTAACGTTTTTTTATCACTTAACATTGTTTTCTGAAGGAATACCTTCATATTGTCTTCGGTTGACCCGTAATAAGGCGCGTCATTGAAAACTCTGGCGGATTCTATAGCTTTAAGTATGGGCTGTCTCCTTATCCTATCCTCCAAGTCCGGAGTTTCATTAAATAGGTCCAATTGAGGTCGGATTGGATTCTCTTGCCCCTTGACTAAGTGTAGATGTCTGCTACCCATATGCTTTCATTACTATTTACCCTTTATAAACCTTTCGGTTTTTATAACTAATGAGTAGCAAAAGAACTTGAGGACGGTGCGAAGTATTTATTGGGCATAGTGGGCTCTTCTAGAATGTCTTCTAAAGCATAACTTACTACCAGTCTCAAAACTCGCGCCTCTAATCTTGTAATCCCAGCGTCTTCCGATTCTGAGAACACATGTTCTGGCAGTCTTACCATTCCTAAATCAAGAAGAAATTTTGTGAATGATACCCCCAATGCCCCATGTATGTTATACTTTTCCCACATTTCATGTATGTCTTCCATTAAAATCAAGTTAGTTAGAATTTTTGGATTTTGTGAAATCTCTTTTGGGTATACCCTCCCCCTTCTCACAAATTCCTGGCGGAAATCTAATTTATCAAACCCGTAATATATTCCTACATTCCTTTGACTATATGCCTCGTCTATGCCTTTCCAGTCTATCATTTTAAGAAATCAGCACCGCATTTATTATTCCGTCCTGCCCGGGCCTGGAGGTTATCCTTGCCTTTCCAAGCTCTGTTTCAATCACAGAGCCCTTTGTCATGATGTTTCTCCTGATAAAATGCCTGTTTGCAGGGTTGTCTGTTATTGTCTTGATTTTAATCTGCCTGAATGACTTTGATTTCTGGTCGTAAAGGTTTGCAGTATCTGCCCTCAGCATCCTGAGCTTCCTGTTTGCGCCCATCACTCTTAAGACAAGCACTTTCTTCTTGCCAAGCTTTGTGAATGAAGGCTCCCTGCCAAGCTCATGCTGCCTTTTCTTGCGGTAATCAATGTACCTTCCGCCTGTAGCCTTTCTCCTTGCCCTTGATTGTGAAATTGCCATAAGAAAAGGTATTATTTAGCAATTTAAATAAGTTTCTGATTTAGCCTCTGACTATTTTGCTTAGGGCTTTTCCCTGGAAAGCATCATTGATTCTTTGCTCAAGAATGCCTTTCCAGCCGGTTGCAGGATCAACCACTATTTCTTCTCCTGTTACTACATGCCTATACCTGTTGCCGCCTATCGGATAGTGCATTTCTTCTGGAGCGATGTGGACAATGAGGATTTCTTTTACATTCTTGCAGTTCGCAAAATATTCCAGAGCAGAGTCCTCCATAAGATGCCCTGTAGAGCCGTCTGGATTTCCGTCAACACCTGTGCCTTCCCTTGATATGCCCTTGCCTAAAAGCTCTTCTATTGTGACAACTTTGTGCCTTTTATTTTTGTCTTGCTGTACATCCATCCATTTCCTCAGATCCAAGCACCTGAAGTTAATTGGGTCAAAAACAAAGCCCCTGTAAGGATCAAAGTCGTACACGCCGTCTGTCCTTTTTATAAGGATAACCCTTACATTTTCTCCGCCGTATAACTCGGCGATTGCCGTCATATGGCTGTCAGAATCCTGAAGCGGTATCTGGTCTCTTGCAAGTATGTAATGCGGCGCTATTGTCATCAAAATTATTTTTCTTGCATTGTCTTTGTCAACAAAATAAAAATCCTCGCTTTGTACAAAATTATAATTCATTAACCAGCCTTAGATTGGTATCAAGCGCTCTTGCTATTAATTCAGGAGTTGCTTTCTTTGTTTCTGGATACTTCTTTATATGCCGCAATAATTTAGAGCCGAATTGTCCTGCCCCTACAGCCTCTATAATTTGCTGTTTTGGTGTGGTTAAATGTTTTGGGATGCCTATGTTTTCCGGGATTTTATTTTTAATTCGCAGGAGTGCCTCCACAACATATCCTAAATTCGGGCTTTCTTCATTTTCATCCTCAAAATCAAAAGAACTTCCGCCAACCTTAACAACGGCAAGGTTTTTAAGAGGATCTTTCGGCGCCCAGAAAATTTTTCCTAAAGTCTCTTCTAACGATTCAATATTCCTTGCAGTATATCTTATACCCCTTCTGTAACCTTTTTCGAGATTATCTCCGGTGATTTCCTGCCCATAAATAACCTGGGGCAGAAAAGGGTCTATGTCCTTGACTTTCTGTATCTTCATGCCCCCGCTCTTGTTTGTTATATGGTAAGAGGCATAAACAACAAGGGCGTAATGCGTAGTGTCATGCGATTTCATCTTCTGCACAACATCGTCTATCTCATCAACCCTTGTTATATGGATTTTGTTCCCTGTCAATCTGTCCAGTATATCTACAACTGACAATGCCTGGGGATGGTAACTGCCGCCGTATCTGTCCCTAACAGACTGACTTTGTGATAGTCTGCCATCACATACAAGCACGTTTAATTTGGCATAGGGGTTTGGCCTGGGCATTTTTACCTAAGAAGAAATTTAGTCTATTTATAAAAGTTACTACTTCAGAATAAAGAAATTTAATCCGCCGCCCGGCATAACACCAAGCGGCTGGAGGCTATAGGAAGCTTGAAGAATGCGCCGCTAGTAGCGCGCTTTTGCCTTCAGCAGGCAGCAACTCTTCACAGGGTATGTTGTTTTCTTTATTAACCGCTTCACATCTTTTGCTTTTCATTTTCATTGCCTCCGTTTACTTGTATTTTGACTCCTCGCTTCTGCTGTTGAAATCAACAGCTACAAGGTTTTCAAGGAACTTCTCGCTTTGTGAGCCTGATTGTGTCTTTTGAGTCATTTTGGCAGCCTCTTTGTGTTTAGGAGAAGATTAGTGCAAATTTTATATATTCTTTTTGTATATTACATATATTTAGAATATAGCATAATATTTAGAATATAGCATATCAAAATATTTATATAATGATATACATTACCCATGATAATGAAGAGAAAGCTTGTCAAGCAGGGGCTCAGGGCTTTAACCGTAACAATACCATCCTCATGGATTGATAAGAATAATCTGCATGCCGGAGACGAAGTTGACCTGATTGAAGTTGATGACTCCTTGACATTGTCAACTGAAAAGAAGCAGCCCACAAAGGAGATAATTGTTGACGTGGGCGGGCTTTTGCCAAGGATGGCTGACAGGTTCATGGCAAGGTCTTACCAGAAAGGCTATGACAAGATAACGGTCAAATTTGACGATCCTGAACTGATGCTGGCTGTGAAAAACAAGGTTCCTGAACTGATGGGCTTTGAGATTTTGAACATAGGCAAAAACGAGATAGAAGTGCAGGTTATATCGCAGCAGCTTGACCTTGACTTTGATGTAATCCTGAGGCGCGCATTCCTCATACTCATGGACATGGCAAAGACATGCCACGACGCATGGAAATCCAATGAAAAAAAGTCGCTTGAGAATATTTTTCATCAGGATTTTGACGTAAACAGGTTTTTGTATTTTTGTTTAAGGTATTTGAACAAAAGCCAGAAAGTAATGAACTTCGGAAGGTCCATACTTTATTACCTGATTGAAAGCCTTGAGGATTTGGGGGATGAGCTAAAGGAATTGGGCAGGCAGCTTGCAGGAATCAAGCCCGACAGGGATGTTTTGAATATTCTTGACAAGCTGAATGAAATGTTCAGGAACAGCTACGAGTTCTTTTATGCCCCGGACAAGAGCAAGGCTGTGAGGGCTTTCAAGCTGAGCAAGGAAATATCAGCTTTGATAGATGGAGCTCTTGCAGTGAAAAACAAGGACTTGACTAAGGCGCTGATGTCAATAGAACTCTCAACAAGAATTGTGTACCACCTTACAACTATGAGGCTTGACACCCTTAAGGAATTAAGCGGGGACAAATAATAATTTGCATTTTATCGATAACTATATATTAAAGCCTTCTTAAACCATTCTTTATGGAATTCATTGAAATAATCGGCATCATTGCACTGCTGATTCTAGCATTATTCATTGGCTATCTAATAGGCAAATACTTAACACAAAAAAAGCTTGAGGAAAAAATACCGGATATAAGGGAAGACGCAATCAGGCACTCAAGGGCTGTTCTGAGCGGGCAGTTCAGCGAGCAGATTGCGCCTTATTTGCCAGATTTTCCTTTCAAGCCCACAGAGGCAAGGTTCATAGGCAAGCCGATTGATTTTGTTGTGTTTAAGGGGATGGATGGCAAAAAGATTGACGAGGTTGTTTTTGTAGAAGTCAAAAGCGGTCAGAGCGTATTGAACAAAGTTGAAAAAACATTAAAGGAAGCAGTGCAGAACAAGAATGTTTCCTGGCATGAATACAAAGTGCCTGAGGAAATAACTAAAAACAAACAATAGATATAGAAAATGCTATGCATTCTCGGAGTTTCGGGAATTTTTATTCCCGCAACCTTTATAAATACCCCCAATTTCTCAGAACTTAACAAATTTCGAGGTGTTTTAATTTATGGAACCAGCACGCCCATTGGACGCATTGAACAAGTCGCGGGACAAAAGGATAATTGTTGAGCTGAAAAACAACAAGCAGTACATAGGCAAGCTCAAGTCCTTTGACATCCACATCAACATTGTTATTGACGATGTCGAGGAAAGGGTCAATGGCGAAGTCACAAGGAAGTTCAACACAGTCTTCATTAGGGGCGACACGATAACTGTAATATCAACTGAATAGATTTCTAAGGCAAAATGAAAGGAACGCCATCAACTTTTTACAAAAAACTTGAACAAATGTCGCAAATCTTCAATTTGCGAGCACGACCGAAAATCGCAATGCGATTTATCGGCGAGTACGCAAGTGCTACATTTGCTTCGCAAAGCAGCACGAGGTGGAACAAATGAAGGGAACCCCGTCTATGGGCGAGAAGTCCGGCAAGAAGAGCACGATTCACTGCAGAAGATGCGGCAAAAGGACATTCAACCTGCACAAGAGAGCATGCAGTTCCTGCGGGTTCGGCAAGAGCAAAAGACTGAGAAGCTATAACTGGCAGAAGAAGATAAGGTAATTTCTGATTTCTAAGTATGACTTATAAGTAGTAAAAACAGAAAGATTTAAATATCAACAAACTACTCTTTATAAAAATGCAAAATCAAAGAATAGCCGGCAAATCAATAAAGAATTTAGCTTTAGTTGGATTGTTAGCAAGCATATTGGCTGCATGCGGGGAAACAAAAACCCAGCATGCACAAAACCCCAGCCCTGCTAAAGCAGCCAGCGCGCAATCTCCAGATCCATACGAGGATAAACTAAGGCAATTGGTTGACAGTTACAATAATGGAAGCATTGACGAAAAATCAAGAATAATCAATGAACTTTATCAAGGAAAAGCAGTTCTAACCCCATTTGGATATACTTACCCATGGAAAGGCAATAAAAATTATGGGAATGTCAGGGTTGGGATAGAGGGAAGAATCGATGTTTATTATGAAGAAGGGCGCGTAACAAAATCTTCATTTGAGCTGGATAACGAACCTATCCATGTGGGGGTTAATCGTGATGGCAATGTCTCGCCTTATATTGTTAGCGGTAAAGTACTAAAAGTTCCGCAAGGACACTCTGTTTTGCATATTGCAAGAAGTGGAGCACCATGGAATCCGGAGTATACTGGAGAAATGCTTTGGGCCCTACGCCGATTTGGAAAAGAAAATCCTGAACTTGGCATAAGTACTCAGGGAATAAGCGGTGTCAGGAATGGTTTAAAGGTATTTGGCTATAAACCTTGATATTTTGTTGTTAAAATATTTATACTAAATCTTTCAGCAACCTTTTTAAACAATTGTCCTTATTTATTGTCTTATGCGGAGGTGCCGGAGTGGCCAAACGGGATAGAGGCGACAATGACTCTTTCATTGCACCCATCCAAGCTTAGGACCTATTGGCTTAGTGCCTACGCAGGTTCGAATCCTGTCCTCCGCATAATTTAAATATAAGTTTTTATTACCCATCTTTATGTCAAGGAAAAAAGACAAGCCAAAAAAGATAAGCGCCAAAAAGGAGCGCTATGCCAAGTTCAGGAAGGAAAAGCCTTCTTCAATGACATTTGCAATGCCCGACTTGTCGGAAGAGCAGGTTGCAGAAAGAAGGCAGGACGAGCAGCGCATCAGCATGTTCTGGCGCAGCTACAGAAGGCCCCCTCAAAGGTTTGTAAGCGAAAGAAAGGCAAAAAGCAAAAGATAGATTTTATTTATAATAATGAAGAATAAAATCCTTTTTACAATTTTGCTGGTTTTTCTAACCTCCTGTTCTTTTGTTCTCGGCAACAATTCAGAAACTGGTGTTCTTTTAACGCATGGATTTGAAGCTTCCCCTCATGAGCTGAGGGAACTTGCCCAATACCTCGCAGCAAGGAACATGACAGTCCATGTTGTCAGATTGGAAGGGCATGGAACAGACATAAGGGAGCTTGACAAAACAAAATGGCAGAATTGGTACAATGACTATGAAAAAGGCTATAACGAGCTTTCAAAAAAAACGAAAAAAGTTTTTGTGGGAGGGCATTCTCTTGGAGGGGCTCTTGCCTTGCGCCTTGCAGAGCAAAAAGACACTGCCGGTGTTATTTCGCTTGCCTCCCCTGTTGGCCTGAAAGACAAAAGAGCGGAATACGCATGGCTGATTAAGTATTTCAGGAAATATGAAGCAAGAAACTTAAGCGGCGAGGAAAAACTTTACAATTATGACAGGTATTCCGCAGCTGCTGTCGGGCAGCTTGTTGATTTTATCGAGGTGTACAGGGAGGATTTGCCGAAGATAACAGAGCCGATTCTGATAATCCAGCTGAGCAACGACACAAAGATATGCCCAAACAGCGCAGATTATATTCATAAGAGTGTCAAGTCAAGGGATAAAAGCATGGTTGTTATCTCTTCCGCAGGGCATAGCTTATTGGAAGAGCCTTATAAAAAAAGGGTTTATGAAGAGGTTTATAACTTTGTAAAGAAAGCATAAAATATTAATGAAATTAATACCCCAGTATAGCATTTTGTATACGACAAATCAAAAGCTTTTTATACCGAATTAACCAGAAAATTCATACGTGGGGGTGGACATATTGCCTATTTTTTCTGACAATGAGAAGCAGGACTTTATTATAGTAGATGGCAATATCTACACCCACAAGCAGATTGAAACCAGAAACGGCATAGTATTCATGCGGATGAAAAAGAGGCTTCTTTCAAACTTAAATGAGAGACAAAAAACTTTTTAGGCTTTTGATAATCGCTTTGATTGTATTCCTTGTCCTTAATATTGTTTTTCTGTCCTTGAAGATAATCAGCGAGTTTTTCTTCTGGATAGTTATAATTGTGATTGGTATTTTTGCGTATAAGTATCTGCCGAAGATGAGGAAGTAATGTGCTGTGTTCTTCCAATAGCCAAAAACCGAAAGGCTTATAAAGTAATTGTCTCATGGATAGTATACTTATATGGAAGAAGCAGCCACTAAACTTGAAATTCCTTCTAATGAAAGCTGGCTGCAGCAAAATCTTTACCAGTATTTTGAACTTATTGTTGAAGGAAGCCGAGCAAAAAAGTATATCTTAAAGCCAAATAACGGGCTTGGAGTTATTTCTGTTATACAGACTCCAAATACAATAGAAATTATTGATAAAGCATGGGTCTTGGAAGGAATTCCAGTTCCTGAAAGGGCAAAAGAGCTGATATATGAGCCCGTATTCAGATACGACAGAGGAATAGCTATTGACGACATGAGATATTTGGGAAGTATGGCAGCGTTGATAGGAAATTTTGTATTTGTCCGCTTGGACGATTACATAAGAAATGCCATGAAAGGCATAGTTAGAGAGACAAGCATCGAAGACAACTTGAATCGCGGACGCCTTGAACTGATTGTATTTGAATCTGGGGCAGCGAAGTTTGTTAGAGAAAAAGTACCTGTTAAGGAACTTCTTAGTGAAAGTGTGTTTATAGGACCAACTAACAAGTATGCCCCTTCTCAAAAAATAAGGGAAAAATACAAAAAACCAGCAATACCTACCCCAGCTCAATTAGCAGCTTAATCTAATCTATTAGAAAAATTAGGGGCTTCGCTGCTGCCCAGCCAGCCGAAGCTGTCAGCCATAGTAATTTAACACTTTTCTTTAGACCACTTACGCAAGCAGAGGCTTAAATATTGCCAATCTTGACGTTTAGCCAAAGTTTCTGAAAGTTGACTTGCGCTCCCTTTCACAAAGGATTTGGCATTAATCAGTTTTGGCAATGCAGTGTTAGGTACTTTTAACTGCAAATGGGTTTTACAGCTACGCACCCCCAAAAACATAGGGGTTTGATTATATATTTATGGATTGCCTATATAAAGCTTATAGAACTTATAAAAAATAAAAATAAAGGCTTATTTAGCCTTTCCCAGAATCCTGAACACTTTTGTGCCGCATGCGCCGCAAACTCCCTTCATTGCCTTCATGCCGTTCTTCATTGTGACTTCCTTGCCATCCTTAATCTCGACTTCTTTCCTGCACTTCATGCATCTTCCCCTTGCCATTAAATTCACCTCAAAGTTTTAAATTAATCTAGGATACCGAAAATCAAGACGTCGAGAATCTTTGATTCTCGGGTTGTCCGAGACAAAAGTCTCGGCAATTTTCGGATACGTTCGGAAATATAATTTCCGCCCGTTTTTAAACCTATGAACAGGCTGTATCTTAAGTTATATATAAATATTTGGGTTTTTCATGAGTAAATTACGAGTGAATTGCTACTTGAGGGTTAAAATCACTCCACAATCTCCAGCAATTCCTTGATGTCATCTATCTCGTAATCCGCCTTTGCGCCCTTGCCTTTTGGATTGCCGTACTTGGCAAAGCATGTAAGCATTCCAAGCTTCTTAGCGCCTTTGATGTCCCTTTCAGGCCTGTCGCCAACTACAAGGCACTCGCCTGGCTTGAATTTCAGCTTTTTTAAAGCCACTTCAAAAGGCTTTATGCTCGGCTTGAACTCCTTTGTATCGTCAAAAGTCACAACAACATCAAACAAATGGTTGATTTTCATTGAAACCAGCCTTATCCATGCTTTCAAGCGGGGAGCATCTGAAACTATCGCAAGCTTTATCCCTCTTCTCTTTAACTCAAACAAAACCTCTCCGACATGAGGATACGGCTCGAGAAAGCCTGTCCTTACTCTCCTGTAAGCCACAATGCCGCTTGCCAGTATTTCGTAATCAACTTTTTTTGTTATTTTTTTCAGGAATTTCTGGAATATTGTCTTTTCCTCCAAGCCGTACTTGTCATAAAGGGAAAAAAGCTCCTTGACTGCCTTTTCTTTCTTGACATTAAGTCCAGCATCAATCATTGAGTAAATTGCGGCATCGCAGCTCAGCTTCTTCATAGTCATAAAGTCTATCAAGGTGTTGTCCAAGTCAAATATGACTGATTTAATCATAAGAAAAGAGAAGTAAAGTGGTTATTTAAAGGTTTGTTGGATTTTTGAACATTGGATTCACTGTAAAAATTACATAGAATAAGAGGATGCTTCTTGTCGAGTTCTTGCTGAAAAAGCCTTAGCATTAGGCAGCATTATTGCTTTTAACTCCGGTATTCCATGGTCATATCTATGATCTACTATCCTACTAAGGCTTGTTGCAAATTTAGATACTGTACTTCCCTCAAAATCTTTAAGAAGATATTCAATAGTGCCATTTTCCACATATAAAATTTGTTCATTTGGGCTAAGGTGCCCAAATCTGCCAACTACTTTTATGTCATCTCCATGTAACTTTATCCCTATAGCAACAAAACCTTTTTCATCTTCTATTAAGCGCAACATTATTTTATCAACACTCCCATAATTCCAGAAACTTGCCGGATTCCTTTGATTTTCCTCATCATACAATCTTTTTAATATCCTAGCCTCTTCCAAAAATGTTTTAAGTTCATCCCTATTAATCACATTATCTTTTCCCATGAATTAAATCACCCAACCAAACTTATAGGCACTTATTTTTAAATCTTTTTATTTCACATTACCCTCGAAAAACTCCAAAACCCTTTCCTCATACTTTTCAGGATTTATCGAATGCGTCATTCCATGCTCTGCGTTTTCAACAATCCAAAGCTCTGCCTTTTTGTTTGCATCATGCAGCAAATAAGCCTCTTTGACTGGAATCTGCGAGTCTTTTTCTGCATGTATCAGCAAAATCGGGATTTCCGGGTTTTTTATGCTGTCAGCAGGGCTTGCATCATCAATATTTATCCTCAAAAACAAAATCCCGTATAATTTTGTCAAATAAGCCAATGGGTATTTGAAAATAAAAAATATCCTGTACATGTGCTCAACAATATTGCTTAGTTTTGCATATGCGCTGTCAGTCACTATTGCCTTTACATTTTCATGGTTAACCATCAATGCAACCGCCCCTCCAAGGGAAAATCCATAAAGCCCGATTTTTGTAATGTTTTTTTCTTCCTCCAGATATTCTATTGCTCCAAGCAAGTCATTTTTCTCAAGATAGCCTGCTGTTGTAATGCTGCCTTCGCTTTTGCCAAAGCTCCTGAAGTCAAACAAAAAGACATTGAAGTCTTTTGCAAGAAATTCCGCAATCCCGAGCAGATTTGCCTTGTCGGCAGGGTAGCCGTGCATTACAATGACTGTTTTCTTGGTTTTATTGTTTGGGATAAGCCATCCGCTTAATTTGATTCCATCAGTGCTTTTGAAAGTAATTTCTTCGTATTTTAATCCTAAATCAGAAGGCTCAAGGTTGGTTATTATTTTTGGCGGATGGATTGACATGAAAAACGTTAATAATGAAAATAATATGAGAAACAATAAAATAAACAGCGCAATTTTAATTGCAAGTTGCATATTATTCCAGTATTCTGGCTATATAAAAATATTACGAATGGATTTAAGCACAACCTTTAAAAATCGACTTCTCTACCTAAAAACTGATGGAAACTCTTGAATCTATAAAGTGGCTCAAAGAGCGCAGCCTTTACGATTTGTCATCAAAAGTTGCCCTTTCGCTGAAAAAAATATTCACCCCATGCCTTGCAGTAAAGGACGAGAAAGTGCTGATAGTTGGAGATATAGGCTATGAAAACAGGAATGTTGCGGCAGTCCTCTCAGGCGCTTACTATCTTGCAGCAGAGCAGCTCAAATTAGACGCAAAGCTGATTTTGCAGGATGTAAAGTCAAGGGGCGACGCCTCGGACGAGAACGTTGTAAAAAATTTGGCGGAGCTTAAGCAAGGCAACATAATAATCCTGAACATGTCCGACAAGCTCGGTAACATACAGCAGCTTGGCAAGAGCTTCAGGAGATGGGTGGCAAAAAAAAGCCATAGGTTTATCTCGGCAATGTCGCTTGGAGACTTGGCAACCAGCAACATAGACCTGATACTGAAGGCAATTGACGTCAACTACAAGCCCCTGCAAACCCAGCACGAGGAGCTGAGGCAAAGGCTGGAAAAGGCAAAGGAAGTTCATATTACAACTCCTGCAGGCACTGACTTGTATTACAACAAAAGCGGGATAAAGGCGATTGCGGCTGATGGCAATTACACAATGCCCGGCACAGGAGGCAATCTGCCTGCAGGCGAGATTTACTCTCCTCCAAACGGCAAAAAAATAGAAGGAAAAGCTGTCATTGACGGCTCTTCAAGAACGCATGAGCACACCATACTCATAAGAAAGCCGATTGAATTAACCATTAAAGACGGCGAAATAGCGGAAATCAGGGGGCATGACGAGGCAAAGCAGCTTGAAAACACTCTGAAATGGGCTGCATCTGTTGCAAAAAACCCAGGCAATGTAAGGAGAATTTGCGAGCTTGGAATTGGCTTAAATCCAAAGGCAAGCATCATAGGCGCAATGATTGTTGACGACAAGACTTTAGGAACAGCCCACATAGGAATTGGCTCAAACTACTGGTTTGGCGGCAATATTTATGCTATAATACATTTAGACCAAGTGTTCAAGAACCCGACAATTTATCTCGATGGAGAACTACTGAAGATATAGAGAACTTTGAATAATTCATTATTTTTCCAATTCACTTGAAAATCTTTATTTTCAAGCTAAGCAATTCCTTGGAATTGCGAGGTGTTCGAAAATGCAAAGCATTTTCGACATTCCCAAAAATTGCATAGAAATTTTTTAGGACATTCAAAGTTCTCTTAGAGAATACTCCAAAATTTTTGATTTTGGAGTTCCCAAAAATGCATTAGGCATTTTTTAGGATTTGATAATATTTCAAAATTCTCTATAGCTACTCTTCCTCTTCCAAATCCTGCATCCATTTTGGCAGCTCTACATCAGGGTATTTCTTGTCAGAACCCTCAAAATAAGCTCCTTTTTCCTTCAGCCTCTCCATAACCCAGGTATAGCTTGCGAAATATTTAAAGATTGTTTAGTAAGCCTTAGTGACTACATCAGAAATTTTCACTACACTGCCTAAACAAAAGAAAAGTATTAAAAGAAAGGGTAAAAACAAGGAATATGCCAAATAGCAGATATTAATCAAAAAATGCCGTACAAACAGGCGATATTGGTAAGGGAAGACCTGAAGCTGCCTAAGGGAAAACTGGCTGCTCAGTCAAGCCACGCTTCTGTAGATGCAACTTTGAAGTCAGACAAAAAGGTTGTTGATGCTTGGAAAATGGGCGGCGGCAAAAAGGTTGTTTTGAAAGTCAATGACGAAAGGGAATTATTGAAATACAAGCAGACTGCTGAAGATTACGGGCTGAGAACAGCCTTGATAACAGATGCAGGGCATACTGTTTTAGAGCCCGGAACTATAACCTGCTTGGGGATAGGCCCTGACTTGGAAGAGAAGATTGACAAGGTTACAGGAAAGCTCAGGATGATGTAGGTTAATTTTAAATAGTCTCTATTTTTTCTTTGCCCTAGTGGGCCCATAGCTCAGCCTGGTAGCCGCCAATTATCAGATTGGCTTGCTGGGCAATTAGAGCGACGGTCTTATATGGCTTTGCTCTAAGCACAAAAGACTAAGTGAGCCGTAGGTCGAGGGTTCAAAGCCCTTTGGGCCCATTACTGCTCCCGTGGTGTAGTCCGGATTAAGGAAGTCCACATATGTGGTTGTTCTTTAAGGATAACCAAGCATTTCGGATTTTCGATCCGAAGACCTGGGTTCAAATTGCAGAACGCGAGCATGCGGCTGCATGTAAGTCCCGGCGGGAGCATTAAATTTTACTTCTATTAAGTAATTACATATTGAGGATAGGAAGATTTATAAACACTAATCCTCATAAAATTAAAAGATAGTAGGAAAATGCCAAAAAAAGAGGCTAAGGCAGAAGAAAGCAAAGAAAGTCATAAGCATAACTGGTTACATTTTCTGGTTGTTTTGATTATTGCTATAGTGATATTACTAATTTTTACAAATGGTTTTTCTTTAGGAACAGCAAGTGCAGTGCGTAGTGGCGGAGGAACAAAAAAATCCAGCTTGCCTGATTTGATAACCTCAGGAGCAACTTTGCAAAATGTACAAAAAAAATTAATAGAAGATAAATTATTTTTTCATATACAAGAAGGTATGGGTGTTGCAAATATGGGCGGTGCAAGATCAAAAGCATCCGTTCTTCGTGCTGGTATAATAGGTGATTCGCTACAAAATGTTAGAGCAACAGTGTCTTATTTAGATTCGACTGGAAAACTTGTTACAAGTGCTACAACGCAATACCTCACCTTAACTAATAACGGTGCATATATTGACATTCCTGTGGATCCTTTAATGCCATATGATAAATATAAATGGGGCGACAATTTTGCTGTCCTTTTCTTAGATGTTCCTATAAACATGCCTCCTCCTGATGGGGCAGTTACTGAAACAAGATTCACCCTTTTCGGTGACGCCGATGTAACTAAAGTTGTGACTGAATCAAGTGAAATTAATAACTATATAGAACAAGGTTATATTTTCCGCTGTGCTTTTCAGGGTGATGACCTTTCTGTTTATCCTTATGCCCCTACTTGTTGCTTGCACAGAGTTGATCCTTCATCACCTAGGTATATTATATATGGAACATATTACTGCGAAGATTTTCCCCCTTATAATCCTTTATATGTACCTGCTTCAGGATGATTGATTATACTAAGATTATACTAAACTACACTCTCGTTGCATCCCGCAGTTTATTAAATACAACAATCAATTCATCAAATAAACCGTAATGTCGATATTTATTCTCAGCACAAAATATTTTATCCCAAAAAAGTATCAAAATAGTACTATACTCGGCGGGAGCATTTTTATTTCTGGCTCAATTCGGGAATAAATATGGAAAACCTATAAATACCAAATCGACATCTTAATTTAATATGAAAACCGAAAAAGCTACTTTTGCAGCAGGATGCTTCTGGCAGGTTGAAGAGGCATTCAGCAAAGTCAACGGAGTTGTAAGCACAATGGCTGGCTACACAGGCGGCAATGTTAAAAATCCAACCTATGAGAAAGTGTGCACTGATGCAACAGGGCATGCAGAGGCAGTCCATGTTGAATTCAACCCAGGCAAAGTTTCTTATGAAGAGCTTTTGGATGTGTTCTGGGGCATTCACGACCCCACACAATTAAACAGGCAAGGGCCTGATGTTGGCACTGAATACCGCTCGGCAATATTCTACCACAATGAAAAGCAAAAGAAGGCTGCAATTGCCTCAAAAGAAAAGCTTGAAAAATCAGGCAAGTTTAAAAATCCGATTGTTACAGCGATAGTTCCAATATCAGAATTCTACAAGGCAGAGGAATACCATCAGAAGTATCTGGAGAAGAGAAAATCAAGGATTTTTAATTTGTTTTGATTCAAAATGCAGAAATCATTCAATCAAAAAATATGGAACTTAACTACAAAGATACCAAAAGGCAAAGTCACTACCTATAAGATTCTTGCAGAAGCGCTTGGCACAAAAGCCTACAGGGCAGTCGGGCATGCAATGGCAAAAAATCCCTATGCTCCAAAAGTGCCGTGTCATCGTGTCGTTAATTCCAATGGAGAAGTCGGCAATTACTCGGGCAAAGGCGGAAAAAAAGGAAAGATAAGAATGCTGGAAAAGGAAGGGATTAAAATTAAAAATAATAGAATTGTTGATTTTGAGAAATATCTACTTAATGTGTAGTAACAAGCTGTTCATATTGGGGTTTAATTAATTCATCATATAGCCTTGCCATTTCATCTTTTCTTTCCGTAACGCGCTTGAGACTATAATATCTAATAGGAAATCTTTCATTAACTTTAGGTGATATGACATCTTCAAATATATCAAGAACCTCCATTGCTTCCCTAGTGTAACCCAGTTTTCTAAGTTTTAGATTCAATTGAAGTAATTTATCAGAAGCACCTAAACATTGAGTTTCTATCATTTTAAAAAACCTAAAATTATCTCTTCTTCTTTTTCTTGGTTTTCTTTATCTCGTCTTCCAGGTCAAGCTCGTCCAAAAGCTCTTTGTACCTGTTCCTTATTGTGACTTCTGTCACTCCTGCCACGTCTGCAACTTCCCTTTGCGTTCTTCGTACAAAGCAGCAGCCGCAATTCCGGTTGGCCCTCTTCCAGATGTCAACTCAGCCTTCTGGGCACTTTCAAGAATTTCAATTGACTTGCTTTGTGTTTCCGCGCTCAGCTTCAATGCAGATGCAAACCTTGCAATATAATCAGCTGGGTTTGACGGCAATATTGTAATGCCAAGCTCCCTTGTGACAAACCTGTAAGTCCTTCCGACTTCCTTCTTTTCAATGCCGGAAGCCTCGCTTAGCTCATCCAAAGTCCTTGGAACGTCATGCCTTCTGCAGGCAGCGTACAAAGCCCCTGCAACAACGCTTTCCATGCTTCTTCCCCTCACAAGCCCCCTCTGTACTGCAAGAGTGTAAATCCTTGCAGATTCCTCTTCCACTGACTTAGGCAATTTCAAGTATGAAGAAACCCTTTTTAATTCTGCAAGAGCAAGCTTCAAGTTCCTTTCAATGGCTGTGCTTATCCTGTACTGCCACTTCCTTAACCTGAAGAATTTGTTCCTGTCTTTTCCGCCAAGCTTGAACAAGTCTGCCTTTTGCCCGACTTCTGTTCCCAAGCCCTGGTCGTACTGAGTGTAAGTCATTGGAGCGCCTGACCTTCTTCTTTTCTCTCCTTCTTCTGAGTCAAACTCCCTCCATTCCTGCGAGAAGTCAACCATTTTTTCCTCTATAACAAGCCCGCAGTCCCTGCATATAATCTCGCCCCTATCGCGATTCCAAGAAAGGTTTATTCCGCCGCATTCCGGGCATTTCTTTACTAGTTCTGGCATTTTAGTTCACCTGCAATAGCTCTATAACAAGCTTTATTAACACCCTTTTACCCCCAAATTAAAACCATAAGTCGATAACTATGGTAAGATTTATAAAGAAGTAATAATAGGTTATATATAAAGCTTTCGGTTCAACCGCGAAATCGGTTGACGCTTTAATCAAGTTGGGCATAAAGCCCAACGGATGTGAAAATGTCACAAACAAAGCCAAAAAGCACTGAATATCCCATCCCAAAGGACTTATTCGAAATTCTAGCCTGTCCGCTCTGCAAAGCGGATTTGGAGTACGCTAAAGGCAGGAAAGGCTTGGTTTGCTCTAAATGCAGTGCAAAGTACCCGATTGAAGATGGGATTCCCGTGATGATGGCTAAGTAAACAAGGTTTTGATGTTGAATTTTTCACTTAAATTTTTATAGGATTCTGCCATACCTTTTTAACATGAAGGACAGGTATATTTTCGGGGGCGGCGACTCAGACGGCTTGCTTGGAATATCAGCCATTCTTAGCACAATAGGTGACGCGTTCTTTTCATTTACGTCGCCAAGAACCCTCCATACAGAAATCAATAACTTCGTAAGGGGAGCAAGCGGCAGGATTTACATAGTTGACCTTGCGCTGGATCAATCAACTTACAGGGATTTGCTTAGGGAAATAGAATCCCTCAGGGGGTTCAGGACATATTTTTTTGACCAGCATAATCTGCCTAGGGGAGTTTCTATGGAAAAGCTGCCATTCACAAAAATTTCTATTGATGATAAAGTATCAAGCTGTGAGAACGCATATGTTGAAACAGGCTGCGAACTTGATGTTATTGTGCCTGCTGTTGCATCAATCAACGACGGCTTCAAAAGCACAGAACTTATAAGGGCTGCCGAGAAAAAGCATGGTGAAAGGCTATACAGAAACGCAGAAACATTAAAATTTGGCCTAGCTTTTAACATCAAAGATAACAAGTTTAAGCGAGAACTGGTTTACGCAATAAGAGAAGGAGAATACCCTGAGTCAATACCTGAACTGGTCAGTAGATATGAGCAAGGGCTTATAAGGTGGGGAGAGATAAAGCGCATGGCAGAATCAAGGGTTAAGACTGCCGAAAAGCTGGCATACGGGTTTTTTCCAAATTTAAGGGGGGGCTATGCCAACATGCTCGCAGGCTATTTAGCTGAAATAGGAAAAAAGCCCGTAGGTATTTCAATTTTGGAAACTGACAGAGTGCTTCAAAAAATCAATGTTATATCCAATAACCCTTTAATTAATTTAGGACAGGTTGTGCACGATATTGCTATAGCATTCGGAGGGGCAGGGGGCGGCAGCACGTCAAGCGCAGGCGCAACAATAAACAAGAGGTACACCCCTGATTTTCTGAAAAGATTAGATGTTAAATTAGGCGGCTAATAATCAATAAATTTATATTGAATAATGAGATTTTTCTTTATGCCGACGTGGCACAACCTGGCACTGCGCGGGCCTTGAGCATCTCAGAATAAAGTCAGCCCGTTCCCGAAAGGGTATCTCGGTTCAAATCCGGGCGTCGGCGTATTTATTTAATTTGTTAAAAATGGACACAAAAGAATCTTTTATCAACTTTGGAAATAGTATAGTAGCAGGAATCTTGTCTGGGTTAATCGTTGCATACGTTATTAAAGATTTACCAATTTGGAAAATAATATTTTTGACATTAGTTATGATTGCGCTAAGTATGATATATTTTTATTTTACAACTAGAATTACTAAATAAAACTATTTTACCGCAAACACCCTCGCACTTTTCGCCACATCCTTCGCATACCCAAACTCGTGCCTGCTTTCAGAATAGATTGTAAACAATTTCTCTCCTCTTTTCACCCTGTCTCCGACGTGCTTGTAAAGGTAAATTCCTGCTCCCTTGTCATCTGGAGCGCCTGCAATCCTTGAAATCCTTGAAACAGACAGGTTGTCTATGCCTGCAACCCTTCCTGACCTTGCTGACAAAACGTCAAAATGAAACTTCCCTATTTTTATATCCTCTGCCGCGATTTCTTTTCCGCCCTGAGCCTTTATTATTTCTACCATTTTTGCATAAGCCCTGCCTGAATTCAGTATTTCCAAAGCCTTCCTGTAGCCGTCTCTGATTCCAACCATGCCAAATATTTTGGAGCACATCATCAAGCACTTTTTCTCCAAGTCCATTGGCTTACGGGGATCCCTCTTAAGCAGCCACAGGACATCCCTTGCTTCTAAAGCAGGCCCGATGCCGTTGCCGATTGGCTGCGAGCCGTCTGTCAAAAGCACCCTGACGTGCTTCTTCAGCCTTTTCCCTATTTTCTCAAACTCTTTCTTGAGCCTCAAAGCCTCAACTTTGTTTTTAACTTTTGAGTCCCTGCCGACAGGCACGTCAATAACAATATGCGTGCTTGAAACGGAATGCTTTTTTGCCATGATTGAGGCAAGCAATTGGCTTTCCGCGTCTATCTCCAGAGGCCTCTCGACAGCTATTATTTTGTCGTCTGCAGGAGCAAGGTTCAAAGAGCCGCCCCACACAATGCAGCCCCTTGTCTTAAGCACTATCTCCCTCATTTTACTTATAGGAAAAGTCACGTCAGCCAGCACTTCCATCGTGTCTGCGGTGCCTGCCGCGCTTGTTATTGAGCGCGAACTTGTCTTTGGAATGAAGTAGCCCGCTGCGGCGATTATAGGCACAATAACAAGAGTTGTCCTGTTGCCGGGAATGCCTCCAATTGAGTGCTTGTCAACTATAGGGCGCTTGCCAAGGTTCAGCACCTCGCCGTGCTTGACCATCGCTTTTGTCAGCATGATTGTCTCTTCTGTGCTCATGACATTTGTGTAGCACGCCGCGACAAAATATGCCAGTTCAACGGCGCTCAGCTTGTTGTGCACTATATCCCAGACAATCTGGTTAATCTCCTTTTGGCTTAACTTCAGCCCGTCAAGCTTTTTCTTTATGTAGTCTATAGAAAGAGGCTTCCGCGCAATTGTTATTTCAACTTTGTCATTGTTTTTAAGCTTTAAAGACTTTATAACCTCTTCAAAAACTCCAAGCCTTCCTTTTGGGACAACCTTGTCGCTTTCTGCAATGTCAACCACAGCAGTCTCTATTTTGCCCTTTTTCCTTATCTTTATTCTGTCCATGACATGCAAGTCCAGCATTGCAGCATCTTCATGGTTCACAACTGCAACCAAAGGCCCGCCGCTGGAAATGTCTATGTCTTTGACTTTTAGTTTCATTTTTGTTTGTTTTGGCTGATTGACATCAAAAGCGGTTCACTTTCTTCTGTTTTGCATCACAAAGTCGCTCTCGTGATTGTTTGAGTTGAATAAAAATTACACTACATTTTAAAAATACTTCTCCAATTCCGCCTTTTCCTCCTCGTATATGTCGACAAAGGTCATGAGCAGGGCGAGCATTACAGGCCCAAGAAGCAGCCCGATAAACCCAAAAAGGCTCAGGCCTCCAAGAACTCCAAGAAGCACGAGAATCGGATGCACGCCTGCCTTATTCCCAATCAATTTTGGCTTCAAAAAGTTGTCAATGCTGCTTATCACAAGCAAGCCATAGACAATCAGGGCAATTCCCCTTATTGTTGAGGAATTGTCGCTCTGCAGGTAGCCCACAAACACAAGGTTCAGTGCAGCAGGCAGCCACACAACGGCAGTGCCTATGTAGGGAATCAGCGCAAACAGCGCCATTACAAACCCCCACAGGATTGGCGAAGGGACTCCAAGCGCAAAAAACCCTATTCCGCCAACAACGCCCTGGATGATGGCTATCAGTATGTTCCCGTAAAACACGCCATAGATTATGCTGTGAAACCTGCCAAGTACATGCTGCTTGTGGGCTTCCTTCAGCGGCAGCAGGTTTTTTACCCTCCGGGATACGGCCTCGCTGTCCTTTAGAAGGTAATAGACTACAAAAATCATGACAAAGAAATTAAGGAGCACGGATGGTATTGCAGCCAGAAACCTTGAAACATTCTCTATTATAAAAAGCGTTATTTTTTCTATCGTCGCCTGCAGGTAATAGTCCAGGTCGCTTTCAGGCAGGAACGATGTAAAGGACTTGAACGCCCCGCATGGCACGGAGCTTTCGTCCCTGCAGACTATTCTCAAAAAATTGGAGCCAAGGTCCTGCTGGCTTAGTGTAGTGTAGGTTTGGTAAGCCTCCTTGGAAACCATGCCGATAACAACAACAAACGGGATAGTTAAAAGCAGGACGATAAGTATTGCAACGGCAAATGAAGCCATGTTCTTGTTTTTGATGCGCCTCAAAGCCTTTTCGTACAGCGGGTTTGCCAGATAGGCTATTATCGCTCCGGCAATAAGCGCAGGCAAAAACGGCTTTGTTATGTAAAAGCCAAGCAGCAGAATAGCCAAAAGTATCACGGAAAAGAATAACCTTGGGTAAAGTTTTGACCTGATGCTCTCACCGCTTTTAGTTTTAAAATGGGCCTGACCAGATTCGAACTGGTGACCTTCGCCAATTCAAAACATATGGGATGTTGTGTCGAGGCGACATCATTTGCGGAACTATGCTGCTTAACCGCTAGACTACAGGCCCTTGGGAATGCCTGATTCAACTACGGTATATATATTTTTCTAATGGATTTTACCTGAAAAATGACGCTCCGAAGGGGCTGAAGTAAAACAAGAAAAATGCAGTTGCAAGCCCGAAAACCGCCAGTATGACTTCCTGCACAATCTGGTGAAACCTTGTAAAGTCCCTTGTGGCTTCTATTATGTCTGTTTCGGTTATCAGCCCTGTCAATTTGTCATTTTCAACCACCGGAAATCTCTTGATTTTTTCCTCCCTCAGGCGCTTCGTTATATCGGCGAACTTTGCTGACGGCGAGATTATCATGAAATTCTTGCTCATCACGTCCCTTACATTTGCCTTCCCTGAAATAACGCCTTTTATGACATCGTTTTCGCTGATTATTGCAATCGGCTTGCTTTTTTCCATGACTACAAGGCTGCTTACGGACTTTGAGGCTATCAGCCTTGCAGCCCCCATAATGCTTGAATCCGGCGCTATCGAAACCACGTTACTACTCATGATATTCCTTACTTTCACCATTTCAGGCACCGAAGGGCAGGTATTTGTACAGATACCTGTAAATCACAAAGACAAAAAACTCGAACAGGACGAAGAGCACAAGCACAACGTTTTGTATGTTCCTGTGAAACCTCAAATTGTCGCTTATCGCATTGACAACATCCTTTTTTGTCACGAGGCCAACCAGCTCGCTGTTCTCGACAACCGGGTATTTCCTGAACTTTTTTGTGTCTATTATTTTCAAAGCCTCGTCAAGCTTCATGCCGGGCGCCATGAAAGTGACGGGAGAAGTCATTATTTTGCCTACAGGCTCCTTCAGGCTTTTTTTGCCCGAAACAATGTTCCTCACAAAGTCAAGCTCTGTAACAATGCCTACCGGAGCCTTGTTTTCCACAATGACAACGCAGCCGCTGCCGCCCTGTGCCAGCAGCCTGGCTGCATCCTCAATTTTTGCCTCTTTTTTTAATGTAGGCACATTAGTCAACATTATCCTACTGACTTTTGCCATCGGGCATTTGTTGCTTGGGTTATATAAAAAGTTTTCGAAAGTCTTTGACTTTCGAGAACTCCGAAAATTTATAAATTTGATAGTTTTCGAAAAGGGAAAAGTTTTTAAATATCTGGGGTATAGTATAATGGGGCTGGCATCAATGAAAAATAAATATTCAATATTTTTGGCATTAATGGTGCTTTCTTTTTATGTCATATCCTGCACGCCTGCGCAGCCGGCCGCGAGCGCTCCTGCGCCGGAAGTCAAGCCTTCTCCGCAGCAGCAGGCGGCTTCACAGCCTGCAGCACAGAAACAGGAAGTATCAGCCGAGGTGAGCGAGCTGCTTGAAAAATCCAGAACAAGGGTAAAAAATGTTTATTACAAGTACAAAGGCCCTGAGACAGGCGATAATTTTTATGACTTTTATGTCAAGGGCGGCAAAATAAAGTACCTGCCTTATCTGGCAATTAAAACCCTTGACAAGCCGGAGTCATTTGACACTATCTTCATAGACAAGGCAGCCGGGACAGCAGAGTCGTACTGCATTGCAGCCTACTGCAAGTTTAAGGGCAAGAAGCAGGACTTGAGCTATGGGGATGCCTACATACAAACCGTACTCGACTGGATTGAGGGGATTACACAGGCTAAAAAGGTCGGGGAAGAAGTGATTGATGACAGGGCAACATGGAAAATTGAGACGAACAGGGGCATTTTATGGGTTGACACTTTCTACGGCATCCCGCTGAAAGCTGAATCAGGCGGCAAAATTTACAGGTTCCAGCAGATTTCTGCCAATAGCGTGCAGGACTCGGATGTTGTTCCCCAATAAGTTAATTAATCAAACAGCGGGTTGAACTCCTTCTCGACAACGACTATGGGCTTGTTGGCAGGGTCAGCGGCATCCACCAGCACCAGCTTGAAATGCTTGGCCAAGGCATTGTCGTCAAAGCCGATGTTGACAATAGCATCCCTTGTGGTGTGCTCTCCTGAATACAATTTTTCCATATCAAACTCTATCTCTGCTTTTGGCTTAAGCCACTCTTCCTTGAAGTCCTTTTCATCATACAATAAAACCAGCAGCTTTGGCTTGAATTCATGGCTGCCGTTGTTCAGAATCGTGGACGTTATCCCGGTTATCTTGCCCCAGTACTCGTCCTTTATCTCGTGCTTGATTTTGTCAAGTGAAAGCGAGATGTTGTGCTGTGTGATTACAATGCTTTCCGGGCTGAACTGGAATTCGCCATTTATTTCCAGCTTTTTCACGGGAATTTCCTCTGCTTCAGCCTCGGGCTCCTGTTCTGCAGAGGCCATAGTGTCATTTTGCGGCTCGGCAGCCTGCTCAGGCAGCTGCCCGCTTCGCTGCTCAGCAGGAGTTTCCTCGTAGATGTTCGGCTCTGCCACTGCCTCGCCAGTAATTGAATTGCTGGAGCAGCCCATTAGAATAATTGCAGAAATTATTGCAAATGCCAAAACCTTGCTAAACATAGACCCCACTTTACGATGATTTTAGGAAATAGTATTTAAAAATTTTGATTTGCAAAAAGCCTCTGAGGGGATTTGCACCCCCGACCTTTGCCTTTCTAGTGAAATACCAAGGCAACGCAATAGCTGCTATGCTACAGAGGCGTGAGAATTTGAGAATTAAGTTCGTATTTAAAAGTTTGTGAAAACCACTAAGAAAATAGGCCAAAAGCGATGTACTGCTACAGATAACCTAAATTTGAGGGAATAATGCACCTACTCAAAAATTCGTAAAATATTTGTGTCGTATGGGGGTAATTTTTTTGAAATATGTTATATCTTGGATTTGAAAATGGGAGATCAATTTTCGAAAGCCCCGGCATTCTCATAAAATCTTCCTCGTCCAGACATTGCAGAATACATTCATCATCGCTATGAATCACAATGCCACCCCGACGCAATGTTCTTAACATTTTAATAGTTTCTTCTAAGTCCGCATGATTTTCCTGATAGAATATGGCATCAAATGTCCCGTCTTTAAACGGAGGCTTTCCAAAATCACCTTTGACATAATTTCTATTTGCTTTATAGCTTATTGGACCACCACTTTCATTATCAAGATACACTATTTCTTCAGCCTTGAATACCTCTTCTAAGAAATTATCTTCTCCATAGCCAGGGTAATAAATTAATGCTATATTAAATAACTCCCTTACTTTCCTTAAAAAGTCTCTTCTACTTAATTGTTGTCTCATATTTTTTAGTATCGTACATCTTTATTTAAAAGAAGATGCGGGGGAAGGGATTTGAACCCTCGGATCCACTTAGGAACAGGATTGCTCAGCTGGTCTTAAGTTTCGCAAACAGACACTTCATACTTTTGTGTTCTGAGTCCTGCGCGTTTGACCAGGCTTCGCTCTAAGGAATCCTAAGCAATTGCTTGAGGAATTACCCCCGCATTGCCTGGCAAAGTTTTGGTTTAGAAAAGTGTATTTAAATGTTGTGTTGTTGAAAATAATCTACTCATACTTGTACTTCTGCAGCTGGAAGAAAGCCCTTATCCTCTTGAACAGCTCATTGCCTTCTGACACGACAGTGCCGTCATATTTGTCGCTCCAGAAGTTATAGATGAACTTGTCAATCACCGCCCTTATGAAATAATAGACCGGCTTGACCTGGTAAAAGCTGCCGTGGATGTGGGATTGCATCCAGCCGTCTATATTCACAAATACATCTCCACGGTTTATCATTATTTTTTTGCCGTTCTTTTTTATAGTGGCTTCTTTGACATTGTCAAGCAAAGCCCTCAAGACAATAATGCTGTGGTGCAGGTCATCAAGATGCCTGTGCGCCTCAACAACCAGCTCTATCTTCTTGCCGTTTTTTGTGACGTGCTCCATCTTTTTCTTTGGCTCTTTCTCAAAGCCATTTTCCCTTATCCAGCTGTCTATCTCGGCGTAGAAATCCTCAACTATGAAAGGGCCGCTGTAAGCCGTTCTCAAGTCGTAAAGCACTTGTTTTTTCTCTACCATAATTCCGCCTATGGCGCAGCCCTTGATATCACTGAATAGCGCCTGTAAAGGTTCAAAAATTTCTCGATGTGGTCAACAAGATGGTTGATGTCATGCACGAGCATGTGCTCGAACCTCTCAGTGTAAGCCTTGAATATGAAATTGTCATACAGTGTTCTTAAAAAATATAAAAAAGGCCTGCCCTCCCATCTGCCCTGGAGGTCGTACTCAACAAACCCGTCAATTACAATTATTACTCTTCCGCTATCGACCTTTCTTTTTCTGCCGTCAATTACAGCGTCTGTTTTTAATAAATCATAACCGAGAACTCTTATCTTTATAATGTACCTTGTGTAATCAGTTATCCACTTCCACGGCGATATCTGCCATTCTATGAACTTTCCATTTGCTGTATTCTGCTCGAAATCCTTGTCCTGCTTCTTGTCAAAGCCCCTCTCCCATATGAAGTTTTCAATCATCTTTAAAAAATTAGTTATGTCTATAGGCCCGCTGTAATCTATCTTTTCATGGTCTACAACTATTTTGACATGCCCCATAATAACCTCGTTTTATAAAGTCAGTGCGCCCCATGCATATGCCTGGACTCAAATCCTTCGGATGCCATCTTTAAGCGTTCTTTGATTAGTGCATGAAGCCCCAGAACGATTTTATAATAAAGCTCATCCCACCATACGCTCTCAATCCTTTTCTTGACAATGTACTTGTTGTAAAAGCTCTTGAGATGCGCCAGGAAAGCGCTCTTTTCCCATATCTTTTCATAGTCAGTCTCGACTGTGCCGTAAAGCTGTATCCACAGCCTGCCCTTAGCCATTTTTTTCTTTGTGCCGTCCTTCAGGACAACCTCAACATCGTGCAGATCAAAAGTCTCTATATTTACATTGACAATCCACTGGTAATAATCCTCAACTTTCCTTCTTGCTATAAAGTTATGGGCAACTTCAGCGCCAAAAGGGCCTGGCCTTCTGAGCCTGTGCTGGCTTTCCTGAAGCTTGAATTTTTTCTGCCTGAAGAAGTCAGCTATTGTCTCGTAAACATCCTGCATGTCAAAAATGCCCTTATATTGAATATAAACGTCTGGTGTTGGCGCTGTCGGAAAATGTATAAAATCATCGGGCTTCATGAAATTTTCTTGAGGATAAGTATATATAAAGTTTTCTATGGCATTGATAGGTTATTTGCCGAACCTGTAAGAATCAGGCAATGCAGCATTCTTCTCTATGATTAAGGAATTGTTCCTTTTGGCTATTTTGTAGAAAACATAACCTGTGCCGTTTGTCTCCTTTACGATGTAATTTTGCCTGTATTGGCTGATGTCCTCTGCCTCATAAGTGTCAGGATACAATATTTTTGAGTCTTTGCTTGCTATTGTTATCCACCATGGAAAAAGCCCCCTTTCAATGGCTATGATGGACTTGCTGTCAGGGCTGAGCTCTTTCCTTAGCTTCAGCAGCCCGTCAAAGTCGTTTTTGGATATTGATGCCTCTGCTGAGCCTAAAATCCATGCCACAGAAACAAATTCAAGCACTATTGCCGCAGCCGTTAGCGCCACAACAAGCTTAAATGCCTTTTTGCCGCTATAGTGCAAAAGGCTTCCTGCATAGAATGCAGCCAAAAACGGGTAGGCAAACTGCACCATGTCGCCAAATGCAAATTTTATGTTCAGGGCATAGTATGCAAATGACAGCATCAAAGCCAAGATTGCAAAAACAGCCATTTCCATATGCTTTCTGAACGCCAAAGCCAGCCCCGAGGCAGCCAGCAGGATTAAAAGGGGGTTTGGAAGCGCAAGCCCGTTAAAATGCGTAGTAATGTATGCAGGCGGATTTGCAGTATAAATGATTAAAAGATAAAATGGAAGCGTTATAGCGGCAGCAGCCAACAGGTAAAACTTCGCCTCTTTGTTTTTGCCTATGGCAAGCTCCACAAGCCCTGCCAGCAATGCAACTCCAAAGAAAGCCCAATGTGTTGTCAGGGCAAAAAAATAGAATATTATGCTTAGCCATGTGAATTTCCTAGCCCTAAGCCTCAAAAAGCTGTAAGACAGGATAATGAAGTTTGATGCTATTGCAAACGTCCAGAAGCCATAGTTTTGCGAGGCTGCCAAAGGCGAAGACACTGCAACAAGCACGGCAGAAACAAGGCTTGGCATGTCTTTGATCTTGAACGACTTGCATAGCAGAAAAATTGCAAAAACCGACAGAGAGTAAAGAAAGCTTATTGTGACTGCGGATGCTATTCCCGGATGCGCGAAAAGGAAGCTGAATGCAAGTGCAGTATTTATGAACGGCGGGTAAAAAAATGATGAATAGTTCCTGTCTACAACATCATAGCCATTGACCAGATAATGGTTCTTGGCATGCCACCACGGATGCATCAGGCTTTTGAGATTGCCTTCCGACAAGTCCAGCGCAGACGCTATATGGGAGCTTGTGTCCACGTTTCCAAACGGCGCATTGTAGCCCTTGTAAATGGGGGCCAGCCTGGCAAGAAAGGAGATTAAAAAAACCGCCAGCAAAAGGCAAGTGATTTTCTTAGCCATAACTCCATGATTGGAGCCTGCTGTTATAAAACTTGCTTTTTACCCCGATATGCAGTGTTTGCCATTAAATTTCCCATAGGAAAGATTTAAATACAAGTAACCCAATTAAAATTCTGTAAAAAAGGTGCATTTGATGAGCAAAATAAGCAAGTTCTTTGTGTTTGCGCTGGTGTTTCTTATCGCGCTTAATGCCGCTTATGCGGCTTCTTTTGATGTAACAGTAACCCCGGTCAATGACAAGATAGTGGTTGATGAAATTGCAGAGTTTGAGGTCGCAGTGCAAAACAATCTTGACATGGAGGAGGAATTCACAATAAAAAAGGCAGGCTACCCTTTCTGGGACATGTACACAAAGCCGTTGCAGAACCCGATTACGCTGAAAGTGCCGGCTCAGAGCTCAGTCTCCATAAACCTTTTTGTTGACCCGCTGTATATAACATCAGTTGACACCTACACGCTCGATGTTGGAGTGGTTTTGCATCGCACAGGCGAGGAGAAAAAAGTGCCTGTAACCATAGGCATAAAGTCAACAGAGCCCCTTATAGGCGGCTATATACCGACTGTTGTGACAAGCACAAGCATTTCGCCTGAGAAAGTTGATCCGCGGGAGCCTTTGTCAGTCAAAATTGTCTTGAACAACCAAAACGTCCTTGACTATCCCAACCTGACAATCAAGGTTGAAAGCAACCTTTTCAAGGACGAGCTGAACGTGCCGCTTGGCCCGAGAGAGGACAAAACAATAGAGCTCACTAAAAGCCTTGAGCCCATGACAGCACCCCAGCACGACAGGCTGATAATTGCAGTGTTCAAGGAAGGCAGAATGATAGTCAGCCCCATTGTAAAGGAGTTTGAAATTAAGGAATACTCCGCAGAGGAGGGGCTGCCGAAAGAGCAGTCTTTCCTTAAGGTAAGGAAGGGCATTAAGGTTGTTTCCAACAATCCCGGATACAGCGGAGTTGTCAAGCTTGAGACTACACCGCTGAAAAACCTGTTCATGTCAACATCGCCAAGGGCTGATCTTGTAAAGGAGAACAGCAAGCTGTATCTTGCCTGGCAAGTCAGGCTCGGAAGCGACAGGACAATGACGGTTTATACAACTGAAAACTACAGGCCGATTGTTGTAATAGCAGTGCTTGCTATGATTGCAATTGCCCTTTACTTCATGTTCAGGAGCCCGATTGTTGTGAGAAAAGGAATAGCAAATGTAGGAATGAGCGAGGGCGGAATATCTGATGCAAAAGTCGTAGTGAGGGTGAAAAACAGGAGCCCGGGCAGGATAGCAAACATAGAAGTCCTTGACAATGTGCCCCACATAGCCCATGTAGAGAAGGAGCTGTCAATAGGCTCGATGCAGCCCCATGCAGTCCTTAAGCATCCCAAAGGCGGGCTTGTCATAAGATGGACAATAGAATCGCTTGAGCCCGGCGATGAAAGGGTTTTGTCCTACAGGATGAGGTCAAGGCTTGCAATCCTAGGCGAGTTCAACCTGCCGGCTGCGACAGCAAGGGCAAAGGTTGGCGATAAAGTAATCATAAGCAATTCCAACAGGGTAAGTGTTGGGGGATAAGGATTTGATATTCTTAACTTATTGAAATATTTTCAATCCGTCCCTTCGGGACAAAAATCTTGTGCGCCTCGGACAATCAGCTGTGGAGGTTGCTTATCTTGTGCCCCTCCTCGGCGCAAATGAATTGATACTGCCAGCGATACTTTCCTGAGCTGGGCTCCCATTACAGCGTGCAGAGCTTGGGAAGCGACGTTGTTTGAATTATTTTTTATTGATTGTCAATATCCCTATTGAATCAACTTTTTACACAATCTTTATAAATAAAAAACCAATTTCAATCTTATTCCCCACGTAGCTCAATCTGGTGGAGCGCTCGGCTGTAGGGGTAACCGTTTGCTGACTGTGCATATTGCAAAGAATGAAGGCAAAACAGCCATAGCTCCCGAGCGGTCGGTGGTTCAAATCCGCCCGTGGGGA
>JACOZN010000003.1 GCA_016181305.1 Candidatus Woesearchaeota archaeon
TGCTGACAATACAGTAACAGGAGGGGATATCCTGGATGGCACCATCTTAACTGGAGATATTGGCACAGACACTATTTTAGCTGGGAATATAGCAGCAGGTGCAGTCTCGGATTCTGAAGTCAGCTCGCTGTCATGGTCAGAGCTGGCAAACTACCCTTCTGCATGCACTTCCTCGCAAACCATTACTGCGCTTGAAGACACAATCACGTGCACTGCCATCGGCAATGCGGCAACATCAACTGCCTTGGCTGCAAATGGAGGAAACTGCGCAGCAGGGAGTTATCCATTAGGGATAGACGCAAGCGGAGCATCAGAAAGCTGCACAACTGCCGCCGCCCACAGTTTATGTACAGGTAGCAATGCAGGGACCGGTCTGTCTATGACCGCCACTTATTATATTGGTGGCTGCGCTGATGGTGCAAGCAATACAGAGTCTTTCGTTCGTGGGCCTGTTCCAGCAAGGACTTTTAAAAACCTCCGCGTTTATGGTAGCAGTGATGACGGCGGTTTAGGACCAACTGTTACAGTATTAAAAAACGGGGTTGCCACCGCGCTTACTTGTATAGTTCCAACAGGCGGCGGTGTTTGCAGTGATACTACTAATTCATTCACAACGTCTGCCGGCGATACGATTAGTCTTAGTGCCACCAGATTAAGCACTTGGGTAGCTTATTCGATAGAAATGCAACCATAAATCTGGGTTAAGAACTCTGTGCTGGAAAAACCCGCTTAAACTAGGATAATAAAAAGTGAAAGAATCTTGATGATGATAAGATGAAAAACAACATTGACAGTTACTCGTCAAACCCAAAAGGGCTTGAGGAGGAAATGGACATGTATTCCATAAAGGAAGTGCTCTCCGGCTTAAACAATTCCAGCCATATTTTCGACAATTTTGAAAAAGAGTCAATGATTGTTGAAAAAGACGCATTGGAGCAGATAGAGGACTTCAATTTGCTGCTGAAAATAAGAAAATTATCGTCAGAAATAAAAGGCAAAAAAGCCATAAACGAAAAGCTCAGTACGCTTCATTTCCATCTCAATCTCCTGAAAAATGCCGATATTAAGGGCGCAAAGCAGATAAGGAACGCCATGAACTTGTTTTTCTACAACAATGATACAAAAATTGACAGCATAATAAGCGAGCTTAATGACTTCAAGCACAAAATCAATGAAGTCAAAAAACACCACGAAAACCTGCTCCCGAAAAGCCTTGACAACAAGCTGAAAATTGAGGGCAAATACGGCAAGCACATTGAAAATCTCCACTCAATGCACAAAAGGCAGAAAACAGCCTTGGTGTCTTTAGTAAGGTTGTTTTTAAAGCAGGCTAAACAGCACATAAAAAGCCTGAAAAGGTTTAAATAAATAATCAAAAATCTTTAAAATAAAATGTTCAAAAACTACGATGCCGTGAACCAGGAGCCTGAAATGCTGAAGTTCTGGAAAGAGCATAAAATCTATGAAAAGGCTAAGGAAAAAAATAAAGGCAAAGAGAAGTTCTACTTCTTGGACGGCCCGCCGTACACCTCGGGAAAAGTGCACCTTGGGACAGCATGGAATAAGTCACTGAAGGACTGCTTTTTGCGCTACAAGAGAATGAACGGCTTTGATGTCTGGGACAGGGCAGGATATGACATGCACGGGCTTCCCATAGAGCACCAGGTAATCAAAAAATTCAATCTTGAGACAAAAAAAGACATCGAGAAATTCGGCGTTGCAAGGTTCATAAACGAATGCATGGAATTTGCAATAGAGTCCATGCAGTCCATGAACAGGGATTTCCTGAGATTGGGGGCATGGATGGACTTTGAGAATGCCTACATGCCAATAGTGCCTGAAAGCATAGAATCAATATGGTGGCTCATCAAAAAAGTCCACGGGCAGAAAAGGCTTTATGAAGGCTTCAGGACAATGACTTGGTGCGCAAGCTGCGAAACTGCACTGGCAAAGCACGAATTAAATTACAGGGAAGTAAAAGACCATTCAATCTTTCTCAAATTCAAAATCAAGGATAAAGCCAATGAGTTTTTGATAGTATGGACTACAACTCCATGGACCATCCCTTTCAATCTTGGCGTTATGGCAAACCCGGATGTTGCTTACATAAAAGCAAAAGTTGGCAATGAGCATTGGATAATTGCAAAGGACCTGTCTTATGCATTAATTTCCGATATGCTCGGCAAAAAAGTTGAAATTGTTGAGGAGTTCAATGGAAAAAGCCTTGAAGGCATTGAGTATGTTCCGGCGCTCTATAGTGAGCTGCGCCAGATATATGATGATATAAAGAGCAAATCCCGGAAAACCCACACTATTGTTCTGTCATCGGAGTACGTTGACACTTCAACAGGTACCGGGTTGGTGCACATGGCTCCCGGCTGCGGGCCTGAGGATTATGAAGTCGGGCACCGCAATAATATACCGCCTTTCAACAACCTCGACGAGAGGGGGATTTTCCCGGATGAAATGGGAGCTTTTGCAGGATTCACAGCCAAAAAAGACGACTCAAGATTCGTGGAGCATTTCAGGAAAAACGGCTCGCTGGTTGCAGAGTCAAAGCTGGAGCACGACTATGCCCACTGCTGGCGGTGCAACAGCCCAATAATATACCGGGCAACAAAGCAGTGGTTCTTCAGGGTTGAGGATTTGAAAAGCAATATGCTTGATGAGAACAAAAAAATAAAATGGATTCCGAAGGCAAGCTTTAACGCCTTTGAGTCATGGCTCGGCAATCTCCGCGACAACTCCATAACAAAGCAGCGCTTCTGGGGCACTCCGCTGCCTGTCTGGCGATGCAGCAAATGCATGGAATTTGATGTTTTGTCGTCAAGGGACGAAATAAGAAAAGCTGCAGGAAAAGTTCCCGAGAAGCTCCACAAGCCGTGGATAGACGAAATAAAATACGCATGCAAATGCGGCGGCACAAAAGAAAGAATCCCTGACATTATGGACGTGTGGATTGACCCGGGATGCGCTTCATGGATTTGCCTTAACTACCCCCAGCAGACAAAGCTGTTTGATGGGATGTTCCCGGCTGACTTCATCTTGGAAGGAATAGACCAGTACAGGGGCTGGTTTAATGTCCTGATGGTTTGCTCCATGCTTGCATTCAGGAAGACATCATTCAAATCATGCTATGTCCACGGCTTCATAAACGACGCGCAGGGCAGGAAGATGAGCAAAAGCCTCGGAAACTACATCCTGCCGCAGGAAGTCATAATGGAATACGGCGCAGACACTTTGAGGCACTACATGATAGGCGGCGCTTCCCCGGGAGTTGATATCAACTACAACTTTGATGACATGAAAGTCAAGCACAAGAACTTGACTGTTCTCTGGAATCTCCATAAATTTGTGATGGACATGGCTAAGAACCTCAAAATAAACCCGGGCAGTTTAAAGGGGCATAATTTTGACGTTGAGGAGAGGTATATATTCTCCAAATTGAATTCAACAATAAAAAAAGTCAGCGAATTGCTTGAAGAGTGCAGGCTCAATGAAGTGCCGTGGAAAGTCGAGGAGCTGTTTTTGGAATTAAGCAGGGCTTACATACAGCTTACAAGGGACAAGGCGTCAATGGGCAGCGACGAGGAGAAAAAAGCCGTGCTTTACGCAGTGTTTAATGTCTTACTGGAAACCATGAAGTTATTTGCCCCGGTTGCGCCTTTCATAACAGAAATTATGTACCAGAACCTGAGGCAGGAATTCAGGCTCAAGGAGGAAAGCATCCACCTGTTTGGGTGGCCAAAGCACAGCGAAGAGCTTATTGACGCAAATCTTGAGGAGTCAATGCAGTTTGCCTCTGAAATCGTGCAGGGCGCGCTTGCTGTGAGGGAAAAAATCCAGCTTGGAGTGAGGTGGCCTGTAAAGGAGATTGTGATAGCCTCAAAAGATGAAAAAGCTGCTGATGCAGTAAAAATGCTCAGGGACGTGATAAAAAAGCAGGTAAACGCCAAAGAAATAAGGGTAGTGGAGTCAATGCCGAATTTGAAGGTAAAGGTGAAAGCCGACTACTCGAAGCTCGGGCCTGAATTCGGGGACAAGTCGCCGAAGATAATCGCGCAGCTCACAATTGACAGCCCGGAAACAGTGCTGAGGCAGATACAGGAAAAGGGAAAGTACTCTGCCAATATAGACGGGGAAGATTTGGAGATAAAAAAAGAGCACCTGATTGTGGAAAGGGAAGCCCCATTGCCTTATGAAGAGGGTGTTTTCAAGAACGGCTTTATTTACCTTAACAGGGAAATGAGTGATGAGCTCGAAGCCGAGGGCTTTGCGCGGGAAGTCATGAGACGGGTGCAGGCTTTGAGGAAGAAAGCGGGCCTGCAGAAGTCAGACAGCATTTCATTGTTTATTAAAACAGACGATGAATTAAAAGAGATGCTCAAGGAATGGAATTTGATGATAAAGGAGAAAGTCGGCGCTTCGCAATTCAGGATTTCAGAGCTTGAGCCGAGCAAGAAGCACGCCTTTACGAGCAGGGAAAAAGTCAAGGGAAAGGAGTTTGAGATAGGGTTTGACAGGGTTTAGAAAAGTTTTTATACATCCATGTTATAATTCTTTTAAGGGTGATTTTAATGGATGCAAATCTTCTTGTAACGCATGACGCAAGCCATGCAGGCAGCGCAAAAGACGAAGTTGAAAAAGCCTTGAAAGCTGTAAAGCAGAAAGCAAAATTTCTAAAATCAGATACTGAAGGGGTTTTCAAGCTTAGAGCTGCAAATGCGAGGAAAATAGTCAAAAGTTTGAGCAAATTAAAAAGCAAAAAGGGCATGTTTGAGCATACTGCATACTGGGTTCCCATAGACAAATGGGTTGCGGCAAATGTAAAGTCAATGCAAAAGGAAATCAAAAAATTGCAGAAAGGCATTAAAAAGACAGAAAAATGGAAGATGGACCTGCACAAGAGGCACTTTGACATGGGCTCGACTGAGATTATAATGAAGCTCACAGAAGTTGTTGACAAGCCAAAAGTTGACCTGAACAGCCCCCAGAAAATACTGGAAGTGCAGATTATGGGCAAGAAGGCAGGATTGGCATTGCTGGGCAAGGACGATATTCTCAAGCTATAAGACGAAAAGCGGATGTACAAAAGAAATGTTTTTATATAAGCTGGAAAAGCATCAAAAATGTTAAAAAAATATGGAGGCTGAAATAATGAAAAAATCTTTGATTGTTATTTTAATGGTGGTGTTGTCTTTTGTGGCTGTTAGTTCTGCGTTGGCGGCAACATCCTGCACTTTTACAGCACTTGGCACGACTATGACGCTTGATGGGGACTGCACAACTGACGCAACAATTCTTGTTCCTGACGGGTTTACGCTTGACGGCGCAGGGCACACGATTACTGCTGTAGATCCTGCGGGCGGGCATTTTACAGGCGCAGTCATTAAAAATGGTGGAGCTGTAGCTCATGTCAGAAATTTAGAAGTTGCTGCAAGCGGGCTTGCAAATGTATGCGACGCAGGCGACAACAGGCTCAGGGGAATTATGCTTGAGGGCGCATCCGGCTCGATAACGCATAACAAGATTATGAATATAAACCAGGGGCCAAGCGGATGCCAGGAAGGCAATGCAATTGAGGTTAGAAATGCGCCTTTTGACGGCACGCATCCAAGCACAAAATCAGTTGAGGTTGCAAATAATAAAATCACCAACTACCAAAAGACAGGCATTGTGGCAAATGGCGATGTTTTTGTCAATATCCACAACAACCAGATTGGCGCATCGGCGACACAGGCTAATTTAGCTGCAAACTCTGTCCAGTTCGGATTTGGAGGGGGTGGCAGTCTAAACCACAACAACATCGATGGAAACCAATGGTGCGGCCCTTCTGACTTCGCTGCTACGGCAGTTTTGCTTTTCCTAGCAAATGATGGCGCTGAAGTAAGCCAAAATAACATCAGGGGAAATGCAGACGTTGGCATTTATGGCTTAACCAACAACGCTGTGATAAACAACAATAAAGTGTTTGACGAAGGCAGTGACTGCAATGCTTTCGGCTATGACGTAGGGATTGGGGATTACTCTGCGTTTACAGGCGGAAGCGGCAGCAACAGCGTAACTAACAATAAAGTTAGGGATTATGGCACGCCTTATGAAGAAGTCAATGGGGGCAAAAACAAAGTTATTCCAGGGCCCCAGGATAAGGATGCTGCATTTAATTAGCTAAAATCTTTTTCTTTATTTTTTTATTTTAATCAAAACCTATATATACTCCTTAATTCTTAAATATTTTCAGCGTGGCAAAGCAGAAAACCATATCCAAAGACATTCCTTTGGCAGAAATTACCTTAAGAAGATACGAAAAGCCGGCAAACTTGAGCGAGAGGGAGCTTGTGAGAAAGGTTTGCCTCTCAATCGGGCTGCTGCAGCCGGGCGACTCAAGGGACGTTGTTGTTGATGTCCTGAATGTTTTAATAAAGGCAAAAAAGGAGCAAAGGCAGCTGACAAGCGATGAAGTCTGCAGCCTTGTTATCGAGGAAAGGAAAAGCCTAAGGCTGCCGATGCTTGGCATAGCATCCTCCAACATAAGAAGGCAGCTCAAAAGGTTAAAGGACATTCTGCTGGTTGAAAAAAGGCTTAACGCCTACAGGATAAGCGAGTTCAGCAATTTGAATGAAATCTTTGAGGAAAAGATTGAGAAAATATTATTGCCGAGCATAAGCTCAAGAATCAAGGAATACCTGAAAAGGATAGAGGAGTTGTAAAATTTTAAACTTTAATTTTATTTTCATGTCGTCATAAAAACGAAATATTTAAATATATCCTAGGTTTTGTATTCGACGCTAAGACGTGGGGTGTATCGTCTTAAAAAAAGAAATAAGAGGAGGTTATCGAAAATGGCAGAAAAAGTGGCAAAAGTCGGAGTGAGAAAACAGGCAGGCTACCTATATTTTGTGGACAAGAGGGGAAACGTAGCCAGGGCAAAGATGTCAAGGGGCGGAAGAAAGAAAGGCAAAGCCAAGGTTGAGGTTGTGGCTAAAGCCGGCGTCAAGAAAAAATCAGGCTACCTGTACTTTATCGACAAGTCTGGGGACATATCATGCGCCAAGATGTCCAGGGGCGGAAGAAGGAGGAAAAGAAGGTAATACTTCTTTATTTTTTATTTTTCTCTATTTCCAACAATTTCTTTAGGGAGTAAATTGCAACCTCAATCTGCTTTTTGCTCGGCTCTTTTGTCGTGATTTTCTGCAGCCATAACCCCGGCAGTGAAATTAATTTAAACAGAAGGTTATTTTGCTTTTTGTCGCTGATTTTTAGGATTTCATAAGAGATGCCTGCAATTACCGGGATAAGGATGATTCTTACCGGAAACAGGATTCCTTTCCTCAACCAATGGCTTAGCTGCATGAAATCCGGATAATAAGTCATCATTACCGACGGCAGCAATGAGAATACAAAGATGCTTACTATAAACACTACCAATAAAAACGAAGTGCCGCATCTTGGGTGCAAAGTTGTGAATTTTTTTACATTGTTTACAGTTAATTTTTTTTCTTTTTCATAGCAGTGTATTGCCTTGTGCTCGGCGCCGTGGTACTGGAACAGTATTTTTACGTCTTTCATCAGTGAAATCGCGAAAATATAGGTTAAAAAAATCAAAATTCTTATCATGCCGTCTATAAGGTTGAACAATACCGGCTTTTTTTCCTCATAGAATCCCAAGAGATTTGTAAGAAAGTAGGGCAATGCTATAAAAAACAAAATAACAACAGCTATAGAAAAAAATATTGTGAAAGCAAGCTCGTTTTTGCTTATCTTTTCCTTGTCATCGCCTGCTTGCTCTGCGCTCCACATCAGGGCTTTTATTCCTATAACAAGCATGTCGGCAAGATTGACAAAGCCCCTTACGAAAGGCATTTTGAGAAACTTGTATTTCTTTTTTGGAATTTTGCCTTTCCTTGCTATTATCTTTTTGCCACTTCTTACTGCAACAGCATATTTGTTTGGACCCCTTATTAAAACGCCTTCTATAACAGCCTGGCCGCCGATGCTTATCTTTTTAGATGGCATTTCTGTTTGCGATTATAGAATAATTTATAAATCTTTATCTATTCAGCCCGATTATGAAATGCCCCTACTGCAACTATGAGGAAACACAGGTTATTGATACTAGAGAGACTGAAAATCTCGAAGCGACAAGGAGAAGGAGGGAATGCCTAAAATGCAACAAGAGATTCACTACATACGAAAGGGTTGAGGAAGCCGATATTATCGTCGTGAAGAAAGACGGCAAAAGGGAGAGGTTTGAAAGGAAAAAGCTGATGAATGGTATTTTGAAGGCGTGCGAGAAAAGGAACATACCGCTTGAAAAAATAGAGAAGCTTGTAGATGATGTCGAGTCTGACTTGAGGAAGAGGGACTCTGTCGAGGTTGAAAGCAAGGTAATAGGCGAAATAGCAATGAAAAAGCTGAAAACCCTTGACAAAGTCGCTTACATAAGGTTTGCCTCTGTCTACAGGGAATTCGAGGACATTGACAGGTTTGAAGAGGAGCTTGAGAAGCTGCAGAAAAAATGATGATTGGATTGACAGGCAGAAACGCTTCCGGCAAGGGCGAGGCTGCAAATTATCTAAAAGAAAAAGGCTTTATTTACTATTCCCTTTCCGATGTAATAAGGGAAGAGGCAACCAAAAGCGGCCTGAAGCATTCGAGGGATAATTTAATTAAATTAGGCAACGATTTAAGGGCAAAATTCGGAGCAGGTTATTTGGCGCAGCAAATCAATAAAAAAATAAAGCAGCAGCTAAAGAATAACAAAAGCCAAAACTTCGTCATTGACAGCATAAGAAGCCCTTTTGAGGCTAAGGAACTGATGAAAAACAATGGCTTTGTGCTTGTCGGCATTGACGCTCCAATTGAACTGAGATTCAAGAGGTTGCTTGAAAGAAACAGGCTTGGGGATGCAAAGGCTTTGGAAGATTTCAAAAGGCAGGAGCAAAGGGAAAATTTAAAAAGCGACACCAATCAGCAGCTTGATGCAACGTTTGGGATTGCAAATAAAATTATTATCAATAATGGTTCATTGGAGGAATTGCATAAAAAGATTGATGGTTTGTTGAGGGTGCTATAATGACAAGAGCAAGCTGGGAGCAGTACTTCATGAACATTGCAAAGGAAGTTGCGACAAGAAGCACCTGCGACAGGAAGCATGTGGGAGCTGTGATTGCGAGAGACAAGACAATACTTTCAACAGGATACAACGGCAGCATAAGGGGAATGCCGCACTGCGATGAAGTAGGTCATCTGATGGAGAACGGGCACTGCGTTGCAACAATCCATGCAGAGGCAAATGCAGTCCTGCAGGCAGCGAAAAACGGCGTAAGAATTGAGGGAGGCGAAGTTTACATAACGGCAAGCCCCTGCTGGAGCTGCTTCAAGATGCTTGCAAACACAGGCATCAAAAAGATTTATTATGGGGAATTCTACAGGGACGAGAGGATTTTTGACGTCGCAAAAAGGCTTGGAATAGAGCTCATGCACATACCGGTTAAGCAGGAAGAGCTTTAATTTCCGACGAATTTTGAGTAGATTGATCTGGCTTCTTTCTCATTCTTTGCCTTGATTAAAGCCCTGCCATTGCCAAAAATGGTTATTTTGCCGCTAAAATTTATGCAACAGCCGAAATCAGCTAATTTTCCTATTTTTTTTAATTTATTTTTTAATTCCAAGAAATTTTTAGAATTTCTGGGCACAGAAAATCTTTGATTTTCTCGCGCATTGAATTGCCTTTTATCCATGCTTTTTGCCTTTATCTGGTAAACACCGTCTCCGCATAACTTCATTATTTTTGATGATTTTTCCCCCGACAAATATTCAAAATTTCTTTTTGCGCAGCAGATGCAGTTTTTATTTTTGTTTATTTTTATTTTCAGCAATTCATTTTTCCAGACATCAAAAAACAGCAAATCTTTTTCATAATCCTTGTTCAATAATATTTTAATTGCTTCATTTGCCTGGATTGATGAAATCAAATTAGTTATCGTGTTCAAAACTCCTGCAGTCTCGCAGGTGTCAAGATTGGCTGCTTCCTTCAGAAAGCATCTCAGGCAGGCAGTTTTTTTCGGGATTACGTTAAAAACGTAGCCTTTGCTCCCGACTGCCGAGGAATATATGAATGGGATTCTGCTCTTGATGCAGAAATCATTGATTAAAAACCTTGTTTCAAGGTTGTCAGTGCAGTCAAGGACTATATTGGTTTTATTCTCTAATATTTTTCCAATATTCTCATAATTTAGGTCGTCAATAAAAAAATCCATTTTAACATCTGAATTAATTTTGCTTAAATGCTCTTTTGCCGCCAAAGCCTTCGGCTTGCCAATATCTGCCTCATCAAACAATGACTGCCTCTGCAGATTGGATAATTCAGCAACATCCCTGTCAACCAGAATCAGCTTTCCAATGCCTGCCCTTGCCAGCAATTGCGCGGAAACAGAGCCTAGAGCCCCCAACCCAGCTATTGCAGCAGAGCTTTTTCCAAGGGTTTCCTGCCCTTTTTTTCCTATTTTCCTGAATATTTCCTGGCGAATGTAGCGCATAAAGGCAGTGAAACAAAAGATATTTTAAATGTTTAGTAAAAACCTTTAAATACCGCTCAAATAAGTTTTGATTTTATGCCGTCAGAACTCATCAAAAGGCAGAAAGGCGATTTCTTTCGCGACTTCAGCGCATTGGGAAGCCTATGGATTTATGCAGCTGCAGCTTTATTTTTGCTTGCCTTTAAGAATTATGAATTGCTCAAGAAGCTTGCAGCCGGCTTGGTTTTGATTTATGCGATAGTTATAGCCGTAAGAACATTTTACTTTAAGGAAAGGCCGCATAAATACCCCCATAACTCCTACATTGAAAAGCTTGACGCATCGTCCTTTCCAAGCCTTCATTCGGCAAGGACTGCCTTTTTAGCTGCTGTTTTTGTTGGCTATTTTAATAATGCCATGTCATCCATCTTGCTCATTTTGATGGCCCTGATTATATTGTATTCAAGGATTTACCTTAAAAAGCATGATTACAGGGACATATTGGCTGGAGTTATTGTCGGGATTATTGTTTATTTTACCATAAACTTTATATATTAGTTAACAATTGTTAAGTGCCATGCAAGAAACAATGCCGCAGGAAGTTGAAGTCAGGTATATTCTGCCAGCCATACGGAGAGAGCTTGCAAGAATCTTCATTGAAGAGTATAATCTCAGCCAGAAAGAGGCTGCAAAAATCCTTGGCTTGACAGAGGCTGCAATTTCCCAGTACCGGCACTCGAAAAGGGCAAAGGAAGTCGTGTTTAGCGACAAGGCAATTATGGAGATAAAAGTGTCTGCAGCCAAAATTCTCGCAGAAAAGAGCAACAGGCAGAGGGTTATAGCAGAGATGTACAGGATAAGCAACCTCACAACAGTGAAGCAGATATTATGCGACATACACAGGCAGCAATCCAAGGAATTGGGAAATTGCAATGTCTGCTTTGATGAGGGATTGATAGCAATAAAGACAGATTAAATTTTCAATAAAATGCCGCCAGCAGCCACAGAGCAGGTTTTTGACAAGGACTATAGCAGGTATGGATTTCACGATAAGGAAGAGTATGTCTTCAAGTCGCAGAAAGGGCTGTCAAGGGAAATAGTCGAGCAAATATCCAAGATAAAAAAAGAGCCTGAATGGATGTTGAAATTAAGATTAAAGGCTCTGGAAGAGTTCTGGAAAAGGCCAATGCCGCAGTGGGGCGCTAACCTTAACATTATAGACTTCAATGACATTTATTATTATCTGAAACCAACTGACAGGCAGGGTGACACCTGGGATGATGTGCCTGAATACATAAAAAACACCTTCACAAAGCTTGGAATTCCTGAAGCAGAGCAGAAATTTCTTGGAGGCGTGGGCGCCCAGTACGAAAGTGAAGTGGTTTACCACAAGATAAGGGAGGACCTGGAAAAGAAAGGCGTTGTTTTCCTTGACATGGACGGCGGCTTAAGGGAGTATCCTGAAATTGTAAAAAAATATTTTTGCTCAGTCATACCTTACAATGACAACAAGTTTGCTGCATTGAACACAGCAGTCTGGAGCGGCGGCTCGTTTGTTTACGTTCCAGCAGGAGTCAAAGTTGACTTGCCTTTGCAGGCTTACTTCAGGATAAACGCAAGGAACATGGGGCAGTTTGAAAGAACGCTGATAATAGCGGAGCCGGGCTCGAGTGTGCATTACATAGAGGGTTGCACAGCCCCAACATATTCTTCAGATTCGCTGCACAGCGCTGTAGTCGAACTGATAGCTATGGAAGGCTCAAGAATCCAGTACACCACAATCCAAAACTGGAGCAGCAATGTCTATAATCTTGTCACAAAAAGGGCTTTTGCACATAAGGATGCAACTGTCTTCTGGGTTGACGGCAACCTAGGAAGTAAAATCACAATGAAATACCCAAGCGTTTATTTGCTTGGAGAAAGGGCAAAAGCCGAGATTTTGAGCGTGGCTTTTGCAGGCAAAGGGCAGCACCAGGATGCAGGCGGAAAGATTTTGCACCTTGCTCCCAACACAACATCAAGGATTACATCAAAATCAGTCAGCAAGGACGGCGGAAGGACAACATACAGGGGCTTGATTCATGTTGCAGAAGGCTGCAAAAATGTCAAGAGCCATGTCACTTGCGATGCGTTGATTTTGGACGAGCAGTCCGCTTCCGACACAGTCCCTTACATGGAAATAAACGAAAAGGATGTTACAATAGAGCACGAGGCAACTGTAGGCAAGATTGGGGAAGAGCAGCTTTTTTACCTCATGAGCAGGGGCCTGAGCGACGATCAGGCAAAGACAATGATTGTCTCAGGGTTTATGGAGCCTTTCACAAAAGAATTGCCTCTTGAATACGCAATTGAGCTCAACAGGCTGATTGCGCTGAGCATGGAAGGTTCTGTAGGTTAATTTGGGGGTTTTATGCCAGATCAAAATCTTGTTACGAAAAAATCTATGGAATTGAAGCAATTTCAAAGCAGCTTTGCGGAAGAAAGGAAAAAAGAAGCCCTGGCTGTGTTCAAGTCAATCCCGATGCCGAAGGAAAAGGACGAGGATTGGAGGTATACCGATATCGGAAAATTAAGGCTTGAAAGCTTTGAGCCGTTTGAATCAGAAGGCAAAATAAGTGTTTCCGGGTTTTCAGAGTATTTGGCTGAAAAAGGGGTGATTTTGACTGACATAAATACAGCGCTTCAAAAATATCCAGTGGCGCAGCAGTATTTCCTTAAATCAATGAAAATTGGCGGCGACAAGTTCGCAGCATTAAATGCAGCTTATTTTGGAAATGGGTTTTTTTTGCATGTGCCAAAAAATATTGAGATAGATGAGCCGATAAAGCTTAATTTTGAGGTTAGCGGAAAAAGCAGCATATTGCACAATATGATTATTGCTGAATCAAACAGCAAAGTGAATTTTATTGAAGAGTACACAGGCAAGGAAAATGCCAATGGGCAGCTGAACTCCAGCGTTACAGAAGTGTTTGCCAATGCGGATTCTAAAATAAACTTTTACCACATAAACAACTGGGCGAAAAATGCCTACAGCTTTGCAAATATTGTCGGCAATCTGGACAGAAACTCAAATGTAAACTGGATTTCTGGTTGCTTTGGGGGCAGATTAAATAGGCTGAAGATTGACACGATTTTCAGCGGCAATGGCGCTTCATGCAGCAACCTCGGCATTTTCATGGGCAAAGAGAAAGAGCACGTTGACTTTGCAACCAACATGTTCCATAATGCTGAAAACACGACAAATGACGTGCTTGTTGACGGGATTTTAAAGGATGAATCATCGTCTGTTTACAGGGGCTTGATTAAGATAGAAAAGCAGGCGCAGAAAACAAACTCCTACCTTGCAAACCACATCCTGAAATTAGGAGACAAAACCTTGGCAAACAGCATTCCGAGCCTGAAGATTGACGCCAATGATGTAAAAGCCTCCCATGGCGCAACTGTTGGACAGATTAATGAAGAACATCTGTTTTATCTGATGGCTCGCGGCTTGTCAAGAGCAGAAGCTGAAAAGCTGATTGTGGAAGGGTTTTTCGAGCCGATAATACAAAAGATTCCTCTTGAAGAATTAAGGGAGAAGATAAGGGGGATGGTGGGGGGATAGAATGAAACCTTTAGAACAAAAAATGGGTGATCCCGTTGCAAGCGCAACAAATCCTCAGTTAGCAGAGCGCCAAAGAAGGGCCATAGAATTGGCTAGATACGCCCATAACCCGATTTTTAATCCCCTTGAAACAATCCTAAGCAATGCCGAATTATACTTACAAGGCCCGGACAGAAATGACTTGATGGAAAGTTCTTATAACCTGCTCAAAAAATTTGAATACTTTTACTCTGAAGATAATATACCTTACAGAACTATGCATAGAAAAGAAGAATTTTATCACTTGTTTACTGTAAGAGATTTGCTGTTTGAATTAAGAGAGACTATGGACAAAGTATTTGGAGAAAAAAGCGCTAACAGTTTAAAGGAATTGAATGTGTATGTGAATTCAATAATCTTGATTGAACGGTTATATTTTAGAAGTTTAATGAAATTGCTGGGGCAAATAAGAATTTATCCTGAAGCAGCTGATTTTATGGTTACTGTCCGGGACAGAGACAATGGAATTGAATGCCACTTTTAAAATGCCCTCCACAAAACCACTCATGGACGTTGAACAGATAAGAAAAAACTTCCCTATTTTGCAGAGGAAAGTGCACAATAAGCCATTGGTTTATTTTGACAACGCAGCAACATCCCAGAAGCCAAAACAGGTGATTGAGGCTATTGGCTTTTACTACAAAAACTACAATGCCAACATACACAGGAGCATTCACGAGCTGGGCGAGGAGGCGACTGAAAAATACGAGGAAGCGCACAAGAAAACTGCTGATTTCATAAATGCAGATTCGTACCAAAACATTGTATTTACCAAGAATACGACAGAAAGCCTGAACCTTTTGGCTTATTCGCTGACTGCAAAGCTGAAAAAAAATGATGAGATTGTGGTTTCGCAGATGGAGCACCACAGCAACTTCGTGCCATGGCAGCAATTGGCAAAGCAGAGAGGATTGAGATTAAAGTTTATTGAAATTGACAAAGACGGCAATCTGGACAAAAACAGCATTAAAAAGAATATAACCAAAAAAACAAAAATTGTTTCATTGACCCATATTTCAAATGTTTTGGGCACGATAAATCCTGTTGAAAAAATCGCAAAGATTGCGCATGAAAATGGTGCATTGATGGTTGTTGACGGCGCGCAGGCTGCTCCCCATATGCCTGTTGATGTAAAAAAGCTTGATGCTGATTTTTATGCCTTTTCAGGGCACAAGATGCTTGGACCGACAGGAATCGGGGTTTTGTACGGCAAAAAAGAGCTGCTTGAGGAAATGCAGCCGTTTCTTTATGGAGGGGAGATGATACGTGAAGTAAGGTTTGACGACACAAAATTCAATGACTTGCCGTGGAAGTTTGAGGCAGGCACAATGAACATTGCAGAAGCCATCGGGTTAAGTGCTGCAATTGACTACTTGAACAAAATCGGGATGGACAATGTGCAAAAGCACGATAGGGAGCTTGTTGAATACGCTATGGGGCAATTGAAAGGCATTGACGGAATAAAGATTTACGGCCCGGATGAAAGGGACGCTGTTATATCATTTAATCTCGGCAATATTCATGCCCATGACGTCGCTCAGGTTTTGGACAGCGAGGGAGTTGCGATTAGGGCAGGGCACCACTGCTGCATGCCTTTAATGAGTGTTTTGGGTGTGGCAGCAACAGCAAGGGCAAGCTTTTACCTTTACAATACAGAAAAAGAAATTGATGTTTTTGTAAATGCACTTAATAAAGTGAATAGGGTGTTTGCATAAAATGGATTCAATCGAGGCAATGTACCAGGAAAACATTTTGGACCATTACAAGAATCCAAGGAATGCAGGAAAAATAGACAAGGCATCAGTTCATCATCACGAATATAATCCTTTGTGCGGCGACGAGATTGAGATGTTTTTGGTTATCAAGGACAAAAAGGTTGCTGATGTCAAGTTCCATGGCAGGGGCTGCGCAATCTCGCAGGCAAGCGCCTCAATGCTGACAGAGGAGATAAAAGGCAAGAGCATTGAGGATCTGAAGAAGCTGACAAAAGAAAACATTTTAGAACTGCTGGGAATTTCCCTTAGCCCTGTAAGGCTGAAATGCGCATTATTGTCTTTAGATACATTAAAAAACAGCATATTGATTTTTGAGAAATATATTAAGAAATAGGTGAACACAAAAATGACAGACGAACTAATCGTTAAGGACTTGCACGTGAGCATTGAAGGGCAGAGAATATTGAACGGCGTGAATCTGGTAGTCAAAAAAGGCGAAGTCTGCGCATTGATGGGCCCGAATGGCTCAGGCAAAAGCACTTTGGCTTACACCCTGATGGGGCATCCGAAGTACACAGTTGACAAGGGCGAGGCATGGTATAAAGGGCAGAATGTTTTGGAATTAAAGCCTGATGAAAGGGCAAAGCTTGGCTTGTTTTTGTCGTTCCAGTACCCTCAGGAGATTCCAGGCGTTTCAGTATCAAACTTCCTTAGGACTGCCTACAATGCAGTAAAGCAAAAGCAAATTGCTGTCCCTGATTTTGTGAAACTGCTGAAGGAAAAGATGAAGCTTTTGAAGATAGATGACTCTTTCAGCAGAAGGTACTTGAACGAGGGATTTTCAGGAGGGGAGAAAAAAAGGGCTGAGATACTGCAGTTGGCTGTTCTGCAGCCAGACATGGCTGTGCTTGACGAGACAGACTCAGGCTTGGACATTGACTCTTTAAAAGTTGTTGCAGAGGGCGTTAACACGCTTATAGGGCCAAACACAGGAATTTTGATAATCACCCATTACCAGAGGATTTTGAACTATATAACTCCCGACAGGGTTCACATAATGGTAAAGGGCAGGATTGTGAAGAGCGGCGGCAAGGAATTGGCGCATGAGCTTGAAGCGAAAGGATATGATGAGATAATAAAAGAGGCTGAGCTTAGCGCTTAAAACAAAAAGATATTTAAATTTGTGATGTTGAATACACGAAAATGGGAGAAAAATTACAAAATATTGGAAAATATGTTCAAGAATATAGCCAGTATGCGAGGGATGGTTTAATAGAACTTTTTGAACATCCCGTTAAACATACTTCTAAAGCACTTAAAGATTTGGTACAAGATTATTGGGATGCTGGATTGGGGGTATTGACTGGACTTGCATTGACAGACTCAGTTAGAGAGTTGATCGGTGATCAAGCTGTAATTTCGTTATATATTGGTGGAACTTTAGTGAGTTTAGGTGCTCCACAGCTAATGTTTATGGTCAAGCAGGAAAATGAAGTTACAAGGACAGTTAGGATAGGCAGAAATGCTATGCTTGAATTTGATGTTATTTATACCACAAGTCCCTATTCTACTAATCATCCCATGTATGTTGTTTCTTTATTTGCCTTTGCTACTCTTTTTGAGTACATAAGAAGAGTTGGAAAAACCCCATCTATTAGAGATTCCCCAACTTATGATGCATTAGAAAATAAACTTCAAAAATCAATTTAAATTGAAAAAATGCAGCAAGAAACAAAAGAACTCATCGTAACCTTGACAGAAAAGGCAGCCAATAAAGTGAAGGCTTTGCTTGAAAAGGAAAACAAGCAGGGATACGGCTTGAGGGTGGGGGTTACCCCAGGCGGCTGCTCAAGCTACATGTATGACATAGGCTTGGAGAAAGAGCCAAAGCAGGATGACACGGTAATAGAGGAAAAAGGCGTTAAAGTCTTCATCAATCCAATGAGCATTGAATTCATGAAAGGTTCTACAGTGGACTATCTGGATTCCTTAACAAACGCTGGCTTTAAAATCAACAACCCGAATGTAAAAACAAGCTGCGGATGCGGGCATAGTGTTGGGTAAATTTTAAAATTTTGATAATATTTATTAATACACCATTATTTCTGCAGAAGATGGCTAAAATCCATGTAAATGCATTTATAGGCAGGGAAAACAAAAATGCAAAATTAAAGCTGGAGAATAATTCACAAGTCATTGACTTATTAAAAAAACTAAAAATAAACCCAGTCACAGTAATAGTCTCAAGAAACAATGAATTGATTTTGGAAGATGAAAGATTGAAAGACAATGACGAGATTAAGATTTTGAGTGTGATTTCGGGTGGTTAAATGAACTGCTGCAGCCAAAAGCCAATAATGGAAATGCCTTCAGGAGAAAGGCTGTGCAAAACCCATTTCACGGAATATTTTGAAAGCAAGGTATTCAACACTATAAGGAAGTTTGACTTGATTGGCAAGGAAGAAAAGTTAGGCATTGCATTATCTGGCGGCAAGGATTCATTAAGCGTCCTGAATATTCTAAACAAACTATCAAAGCAAAATCCAAGAATAAAAATAAATGCCATTGCAATTAATGAGGGCATTTCAGGCTACAGGGACAGGACGCTTGAAACTGCAAGGGACTTCTGTAGCAAAAACAATGTAAAATTGCATATTTTTTCATACAAGGAAGAATTTGGCTTGAATTTGGATGACATGCTCAAAATCCTGAAAGTAAAGCCGTGCACTATCTGCGGCATTTTCAGAAGGTATCTGCTAAACAAAAAGTCAAAGGAATTAAAACTGACAAAATTGGCAACCGGACATAATTTAGACGATGAATGCCAGTCAATCCTGATGAACCAGATGAGGAATGACATTGCAGCAAGCGCAAGGCTTGGGCCAAGGACGGGCATTACCCAAAATGAAGCTTTGTTTGTGCCGAGAATAAAGCCTTTGTACCTTTGCACTGAAAAGGAAGTTACAGCTTACGCTTTTATAAATGGATTGCTTGACAGCTTCAATGAATGCCCGAACGCTCCCCAGGCTTTCAGGGCAAATGTAAGGGACATGCTTAACGAGCTGGAGCAAAAGAATCCCGGAACAAAATATTCTATAGTAAACTCATTTTTGCAGACTTTGCCTTTTCTGAAGGAAAAATTCAAAGGCGGAATAATAAACATCTGCTCAAGATGCAGCGAGCCTGCATCGAATGGTGTCTGCAATGCATGCGTTTATCTGGAAAAATTGAAGAGAAAGGTGGAGGCTTAAAATGGATGCCAATACAGCAGCTTATATAAAATTTTTGGAGCCGCAAAAAGCTTTTGAGCAGCAATACAAGCCCAAGCCCAAAGCATTTGCACAAAGTGCAGCCGGGATAGGGCTTGAAAAAAAGTTTTACCCGGGAATTTTGAAAGATATTGAAAGCAACCTTGAAGGGGCTTTACTGCTCGACGTGCCGTACGAGGAGTGCAAAATCCAGCATCGCTACAAGCAGGGGGTCAAAAACAACATGCTGGTTGCATTATTTGTTTATGACTCTGCGCAGAAAATAGACAGGATATTCTTCTGGAGAAGCCCTGATGGCAGGCCTTTGGGCGTTTACTACAAGCCAGACTCAGCCAATTGGAAGGACAGCAATAATGTCCTTGTCATGGTTTATGATGTAAATAATCTCTCAAGGCATGACGTGGAGAATACAAAAAAATGTTCGGATTCCCACGAAAAAAGGCAAAAAGAAGAGAACCTCCGGAAAAAAAGGGAAGAACTTGAAGATATGTTAAGCATAGAAAAGGTGTAGGCTCAGGATTATCGCAAATTATTTATACCATCATGACATACCATTCACACCATTCAGGAGGTGGTAAAAATGCACACATTGCCGAAATTGACATACGCTTACAACGCTTTGGAGCCGTACATTGACGAGCAGACTATGACTATACATCATACAAAGCACCATCAGGCTTATATTGACAAGCTGAACGGCGCAGTGAAAGGCACGAAGTTTGAAACAATGAACGTTGACGATATTCTCAAAAAAATCAATGACGTGCCTGAAAACATAAGGACTGCTGTAAGAAACCATGGCGGCGGGCACAGCAATCATTCATTCTTCTGGCAGATAATGGCGCCTAATGCAGGGGGCGAGCCGCATGGAAATGCCGGAGATGCCATCAAGCACACTTTTGGCGGCTTTGACAAGTTCAAGGAAGAGTTTACTAATGCAGGCTTGAACAGGTTCGGCTCTGGCTGGGCGTGGCTCGTTGTGAATAACGGCAAACTGGAAGTTTACAGCACAGCAAATCAGGATAGCCCTCTGATGGAAAATAAAGTCCCAATTTTGGGTGTTGATGTATGGGAGCATGCCTATTATCTAAAATACCAAAACAAAAGAGGAGATTATCTCAATGCATTCTGGAACGTCGTCAACTGGAAAAAAATCGAGGAAATGTTTAAGAAGGCTAAATAGTGTCTTTTTATAAAAAAGTTTTTATAGGCTTCTTGGTTTTTTGAATTCTAAAAATGAATGAAGGAAGATTAGAAAATGAAGTAATTGCACCTTTAAATTTAACTCAAGTGGATGAGTTAGCAAACTTTTCTGTTTACTTGTACTTGGACAGCATAGGTTCTCCAGTAATGCCTAAGGGAGAACTTAAGTGTATGCGAAGTAGTATTGAGCAACTCACATACTCTCAAAGAAGAGAGGTTAGGAAATATTTATCCGATGAGGGGTGGACATATTTATCACAGCACCTGATGAATAGCGGCTTAATACATATTACTGGCTCCGGTTATAATGATGTATTTTACATAGAGGCTATGCTTTGTCATGCAACAGCCAGATATTTCTCAAGAGTGTTTCTTGGGTGGGAAGTGCAGAATACTGCACATCCAAACGTAATCCGGCAAGTGGACAGAGAATTGCATCTTGTGCATGGTTGAGATTTATCAAACAAGCCGTCAGAAGAAACAGCATAAGTAAAATTCTTATAATTATTTTGATTTTTTCGCCGGACTTTTCCCGGCAACCTTCACCACAAAATAATATACAATAGCTCCTAAAAGGTGCAGGAATATCAGCACAAGAATCCAGACTATTTTGTCTGTGTCCCTTTTGAAGTCCCTTTTCAGGCAGTCAACAAGCATCCAGAGCCAGAATATGAACAGGAACAGAACAGCAGCAAGCACCACAAGCCCAAATCCCATGAAAAATCCTATGCCAGACATGCCCATAAAATCAAAAATGTCGTGATCTTTCCTGAAATAGCCAAAGGCATTTGCAATGCCCGACATAAATACTGCTGCAAGAACAAACATGATTATTTTTGAGATTTTGCCCATGTTTTGTTTTATTATTATTTAAGTATTTAAAACTTTTTATTCCTCACCAGCATTTTCTTTGCCTTTCTTTTTGGATTCCTTCAGCTTCTTCGTCAATCCTATCTTCTTGCGGCATTTCTGGCACTCAAAGACATAGGAAGGAACGCCTTCAAAGGTTTTTCTCCTGTATTCTGTTGTTGTTTCCCCTTCATTGCCGCAGTGCGGGCATTTGTATTCAACGTTAATCACAAGTGAGTTTTCAACTTGCTCGTTGCTTTCAGTGTATCCGCATGAATAACAGACATAATGCTCAGCCTTCTTGTCTACTTTGCCGCCTTTCTTCTGCGGCTTTCCCATAATCCCTTTTTTGCACTTAGGGCACTCTTTCCTGAAAACCCATGCCATAGCCCTGCCGGAATCAATTATCCTGTTGGTAAAGTACACGCACTCTTCCACGCTGTCGGGTTTTTTCAGCGCCATTTTAGCCTATGCCCCTTATCAGTTTCCATAGATTGACAGCCTCATCGTAGCTCATCCCCCTTATAATGTCTTCTGTTATGTTTGTTTTTTTCCTTATTTCCTGCTGGTACAATTCCAGTGTAACATTAATAGGGCAGAAATGGTTTATTATGCTGCTGTCGCTTCTTGCATCTTTCCATATAGGGTAAAAGGTTGCGTTCAGGAACAATGCATTCTTAGGCGACAAGCCGATTGATTTTGCCTCTTCAGGATATTTGTCTGCAAACTCGTTCAGCAGGCTCACAGCCTCAAACCCCTTCATAGCCGACATGTTTCTAAAGTTTAAAGATTCTGTTATCAGGGGCCTTGACTTGCACCCAAACCCGTCTTTTGTCGTGCCTGCGCTTCCGTATTTCTGCCCCTGAATGTAAAGCTTTTCAGCCTCAAGGTTCAAAATCCTGTAGCTAATGGCATAATTAAACGGCTCCTGCCCGGACTCGAGCTGGACTTGCCTTAATTTTTCATACTCATCAATCATTGAGTCAATCCGGCTTATGCTTTTCGGGTAAGTCTCAATTGTGGTGTTATACTTTGCATTGAGGCTGCTAATCTGCTTTGCGCCGTAGCTGAAGTTCTTTGCCTGCGCACAGCCGAAAATGAGCAGCAATCCAATGAGCAATAAAATTTTTTTCAACATCAACACCTTTAAAGAGCATCGGATAATCAATAACTCTTATTTATGCTTTTCGGAAGTTGCAGTGAAAGGTATTTAAGCATCTAAGCAATACCATTTCCATGGCTTACTACGATGTTATTGCAAAAGGCTACAATGAATTGCACAGGGGGGAACAGCTCAATAAGCTGTCAATAATAAAAGAAAATATTAAAATAAATAAAAACACCAAAATCCTTGATGTCGGCTGCGGGACAGGAATTTCTTCAGGCTTTGAATGCTTTGTTGCAGGCATTGACCCGAGCATTGGGCTTTTAAGGCAGAATAAAAACGGCAAAAAAATACTTGGTGCTGCGGAAAGCCTGCCGTTCAAAGCCAATTCATTTGACTATGTGATTTCAGTAACCGCAATCCACAGCTTCAAAAACATAAGGAAATCAATGGAAGAGATGAAAAGAGTTGGAAAAGGCAATTTTGTTTTCAGCATTTTAAAAAAGTCAGGGAAATTTGGCTACATTAAGAAAATGATTGAGGAAAAATTCAGGATTTGGAAAGCTGTTGAAGAGGGAAAAGATACGATTTTCTTTTGCAGGGCTAAAAGCCTGGAATAGCGGTATTTTCGTGTTCTGATATATTTTTATATTTTAACTCCTTTTTTACTATGGGACTAATTTGGTTCGCTAACATTTTGGTTCTCCGTCTTTTCGGTGTCTTAAACACCAAAGGACACTTTATTCTTACATTATATCCTTTTTAAGTTCACCACAATAAATACATCTTTGTATAATTTTTATTTTTCCATATTGGGCAGGCACATTTGATTTTTCTACTAAATCAAACTTATGTTTACAATTGCCACTTTTTTTTATCATTTCCTTGACTGCATTTTCTTTTGTGTCAATCCTGTTTTCAGCTTTAAAAATTTCAACAAGCCTATCTTCGTCGTCTGTTAAATCAATTTGAATCTTAACCGTTTATATCACCTTGTATCATAGTATATTAAAGTAGTATATAAATGTTTCGGTTTGTTTGTAAGTGGAATATATAGTTTAGAGAACATTAATACCTAAAATTACCACAAAGTTTAAATACTGACCTCATAACTTTAAACAATAAGAAGCGGATGTTTGAGAAGGATTATAATCGAAAAAATGAAGACTTATTTTTTAATTTCTTTTATCTGATTTTCCTATTTTATTATGTTAACAAAAAATTTATATAGAAATTTAAATTAATAAGGGGTGAAACAAAAATGGAAGAAATTAAAAAAATACCAAGAAAGGTTGAAAGTATCAACATTATAAAAACCTCTAATTTAACACCAGAAGTAAGGAATGAGCATAAATTAAAAGATAATACATTTGTTGAATTAAGAGTTGAAAGAGATTCACCTCCAGAAACTAAAATAGTAGAGCTTGATGTAACTCCACTTAAAAGAATGCGTAATGCTTTTAGAGATGAGGGCGTTCTTAATTAGTTTTGGTGTATTTAATGCCCCATAAATTTAAAGTCATTCAAATTGATAATGATTCCTTATTAATTCTTTTAAAAGATAAGCAAGTGATTATTAGTAAAAAAACTGCTTTTATTCTCGATAAAACTATTATGAAAATCCTTTTTAAAAAGGATATTTTAGAGGAAAATTTTGAACATTTGGAGATTATTACAAATTTTATGGATTGTAGGGATGTAGGTAACGAATATAGGCAATTTATAATATTGTCTGATTTATACGATGAAATCAAAGACAAACTAAAAGACACCAAAGAATCACTGCCATTATTTAGAGGACATTTTACCTCAGCTAAATATCTTTTAGGGGACGTTGAAAGTAGCGAGGAAGAGGAATTAATTTCATTAGCAAAACATTTAGAGAATATCTGCACAGGAGTTGTTATAATTAGCGAGTCTTTACCATCAAATGAAGATTTTTGTAGAAAAACTTCAAAAAGAACTTTTGTAACCGATTTAAGCCATATTGCTCCAGTCCTACGATTAATTCCAAATTTTTATAATTATCTTCATAAAAAATATTTTGATTCAAGTGCTTAAAAATTTAATCACCCATAATAGACAGCTTATTCTATCACTCAAGATTTAGATAGATAGAACTATTCAAAGAGCCTGCCTAAATAACCCTAATCGCAACAATGAAACAAATAACCCGAATATGCAACAGAATCTATTTTCGATACATTTATATATCTAAAATAACTACTATAGAATAATTACAATATTGAAAATGCTTTGACATTTTCAAGATTTCCAAAATTTTCAATTTTCGAAAAAAATGAAACTTATAGCCTTTGCGTTTATATTTGCACTTTTGCTAGCCTCTGCTTCATTAGCCGCAGGGCTTCAGATAACAGAAATAGACGCCAATGTAGATTATGACGAAGCGTACACTTACAGGGTTGAGGACAGGGACAGGATTGACTCTGCTTCTGTTCCAGTCGCAAACAATTCAAAAATAGATGTTGATGTGCTGCCGGGCTCAAATGTCACATTCACCGTAAGGGTTGAAAACACGTTTACAGGCGAAGATCCTGACCTGAGGGGTGTTTTTGTAACCATTACCATAGAGGAGATAGACGACGGGGGTGATTTGGATGAGGAAAGCATAGACTTTGACCTGGAGCCGGGAGACGACAACAGGGTTGACGTCAAATTTGCCATACCTCTTGATGTTGATGCAGGCACCTACAACGTGATTTTGGAAGCAGAAGGCGAAGACAGAAATGAAACATCCTTCAATACAGAACTTAACTTAAAGCTTGAAGTCAAGAAGCAAAGCCACGACATAAGAATAACAAAAGTGACTCTTGAACCAAGCGTTGTCGAATGCGACAGAAAGGCAAAGCTCACTGCAGAGATCGCCAATGCAGGCTCAAACCCTGAAAATGAGGTAGCCCTTGAATTCAAAGCCACAAGCCTTGGCATAAACTCCTATGACAAGGACATTTCGCTGCTGTCTTCTGACGAGGCCAGCGAAGAGGAAAAAACCTACACAAAAACCCTGAACTTCGAAGTGCCGGATTTTTTGAAAGCAGGCAGATTCCCGATTTTAGTTAATCTTTACTGGAAGAATTTTATTTTGTTCGACCAGAAGACAATGGATTTTGTCGTGAAAGACTGCGTTTCCGGGGCGGCAAAGGCAGAGCCAAAAACTGAAGAGGGCAAAGAGACTGTTGAAGTAATCCAGCCTGAGGAAGAGCCAGAAGAGCAAAAAGAAGCACAAGAGCAGGTGACAGCTACAGAGGAAGTATCTGTTTTAAAATCGCCTGCTTTGCTTGCAATTCTACTAGGCGGATTTGCCGTTATAATTATTCTTGTGCTGGTTGCATTTGGGTACTTAAAAAGGGCAAAGCCACAATAAGATTTATATATTAATCCCAAAAACAAAAAATGGGGGTTGTTGTTTTGAAGAGACTGTTCATTGTCTGGTTATTGATGGCATTCAGCTTAATTTTGCCATTAAATGCCTATTCTGCGGTTTTGATTAATGAGATTATGTATAATCCCAGTACTGCTCAAGGTGACGATTCAGATTTAGAATGGATTGAACTTTTCAATAATGGAACTCAAACAATAAATATTGAAAATTTTACAATAAATGGAAAGAACTTTGATGATGTAAATATAACTGCCGGTAGTCTTGTTATTGTTGCGAGGGAATTGATAGATGGTACGGATAGCGACTTAAATAGTTTTGAAGCATATTATGGAAATAACGATAGCATTTGGAATTCTACAGATGCAGGTTACACAGCTGTAGACGGGGATTTTATTTTGGACAATACTGCCCCAGCAGATATTATTAATTTATCAAATGGAACATATACCCAACTTGTAAATTATACACCTTTCTTAAGCCTGGCAAATGGCAACGGAAAAACATT
>JACOZN010000004.1 GCA_016181305.1 Candidatus Woesearchaeota archaeon
GGACATATTAAAAGACAAGACGATGCAGGCAATGTTTGTTTTCAGGCTGATGAATGCTTTCGGAATATCCGCATTAATGGGATTTTTGCCCCTGCTTGCTGAAAGGATAAACATAACAATATTTCAAATTGGTTTTGTTGTGACAGCAAATTTGCTGGTGTCTTCCTTATTTCAAAGATATTTTGGCATTTTGGCAGATAAAAGTGATAAGGTTGCAATGCTTATTGCTGGAAGCATTATGATGCTTATCGCGCTTGCATTAATGCCTTTGTCAACAGGATTTTACACATTACTTTTATTCAATTTATTGATGGGTTTTGGCTCAGCTATTTCAATACCAGCAGGAAGCGCGATAACAGCGCAGCTTGGAAGAAAGCTTGGCATGGGCTCTGTGATGGGAATATTCAACACGGCATTCGGCATAGGGGGCGGCATAGGGCCGATAATTGCAGGCTTGATGATGGTTGCATTCGGCTTGGCAACTGTTTTTGTTTCATCGGCCGTAATTGTTTTGATAGGCACAATAATATTTTATTATCTGATGAAGAAGAATCTGGAATATAAGAGCTTGGCATAAAAATGGACATATTCGCCCATGGCTTGTGGAGCTTTGCAATTTTCCATAAAAAGAAATATGCATGGATGGCAACCTTATTTGGAATTTTGCCTGACTTGCTGTCTTTTGGGATTATTTTTGTGATTAGCTTATTAAATGGGAATTTACGCAGGGTACCGCCGGCATTAAGCTCTTTGCCAGAATGGCTCTTTGCAGCCTACAACATGACGCATAGCTTAATCGTATTTTTTATAGTCTTTCTTTTAATATATATTTTTACAAAAAAATGGCTGTGGGCTTTAACTGCATGGGCTGCCCATATAGTGATAGACATACCAACACACTCAACAAGATTTTTTCCAACTCCATTTTTATGGCCTTTGTCTGACTATGTTTTCAACGGCATAAGCTGGGGAACTCCGTGGTTTATGCTGGTTAATTACAGCAGCTTATTGGCTGTTTTCCTTGTTATTGCGCACAATAGGGCCAAAGATAAGAAACTCACAATAACTTTAAAAAAGAACAAATAACACTTGTTTTATGTACGAGATAGAAAAACTAAAAGTTGAATACGCTAATAAGAAAGACAGAATAAAGGAAAGGTTAAATCAGTTCGAAAAATTCTTCAGCGAGCCTTATTCATGGAATTATGCAAGCGGCGAATTAAAGCTGCTTCCTTCTGAGGCAAAAGATGACTACAGGCTTTTTGAGGAGCTCGCTTTCTGCATTTTCACAGCCAACACAAGCGCAGAGATGGGCGCGAAGGCAGTCGATGCCGTGAGGAATGTTTTGATAAACGGAACTGCTGATGACATGACAAGAAGGCTGGAGGGAATTTACAGGTTTAACAATGTCAGGCCAGCCCATATAATCCATACAAGGACTTACCTGAAAAATTCATTGAATTTTGAATTAAAAAACAAAATAAAATCATTCAAGAATAAAGATGAGTTGCGAAATTTCTTTGCCCTCAATAAGGGCGTCAAAGGGCTTGGAATGAAGGAGGCGTCGCACTTCCTGAGGAATATAGGGTTTAAAGGCTATGCAATCCTTGACAAGCACATAATAAATTCTTTGCACGAGTTTGGAGTTATTGAAAAAAACGAAAAGCCGAAAAATGCAAGGGAATATTTGGAAATTGAGCAGAAATTCATTGATTTCTCAAAGCAAATCGGAATTGATATTGACGAACTGGACTTACTGCTTTGGAGCAGGAAGAATGGAAGGATTTTGAAATGAAAATGGCTTCCATAAAAAACATCTCCAAAATAATTAATCTTCTAAAACAAGAAATCAGGCACTTTGAAAACCCTATCGCAACAGAAATAGGCGAAAGAACCAAAGACCCATTCCTTGTCTTGATTTCCTGCATTCTAAGTCTAAGGACAAAAGACACTACAACAGGCCCTGCTTCAAAGAGATTGTTTGACTTGGCAGACAACCCAAAGGACATGCTAAAATTGTCAAAAAAGCAAATAGAAAAAGCAATATTTCCAGTCGGTTTTTATCCTACAAAAGCCATGTATATTAAAAAAACCTGCAAGATTTTGGTTGAAAAGTATGATGGAAAGGTGCCTGATACAATGGAAGAATTAACAAATCTTCCAGGTGTTGGTAAAAAATGTGGCGCAATTACTTTAGTTTATGGTTTTAATAAACCAGATTTTATACCAGTGGACATTCATGTTCACGTTATTGCCAATCGTTTAGGATGGGTAAAAACTAAGCACCCAGATAAAACTATGGTTAAACTTATGGAAATTATACCAAGGAAGTACTGGTACGATTTGAATAACTTACTTGTAGCGCACGGTCAGAATATATGTGTTACTAATTCTCCATTTTGTAGTAGATGTGCTATAAATAGTTACTGCCCACGAATAGGTGTAATGAGAAGCAGATAAATAGATTATTTGTTAAAGAAGGTAAATGCGCCGCGGCTGGGATTTTCACCCAAGAGGATATCCTTCAAAGGATTTGTTCGCAAAAATCGAAGATTTTTGGAACCCCGAAAATGCTATGCATTTTCGACGGAACCCAGACGTCCTTGCGGACAGGGAGTTCTCAGTCCCCCGCTCCTCCGGATTGAGCGACCGCGGCATGAAAAGCTTTAAATACTAGCATATAATATAACCATTTTGGGTTCTCAGTCTCCTGTTCTGCCGTGATTGAGCGGCTTTTATTTTTATTTAATAAGTGTGAGCACTTGCCCTTTAAATATTTCAGCCAAGAATGTTCAGTGCTTGTAGAGTATATATTTTGTAAAATAGGAATCGTAATTTGATAGTTGAAAGGTTGTTTGAGATTATTTTTAAAATCCAACCCCCTGAAAAATCACCTGATAAAGCAGGTACCCGTTAAATCCCAATATAACAATTCCAAATATAACAGCAAATATTGTTGTTATTTTTTTATTGACTAATTCTTTCATTATGCCTTTGTTTGATGTATAAAAAATCAATGGTATCAAAGGCAGTGGAATCAAGAGAAAACGGCGATTGTAACGGGTATAACATTAATGAATCTTGTTATCAGCCTTCTGACCCACAAGCTTATCCTGAAGCCCGTCAAGCCGTCCATTACAGACTGCCCAGCCAGAGTCCCTGTCACCGAAGAGGATATGCCTGCAGAAAGCAGCGCCAATGCAAAAACAATTGCTGCAAATTTGCCAAACAAAGGTATCAAAGTAGTATACGCCTGGTCAAGGGTTGCAACATTCGCCACTTGGTAAAAAGCAGCCGCTGACATTATTATTATTGCAGCATTGATGAATCCGGCAATTGTAAGCGAAACAACATTGTCTATCAGATGATATTTCAAAATCCTGGATTTGCTGCCAAAATTGTTGCCAATAATCTTGTTTTTGATTAGCCATGAATGCACGAACAATGCATGAGGCATCACTGTTGCCCCTATAATGCCGACAGCAATCAAGGCGCTTTGGCTTGTTAATATAGGCTTTACAGAATGCACCAAAATAGATGAAACATCAGGCTTTGTGATAAACAGCTCATAAACATATCCCAAGCCGATTATTGAAACAAACAGGACAAAAGACTGCTCCAGAGTCCTGAATCTTTTTTGTGTAAGCAGCAATATGAGCAATACATCAGCAACTGCGATATAAGTGCCAAAAAGCAACGGAATCCCGAAAAGAAGATTTAATGCAACAACAATTCCGAGAAACTCCGCCAAGTCAGTTGCCAAAATTGCAATTTCTGCCAGCATCCAGTAAGAAAGCACAAGCCATTTGCTTTTGAGCTTCTCCTTAACCAGTTCCGGCAAAGAATAGCCTGCAATCCCAAGCTTGCCTGAAAGATACTGGAAAAGCATTGCCATGCCTGAAGCAAGCCAAACAACCCAAAGCAAGTCATAGTTAAAAGATGCCCCTCCGGCAATGTCAGTTCCCCAGTTTCCGGGATCCATGTATGCAACGCTCACAATCAGCCCAGAGCCCATGAATGCAAGCAGCTTCCTGTCTGAAAATATCCTAAAATAATTGAAAAACTTTTGAAAAGCTGCCATTTTATTGATTTAACCCAAAACCAGAAACCCTGTTGCGTACATTACCAGCAATCCAGCCATAAATCCAAGGACATTTGTTACAGTAAAAAGTGAGGTCCACTTGCCTTTTGCCATGTAATGCATTATGTCATATGAAACATCAAAGATTGCGCCCGCCCCTATAGAGAGAAACAGCACCGCTAAGGCAGGGGAGTATGCAAATCCTCCAATGACAGCGCCGATTATTGTAGGCGCTCCAGCCAACAATCCCATTATGACAAGGTGAAAATAGAAATTACCAACCTGCCTTACGAATCTGGTCAGTGGGGCAACTATTGCGACTCCCTCAGTAACATTGTGAATCATAAATCCAATGACGAGCAGGCTTCCTAATGCAACCTCTCCGACTGCGTACGCGCTTCCTATTGCAAGCCCTTCGCCTAGATTATGCAATCCTATCCCAAGCGCAATCAAATAACCAAAAATTAAAGCCTGAAAATGTTCGCCTTTAATCTGCCTGTGGTGCTCTGACTTGTAGCTTATGGCGGATAAAGTAAGGATTGACAAGGTAAATCCGATTAATATTATTCCAATTCCATTATATGCATTGGGTATAGCTTCCAAAAGGTCAAATGATTCCGCAAGCGCATCAAATCCCAGGAATATAAGCAATCCGACCGTCAATGCAAGCAAAAAGCTGTACCACCTTTCTTTTAACATCCTCAAAAATGGAAGCCATAGCAGCCCCAAAAGAACAGGGATCACACCGACATAAATTCCAAGCAGCGCAAAGGCTTTCAGATAAAAGCTGTTGAATATTGGTGTTATGGAAGCAACTTCTATTTCTTTTTCAAAGGTAATACCATTTCTGGATACTAAAGTTATTTTTTCAAAGTCTCCCTCAAGCCAGGGGTAGTTTATTTCAACTTTACCCCTATCTAAAGGCTCAAGTGTAGTGCTTGGAGCCATTTCAAACTGCCAATAAGCGTCGTTTACAAGAACTTGGGCTATTGTGACTGGCTCAGGGCCGTCATTAAATACTTCCAGTGAAATATGCTCGGGTGAAAAAACAACTCTTTGTATGAAAATATTTTCTATCGGGACAACTGACGATTTGAAAACTCCTAATGGGCCGAATTTGACAAAAACCAAGAGAAGTATCCCTAACAATATAAGGGGCAATAAAGCCCTCATCAAAAATTTTGCATTACTTTGTTTTTCTGGCTGATTTTCCACTTTATTCATGAAACATGTACATTCCGGGATACCTGAATTTTACATCCAAAATTGATCTTTCCGCTTGCGCAAATGACACAATATCTGTGTAAGCATTCGGCTCTTGCTTTGTTCCGGTTCTGTATTCATCAAAGAAAGTTGCATGAAGATGAAATGAGTTAATGGGGTCAAATTCAACTATATTAACCAAATAAATCCTGATTAATTCATCTTTCTTTACTTTTATGGGGTTTAACGCATAGTAAAATGCCTTTGTGTTAACTGCATAAACCTCATTTTCTCCGTCCAGAGTTGTATCAAATGCGTTCATTACCATGATCATTTCTTTATCTGCTTTGGACCTTGTGTCATTTTTAGGGTCGACAATGTAAGCGCCGTAAAGGCCTTTGCTTATATGCTGCTTTAGCGGAACAGAATGGCAATGGAATAGATGAACTCCGAATGGGTCCGCATCAAATTCATAAGTGAAATCCTGTCCTTTGTGAAATGAATTCTTATCCTATCTCCTTCTGTTGCCCTTATAGTAGGAGCTGGCACCTGCCCATTGTAAGTCCACGCAGGAAAGAAAACCCCTGGTGCAATCTCAATTTCCTTGTCTTCTGCGGAAATCCAGTATTCCCTCAGTAAGCTGCCATCAGAGCGCCTTGTTTCTTTGTAAAATTTGCTTCTTTCATTTGCTGGAAGATTGTTATAATTCCATGTTGACAAGTATTCCATTGCATTAAACCCGCCATCTTCCCCGTACTTTCCAACAATCCCTATTTTTTCCTGTGCTGTTCTCTGAGGGTCATTTGAACTTGAGTGCATTATGCCCCTCATTTCCGCAAATGATTCAATGCATTTTGGGTCTGTAGAAATAGGATTTGTGCAATATTTTGCAGCTTCCTTCATCTTGTCAAACTCTGTTTCTGCCTTGACATCTTTTGTAACATATTTTAGAGCTGCAAAGCCAGCCACCAAAAGCATGATTATCAGCAATGGTACGGGTTTCCTTAAATTGTTTTTAAGTTTATCAATGGGAAATCTAAATGTTCCTTGCTTTATAGAATATATTATACATGCTAAGCCAGTCCCTACAATTACAAGCCCCATGACTAAGTGCAAAAAATGCGGGATATTTGCTCCAAATGTAACTAATTCCTGCAAATCATGGGGCAGAAATGCGAATATTAAGCCAAATACTATAAGCAATGCAGATATTACAATAATTAATTTTTTATTTTTCATTTTATTTAAGCAGAACTTATTGGGATATTGGCTTCCCATGGGGGTCTTTCTTCGGGTTGCCAAGCAGCCTTCTTAATTTTGTTATAGATTCGTCGCTGAATGCGTGCTCAAGCCTGTGCGCTTCGTGATGTATATTTTTTGAATTTATTTTGAGTATCTTCTTTAAAAAAAGCTCTATTAGCCTGTGCTTTGAGGTCAATTTTTGCGCAATCCTGCGCCCTTTTGAAGTGAATCTCAATTTTGAGTATTTTTTATAGGATATCAGTCCCTCTTTATTGAGTTCTTTGGCCATCTCGGAAACGCTGGGCTTTGAGACATCAAGGTAATGCGCCAAGTCAATGGACTTAATCTCGCCTTTTTCCTCCTCCAGTATGTAAAGCCCCCTTAGGTAGTCTTCCCTGTTTGCAGTGAACATAGAAAGTTAGGTTAGCCTAACTTATATATAAAGGTTGTGGTTTTAGGTTTTAGCTATCAAAAATATTATAAACAAGACAATACACCTGGGTTACATGCCAAAAAAATACTTCACAGTTGAGGGCGCGCAAAAGCAAATGCCAAAAATAAAGAAGTCACTGATTAAGCTTCAAAATTTGAAAAAAGCGATAGATGCTGTACTTTCAGTAGAGATGGACTCTAGAGAGGTCGAGTATGAAGAAATTATTGAGACAAGCGCCAAGCTGAACAAAGAATACCATAAACTCTCTTATGATTTTCACAGAGAGATTGAAAATTTGGAAAAAATAGGCTGTATATTGAAAGATTTAGAGCAGGGCTTAGTTGACTTTTACTGCAGGCTTGAAGGCAGGGACATATTCCTGTGCTGGAGGCTTGGAGAAGGCAGGATAAAAGCGTGGCATGAGGTAGAGGAGGGCTTTGCAGGCAGGCAGCCAATCATTGGCTTGGAACAATGAAAACAAAGGTAAATTGGCTGGAATGGGGCAAGGCGTCATTTGAAAAGGCAAAAAATGAGGACAAGCTGATTTTACTGGACTTGACAGCTGTCTGGTGCCACTGGTGCCATGTAATGGACGCAAATTCTTACTCAAATGATGAAATTGCAAAAATAATCAACAATGAATATGTACCTATAAAGGTTTACATTGACAAAAGGCCTGACATAAGGGAGCGCTATAACATGGGCGGGTTTCCCTCAACAGTTTTTCTCAATCCAGATGGCTATGTTGTAGCAGGCGACACTTATGTGCCTCCTGAAAGGCTCAAGCTTATGCTCGAGGCTGTGAAAGGCGAGTATAAGAAAAGAAAAGACGAAATCAAAGCAAACATTGAAAAAATGAAGGAAGGAATTGAAAGAGAAAAAGAACCCAACACTGCAAAAATAAGCGAAGTGATGATAAAAGAAATTCTTCTTTCCGTAGAGGACAACTTTGATGCATTCTACGGCGGATTTGGAATTCAGCCGAAATTTCCAACTCCTGAGGTTTTAGACTTGCTGTTTATCATTCACAAGAAAACAGGCGCCAAAAAATACCTTGACATGGCTTTGAAAAACCTTGACGGAATGCATGATGGAATATATGACAAAGCTGACTTTGGATTTTTCCGCTATTCTGTAACCCGAGACTGGAAAATGCCGCATTATGAAAAAATGCTTGACACTAATGCAGGCTTGCTGAGAAACTTTGCTGTCGCGTTTGAAATCACAAATGATGAGAAATACAAGAGAATTGCAGAAGAGATGATACAATACATAAACAAAGGTTTGTCAAGCCAAAATGGCGGATTTTACGGCTCTCAGGATGCTGATGAAGAGTTTTATAGCTTAAAGCCTCAGGAGAGAAAGCAAAAAACTCAACCTTACATCGACAAGACATTTTATGTTGACTGGAATGCAATGATGGTGTCCTCCTATATAAAAGCCGGCGCAGTATTAAATGACGGCAAAGCTGTTGATTTTGCCGTAAAAACAGCTGATTTTATTCTTAAAAATTGCTATAATAGTGAAAATGGCTTATTCCATTTTTTTGACGGAAACGCAGGCATAAATGGGCTGCTGAGCGATAATATATACTTTTTAAATTGTCTGATTGATGCTTACTTTGTGACTCAAAATCAGAAATATCTTGAAAAAATTAAGGAAATTGCCGATTTTATATTAAAAAATTTTTATGACAGTAAAGATTATGGATTTTTTGACAGAGTAATAAAAAAAGATGATTTTGGGGATTTAAAGCATCAGGAAAAGCCATTTTTAGAGAATTCTTTTTCGGCAATCGTGTTTTTAAGGCTGCATATGCTGACTGGTGAGGAAATGCACAAGCAAGCTGCTGAAAATACAATAATATATTTCGCTGACACCTACTTGAACTTCGGCTATTTTGCAGCAATGTATGCTATAGCTGTTGATATGCTTTTGAATCAAAAACTTAATAAATAACATCCAAATAGCTTTTGTTATGAATGCAGCTGCTTCTGTAAAAAACTAAAATTAAAGACAGCGCTTTAGTAGTCGGATTTTTCAAGGAAAAATTTGGATTATCCCCTGAATTAAAAAAATTAGACAGCCAATTTGGCAACGTTATAAGCTCATGCATAAAAACCAGCGGTTTTAAAGCCGAAAAGGGCGAATTCAAGAATATCTACGTAAATAAAAGCATAAAAAACATTGTCTTGGTGGGATTAGGAGAGCAGGAAAAATATAATTTTGACATTTTGGCTGCTGTAATCGCAGACGCCTCAAAAAGGCTTCGCGACAACGGGGCAGAAAGCTTTAGCATATTCTTGGACTCTTTTGTCAATGGCAAAATTAGATATGAGGGAGCTGTTGAGAAGATAACATTAAGCTCGCTGATGGGCTTGTACAAGTTTACAGAATACAAAACCAAGGACAAAGACAAGATAAAGAACATCAAGCAAATATCTATAGTAACAAATTCAAATAACAGCTTCGAAAATGAAATAAAATACGCTTACGTAGTTGCAGACGCTGTCAGCAAAACAAGAGACTTGGTTAATACGCCTCCAAATGTTGCAACGCCCGAGTATGTGGCAGATTATGCAAAAGAGCTTGCAAAAAGAAATGGCCTTAAATGCACTGTATTTGACGAGAAGCAGATTGAAAAGATGAAGATGGGCTGCTTCATTGGGGTGGCAAAAGGCAGCATCAACAAGCCAAGGATGGTTGTTATTGAGTACAATGGCTCCAAAAGCAAAAAACCCGTTGCAATTGTAGGCAAAGGCGTGACTTTTGACAGCGGAGGGTTGAATTTGAAGCCTTACCCTTACATCCTAAATATGAAGGATGACAAGGCAGGAGCTGTTGCGGCAATCCACATAATTGAAGCCTGCTCAAGGCTGAAGCTGCATTTAAATTTGACAGTTGTAACACCTTTGTGCGAGAACATGATAGATGCTGCTTCCTACAGGCCAGATGATGTTTTGACAGCATTCAATGGGATAACAGTTGAGATTAAAAACACAGATGCAGAAGGCAGATTAATTTTGGCAGACGCCTTAAGTTATGCCGCTGAAAAGAAGCCGCAAGCCATAATTGACATTGCAACCCTGACAGGCGCAAGCCTTGTTGTCCTTGGCTATGTCGGGACGCCTTTTGTCTGCACTGACGAGAATTTGAGAAAAAAAATTAATGAAGCTTCCCCAAAAAGCCTTGAAAAGGTCTGGGAACTTCCCTTGTGGCAGGAGTATGATGAAAGCCTGAAAAGCGACATTGCGGATGTGAAGCACATTGGCGACGAGGGAGAAGCTGGAGTCATAACAGCAGCAATGTTTTTGAAAAATTTTGTAAATGAATTGCCGTGGCTTCACATTGACATTGGCACAACAGTCTGGAGCAAGGTTGACAAAGGTATTTTGACAAAAGGAGCCACTGGAGCGACTGTGAGATTGATGATGGAATTGCTGAGGGAGTGGAAGTAGTATTAAGCTCCAATTTTTGCATTTTTCCATAAAACATTAAAATATTGCATATAGCTATTAACTACTTCTTTATTTTGAACCAAAAAGCAAACTTTTTGTTCTGGTGTTGCTATGATGGTTGCAACTTTGTCATTAAATACCAAAACCCAAGAGGGTGTTACAATGCCTTTCGGCAAGTATCTTTGCTGGGCCAGTACTCTTTTCTCTCTTTTTTTCAAAAACCATGTATCATAATCATAGATAACCTTTCGAATAACACCACTATTATCACACTTTTTATGGTACTCTTTCCAATAAGCATCAAATAAATTACTTGCGTATGGCGGATAACCAAATGCATATACTATATCTCCTTTTTTACTTTCTTCGAAAGACATATCAAAAACTGTAATTAAGCCCCTATTTCCCTCAAATATTTCGGCATTAAACTTGCTGTTTGCCATATTCTCTTTAGCCACTAATTCTGGCAGTATTTTCTTGAATTCTTTTTTGTGTGATTCTAATTCCTCTTCTTTTAGCTTTATAAAATCAAGAACTTTATGTGGAGGTGTTGCTCTGAAGTGTTTAACCTTACCTTCAATAATATAAGAAACTAGTCCTTTTTCTATTAGCCTCTTTAATACATCATAGATTTTAGAGGGAGAAATTTTTGACTGTTCTATAATCTTGCCAGTTGTGGACTTTCCTATTTCTAATAGAGCCACATAAACTCTTGCTTCACCATCCGTAAGGCCTATATCTCTCAATAATTTTAATTCCATAGCCATAGTTAATATGAACATATATAAAAATTCTTCTATTTACTACCCTATAAGGGGGGTAGAAAGATTTAAATAGAGACATCAAAAATAAGAGTTAGGCAGGTGAAATTATGAAAAACATGCATTACCATCACTTTAAAGGTGATGATCTATCTAGGTCAGAATTCATACAGAGGAAAGTTGTGGAAATGATATTAAACAGTAATCTTCCTGATGAAGAGAGAGAAAGTTCTAAGATATGGGAATTAAAGCATTCTTCTGGCTGTGTTCAAGTTGGTAGAATATTGGCTGAAAGGAGAGGGCTTAATAAGGAATTTGCGGAATTAATATGCATATTACATGATATTTATGTCATCGTAACTGGTAAGTATAGTGATCATGCACATTTGGGAGCCCCAATGGCAGAACAAATTTTAAGAGAGACAAACAAGTTTGCTCCTGAAGAAATTAAAATTATTACAGAAGCAGTGTTCCATCACAGCGATAAGCATGTCTATTCAGAAAATCCTTATGTGGAATTAGCTAAAGACGCTGATACTCTAGATTGCTTCTTATACGATAATGTAGAAGACTATTATATCTACAACAAGCCGCCCCAGGTGGCTAAAGAATACTTTAAGAGAATTATAAAAATCAGAAAAGATTTAGGAATGAAAGCCTTAAAAAAACATCTGGAGATACTAAAACAATTAGAAAAGAAATCTGCTAAGGTAAAAACATGATAGAGGAATGGTTTAGATGGGAACGTGAAAGTACTATCCATCCCTTATTTGTCCCTTACATAGGCTCATTTACAAGACAGAGGGAGTACATCGGAACAAATTGGCCCACTACCCTACTTATCTTTAGGGGTCATGTAGTTTTGTGGTGCAACAAAATAGAGCCTTTACATAAATTTGGACAAAAATTAATCTATTTATTTTTGACTACGAATAAATTAAAAAAAGTCATGAAGGACTTAAATTCCTACATTAAAAAATTGAAACAGCATTTTGCTAAAATAGGAAAGTTTGATTTGAACAGATTAAGTAATGAAGAACTTCTAGAAGTTTATAATGATTTCATGAATGATTATATAGATTACTGGAAAGTTGGTATGCTAGCCGAACCTGTTGGTATTCAAGGCGAACACTTGATAAAATCTAAATTAAAAGGTATTAAAGATAACAAATTGTTTAACCAGTATTTGTCAGTTTTAATTGCCACCACCAAGAAATCTTTTTCACGGCAGCAAGAAGAAGACTTGCTAAAAATTGCCATAAAAACTAAAGGCAATGTAAATTCGTCACTTACAAAGAATTTGCTAAAAGAGCATTCCAAAAAATACTTTTGGATGAACAATAATTATTATACAACTGAAGTACTAGATGAAAATTTTTTCTTCAAAGAATTAAAGGATTTGCTATCTAAATATAAACAACCTGAAAAATATCTGAGAGAAATGGAAAAATTAGACAAAGAATCTATTAGTAATAAAAAATCAGTTATAAACAAATTAAAATTAAGCAAAAAAGACAAAAAGTTAGTAAAAATTATTGATGATTTTGGTTGGTTTCAAGATGAGAGGAAGAAATACAACATGATGGCAAACCACTACTTGGACTTGCTTTTAAATGAAATTGGAAAAAGAAGTAAACTAAGCCTAATGGAAATAAAATTCACTATACCCTACGAAACTGAATCAATTTTAAAAGGAACTTTTAACAAAGAAGAAATTAGCAAAAGAATGAAAAATTGCTTAATTGTATGGGAAGGAGATAAAGATACTTATGAAATTTATACTGGCAAGAAAGCAGTTCAAAAAGAAAAGCAATTATTTTCTGGTAAGACGGGTGTACATGAAGTTACAGAAATAGAAGGAATGACGGCTAGTACTGGGCGTGTGCGAGGCTATGTACGTGTAACCATGAGTGCCAAAGAGGCAAAAAATATCAAAAAGGGAGAGATTTTAGTTACCTCTATGACTTCCCCTGATTTTATAGCAGGCATAAAAAATGCTGCAGCCATTGTAACAAATGAGGGGGGAGTTACATGCCATGCAGCTATTATTTCTAGAGAATTTGGAGTTCCATGTGTTATAGGGACTAAGATAGCAACTCAAATATTGAAAACTGGAGATTATGTGGAAGTTGATGGTATTCATGGGGCTGTACGCATTTTAAAGAAGAAGGTTTAAATAGAATTATTTGTAATTATTCTCATATGCACAAAAATGAATTCGTCCTTTGGTTTGAAGATATAAAGAAAAAAGATACAGTATCTGTAGGTGGTAAGGCAGCTAATTTAGGAGAGCTTTATTCCAAATTTCCTATACCTGACGGATTCTGTATAACTGTTAAATTTTTTGATGACTTTTTACAATCTACTGATATAAAGGATAAAATTCTTGAATTACTGAAAAAGCTAGATGCAAAGAAATCTGAGAATGTAGACAATATTTCAAATAAAATAAAGAATTTGATTACAAAACAAGCAATTCCTAATAATCTTAGAATATCAATTTTAGAAAATTATATGAAATTAGGCGGATTTGTAGCAGTTCGGAGTTCAGCCGTGGCTGAAGATTTAAAACAGGCATCTTTTGCAGGGCAACAATCTTCTTTTCTGAATGTAAAAGGCAAGAATTTGATAAAATATATTAAAAAATGTTGGGCGTCATTCTATAATTCAAGAGCGATAATATATCGAGAAAAAAATAAGTTTAGTCATGCACCTTCTATGGCAGTTGTTATACAAAAAATGGTTAACGCCAAGAAATCAGGCGTTATATTTACAGTTAATCCTGTCAATAAGAACAAGAATGAAATGATTATTGAGTCTATTTTTGGTTTGGGCGAAGCTATTGTTTCTGGTATAGTAACTCCAGATCATTATGCAATTGAAAAGAAAAATTTGAAGATTGTAAAAGAGATAATTAACGAAAAGAAGATAGCTATATTAAGAACAAATGGCAAAAATAAAACAATAAAATTAGACGCAAAAAAAGCTAATTCAAAGACTCTAAACTTTAACGAGCTAAAGCAATTGGCAAAAGAGGCATTAAAAATTGAAAAGCATTACAAAAAGTCTATGGATATTGAATGGGCTATTGATGATAAATTGTATATTCTGCAGGCTAGACCAATTACCACACTTTAACAAATCAAAAAAAGAGTAACCTTTTAAAATCCATCCAAATTCTAAAATCTTATGTACGACGTAATCATCATCGGGGCAGGCGCAGCTGGATTGACAGCAGCAATCTACACCTGCAGGAAGAAGCTCAAAACCGCAATATTGAGCATTGATGTCGGCGGGCAGACTAATCTGACAAGCCATATTGAAAACTACCCGGGCACAGGCCCTATGCACGGCATTGAGTTGATGAGAAGATTCCAAGATGAAGCAATAGGCTTTGGCGCAGAAATTATTATGGGCAAGGCAAACAAAGCGGATAAAACTGAAAACGGCTTTAGAATTGGACTGGCAAATGGCGAAAGCTACGAGTGCAAAGCACTCATTCTTGCATATGGAAAAGTCCCGAAAAGTTTGGGAATTGAAGGCGAGGAGAAATTCATGGGCAGGGGTGTTTCAACATGCGTGACTTGCGATGCTCCTTTGTATAAAAACAGGGATGTTGCTGTAATAGGCGGCGGAAATTCTGCTGTTGAAGGCTCCTTGGAGCTTGCCACAATTGCAAAAAGGGTTTACATAGTCCACAGGAGAGATTCTTTCAGGGCCGATGAGATAACAGTTGAAAAGCTCAAAAGCAATAAAAACATAGAGCTTGTTCTTAACAGCATTCCGACAAAAGTAATTGGCGACAAGAATGTTGATGGCATTGAAGTTGAGAATATCGTGTCAAAAGAAAAAAAAGAATTGAAAGTTGACGGGGTTTTCATTGAAATTGGCTATGTGGTTGACACTTCCTTTGTGCAACATCTTGTAAAAGTAAATGAGAAAAAAGAGATTATTGTTGATGAAAGGTGCAACACATCATGCCTTGGGATATTTGCAGCAGGCGACATAACTCCAGTCCCGTTCAAGCAGACAGTTATAGCAGCGGGCGAAGGCTCAAAAGCAGCACTTGAATGCTACAGGTGGCTTACAGGCGGAAAAGGGGCTGTATTGGACTGGACTCATTGAAAATAAATATATATTCCATTCATAAAACAATTAAAAAATAAAAAACGAGAGCGTCCTCTGAATGTAATCGCGTTGGAGGAAACCCGCTTTTTATGTACAAAAAAATAATATCGCTGGCGCCGAGCAACACAGAAATTCTTTATGGATTGAAAGCAGATGGCAATTTAGTTGCCGTCACAAGATACTGCGATTTTCCCGATGAGGCAAGAAAAAAGCCAAGAATAGGGGGCTGGCTGGATATAAGTGATGAATTGATTAAGAGCTACAACCCTGATTTGCTGCTGGCTTCCACATTCGTGCAAAACAAAATCACTGATAAGTATAGGAAAAAGACAACGCTAAAAGGCGTTTTTGATTCAATAGAAAAAATCGGAAAATTAGTCGGCAAAGAAAAAGAGGCATTGCATTTGATTCAGTCAATGAAAAATAAATTCAATGAAATACAATATAAAATAAAAAATATAAAAACAAAGCCAAGGGTTTATATTGAGGAATGGCACAAGCCGCCTACAGTTTCAGGCAACTGGGTGCCAACTCTTGTGAATATGGCTGGCGGCGATTATAGCTTGATAAAGGCAGGAGTGCACAGCAGGGCTGTTTCAACAGAGCAGATTCAGAAGTATGATCCTGGAATAATCATTGTTTCAATCTGCGGCATGGCTGACAAAGTCCCAAAAGAGTGTGTTACAAAAAGGGAAGGCTGGAAGAATTTAAGCGCTGTAAAGAATGGCAAAGTTTATGTTTTTGATGATTCGTGGCTCAACCGCCCTGGGCCAAGATTAGTTGTTGGATTGGAAAAATTAGCGAGAGTGATTCATCCTGAGTGTTTCTAGGCTGGTTTTTCAGCCATTTTGTGCATTCCAAGGGAATAGCCGGTTTCCTGCATTATCCTGTATGTGTTGCTTACAAGCTTGCCAAGCACACTTGGCGCTGCAACGGAATAGGGTGTTTTGTCTTTTGGCTCTGTTTTTTCATCACCTACTATGAATTTCTTGAATACCCAAGCCTGAAGCGCAAGCGCTGGAATCTGGGCTAGCGTAGGCAAAAATGTGGTTAAATAAGTCGGAACTGAAAGTATGGCCATAGCCAATTTATTGATTTTTTTGTATTTGTCCCAAAAATTTTCAATTAGCAGCTTTTTTCTCTCTATGACATTTTCTGTCAGCATGTAGTATGCATTTGCTGCCAACTGCCATGCTGGAATCAGTGCAGCCCTTGCGTATGGATTCAGGGCCCCTATAGGCTCAAAGGTATATTTTGCAAATATTGAGAACAGCGTGCCGATAAGGGACTTTCTCGCTGCAGAGCCTGAACTTCTGTCATTGCCGCCAAAATATAGCCCAGCTGATGTTGCAGTTGCTCCGAAGCCGCCCATTCCATTAAAATTTCCTATGCCTCTGTCAGCAGCCAAAGGAAGCCCTATTGCAGCGCCCATATTGGCTACCTTTTTCACTCCGCCGATGATTTCTTCCAGAGTGCCTCCCGATGCTTCTGCTTTTTTCTGCACGCTTGCAGGTTGGGCGGTTGGATTGATTTTATCGCCTATATCTTCAGCCATTTTCTTCCTCAAGCAGTTTTTTGACTGCAAACTCTACAACGTGGCTTTTGTTCCTGAATCTGCCGCTTTCAATAGTTTTCAGAATATCAAAAACCACTTTCTCGTCGATTGTTATGCTGAGTTTGTGTTTCATTTTGACTATGCCGGCTTTTCAGCCATTTTGTGCATTCCAAGGGAATAGCCTGTGTTCTGCACAATTTTGTACAAGCCGCTCAGTAGTTTTGTTGGAGCAGTGGCTGCAGCTTTTACGTAAGGAACAGGGTTCATTGCCTTGAAAAGGTTCTTTAGGCTGGCTCCTTCGCTTTTTGGCCCTACAAGCCTGAACAAGAAAGTCATCAAAGAGCCGTAAGCCAGCTGCGCGGCTATTCCAAACTGGTATAGATACAGGACATTAAATGCGCTGAAAGGCAAAACATATTTCCATACCCTTTTCATTGTAGGCCAGTAATCGTTCTTGAATTTTGTGTACAAGCCTTTAAAGCTGAAATTCTGCACAATATGATTAAGCCCGGTGTACAAGCCTACAAATGCTGCCTGCCCAATAGCAAGCGCTCCGACAGCTGCAGCTGCGCCGGGTATTGCGCCCGCATAATTAGTTGCATACTGCCTTGCAACCTCTATGTATTTGAAAAGAGCTTCAAGCGGGGGCATGATTGCTGTTCCGACAAAAGATTCCTTTGAAGCCTTTACATTTGCTTTCAGGTCAATGGGCTTTTTTGCCATAATGTCATCAACCCTTGCTCCCAATGACAAGGGATAGGCGTTAATCATTGCATTTGTCCTTGCCTCTCCGGAAAACATGAACGGGAATGCAATTTCAGCTGCAACTGCCCCTACATTTTTGGCAGCATAAATTGACTCGTCTATGACGCGCTCCAATGTTCCTTTCTCTTCTTTCTTCTCCTGCTGCGGGGCATTCTTTGCTGCCTGTTCCTGTTCTCTTAGTTTATGAAAATCGCGGAGCTCTGATTGTATGTCCTCAGCCATTTTGCACCTCAGTGTGGGTTTGTTGGGAAGTGGGCAGGCGTATGCCACTCGCCTGTGGCGAGTTTTCCTCAAGCAGTTTTTTGACTGCAAACTCTACAACGTGGCTTTTGTTCCTGAATTTTCCTGAAGAAAGAGCCTTGGCTATCTCAGCAACCACTTCCTCATCCAGAGTTACGCTCAGCTTTGATTTCATGTTGCATAAGACGGCTGCGCCATCTTCCTCCTGTAGCCAAGCGTAGAAGCTATGTAGCCAAATCCTGTGATTAGAGATTCTACTGCGTATGGAAGAATGAAAGCCAATGGCCCTGTCAATAAGCCTGTGCCAAGCGCCAATGCTGTAACAGCTCCAGCCAGCGGATAAGTAATTAAGTAACTTCCAAGATGCCTTACTCCAAGATTGAAGCCATCTTTGACAAAGCTTATTTTGCCCTTTAAGCCTTTGTACTTTTCCTTGTTGAAAGAATACAAAGAAGCTGCAAAACCAAGTTGGTCGCCAATAAAATTAGAAGCTATTCCCAAGCCAAACAAACCAAGATTGGAACTTACAAGATTTCTGCCAAAAGGAACGTAATTAGATATAATTTCAGGATAACTAAAACCGCCATAAACTCCGGCAGCTGTAGCTGCAAGTCCAACACCTTGCCCTATAGCTACAGATTCATTATACCCTTTCAGCTTTTTTTCTAGCCCGCCTTCTTCTGCCATGCTGTACCCCAATATTGTAAGTACTACTAAGTAGTATAAAATACTACTACTGTTTATAAATCTTTCTATTTGTTATTATTTTAAAGTGGTTACAGAATTTTATAGGACAAAACCTGTTTATACCAAAAAATATATATACCAATTAGTATAATCATTTAGAAACGTAAACCTTAAATATAACTTCTATACAGAAAGGTATATTGATTTAAAAAATATATACCAAAAAGAATAAAAACAAAAATCAAAACATTTTTATATTATAAGTATATATGCCAATTGGTATAAGAGGAATTTAGTTGGCTGGAAAAGAGGCTTTTGTACGGAGAGATTACTACCTGAATTTGCTAGATAAAAGTACGGATTCTTTCAAAAAGGGCTCTGCAAAAAATATTGCTTTGCTCGGCGCGAGGAAATCCGGCAAAACATCAATTCTAAAAGAGCACCTCAAAAACGCAAAGGATGTTGTTGCTGTCTACATTGACTTGGGAAAAATAAGCCTTAACCCCGAAAACTTCTCAGTCGAGTTCATTGGAAATGTAATCTTTCATTGCCTTAAAAAGCCGCTGAGGGAATATAAAAAATTCTTATTGCTGGAAAATATTGTCAGATTTGAAGACGAATTAAAAAGCAAAAATGCGTTTTCTTTGGTAAAAAATGTTGAGAATGAATTATTAAAGATTAAGCCGAATCAAAAGCTGCTTGTTGAAAGCGCTTTCAGATTTGCCGAAGCATGGGGGAAGGAAGCAAACAGGAAATTTTTGATTGCCTTGGACAATTTTGAAAATCTGCTGGACTTGAATAATTTCTCACAGATTAAAGATGTCATTTCAATCATTGACTTTGAAGCTCGGAATGTAAGCTATATCGCGGCAAGCTCTGCAGTCAGGCAGATATTGGCTTTGAAGAAATTTGAGTGCTATGAGATAAAAAATCTTGAAAAGAATGAGGCAGCGGAACTGGTAAAATCCATAACAGGCAAGGCAGAGCAAAAAACAGTTGATGAAATCTTTGCATTAAGCAACGGGCACCCACTCGTTACAATATCAATTTCAAAAAAATACAACGAAACAAAAGATGCTAAAAAGGCATTTTTGATTGAATTATTGCAAAAAAACAACTCTGTTTATAATTATTGCAATGAGTCTCTAAATTATTATTATAACAGGGCACGTGGGCAAACCCTGCTTAAAACAATTCTAAAAACAATAGCAAATGAAGAGCTTCGCTTAAGTGAGATTGCAAAGAAAATCTACAGGAGCGCTCCTGTCACAAAAAGCATCATTGAAAGGCTGATGGAAGTTGACGTGATTTACAAGAAAGACAACAAGTTCTATTTTGCTGATAATGTGTTGAGGCTTTGGCTTAAATTAACTTCGCAAGGCTATGAGTTTGATGAAATTCCTGACGATAAAATCCTTGATGAGGCTGCAAAGGAATTATGAAACTGAATAAAATGCTGTGGATTTTTGCATTGGTTTTGTTAGTTGTAATTCCGTCTGCTTTTGCGCTGCCTGCGTTTTTGAGAAATGTCTGGGTGATGCTGGGGGTAAATTCGCTTATAATATGGTTTATTCTCTTTGCGCTCCAAACCATGATTGTTCCAGAAAAATTAGAGAAAGAAAAGACAGTGCTGTTTATTATAACGCTTGTAGCGTCACTATTGATTTCATGGTTTTTGGTTGGCGGCGGAGGGTATATCTGGGAAGTTGGAAAGCTGGCTGGCTTCTTCAGCTTCAAGCTCATAGTCAACACGATAATAATCTCGCTTGTTGTTTATTTCGGGCTTGGGCTTGCCGGAGTAAAGCCCGGCACAAAGGAAGGGCAGATTGGGATTGCATTGCTGGCGATAGGCATTGGGCTGTTGATAGCGTTTAATGTTGGCAATGAGTGGCTGTGGAAGCATCCTCGCGGGGAAGCACTTTATAATTATCTGCTTGGGCCTGAACAACCAACAGGCAAAAAGGATAGCAAAGGAAATGATATTACAGAAGGAGGCATATTAGTGCCTCCAAGATTGATTGTATTCGGCATATCTGCCATGCTATTCGTATGGTTCTTTACAAGCTATCTAATGGAAAAAGCAGATCCAAGGCTGACTTGGGCAATTGCAATTATCCTTGCCGCAAATCTTGCAAGAAGGGGCAACACGTATAATGCGGTAATTATGCTTGGAGAGATATTTGCAATATTGATCATAGCAAACCACATCGCTGTTGGAAAAGGCGCTGCTGGAAGCATCTTAGGATGGATAATAACAATAGTGCTTGTAGAAACTGTTTTTTGTGTTGTATTTGGCAACAGCGCTCTCTCACAATTGTTTAGTGGAATATTGAAAGCATTTAGTGATATGTGGTTTGTGGGTGGTATTTTTGGGAAAACGGCTGCCTACTTAAACAATATTTGCCCGCTTACAACTGCATTAGTAAGTGGTGATATAGATGATATTAAAGGTATAGTAAAGGTGATAGAAGCAGAGGCAGAGAAAGTAACAACTCCTACACCCACTATTAAAGGACCGTTTGGTATTACGATTGAACCACCTACTAAAAAGGAGGAACTTCCTGGGATTGGTAGTAGATCTCGTGGATGGTGGGATAGGACAAAAGAGCGTTGGAAGAAGGCAACAGAATGATAAGAATACTAAGCAATTTGTGGACTTGGATTAAGGGGCATAAAATCTGGGTTATAACTCTTATAATTCTAGGCTTTGTTTTTATTAGTGGATACACCCTAATAAAAATATTATTTTATTTCATAATACCCACCCTATTGGATTTTATATTCAATGTAGTCTTAGGCTATGCAGTAAACTTAGGGGATAACCTACCTGTTACTCCATGGCTTACTTTTATTGTTAACTCGCTCCTAGTCTTGGTAATGTTGTTTGGGCCATTGTGGCAGCGCCTAATAGTTTCATTTTTAGCATGGTGGTTTGGATATACTGGAACCATATTTTTAATATTTTTATGGATAGTAAGATTTTTTATTAAAAGGGTACCTTTAGCAGGCAAACTTGTAGGTTATTTGGATTCTTTATTCAACACTTCGCGTCTGTTTGGATGGTGGTCAAAAAAACAAAAGCGCAAGACAACAATTTGGAAATCATTAAGGAAATACGGTTTGGGAATTATCTTCCGCGGGCTGAAAAAATCTCCTTTGCGTCCACTTGTGTGGCTAAGGCGGAATTGGACAATGAAAGACCCATACTTAGAGGGAGAGTTGCCATTCGCTTTTAAAGACTTAAGGGCAGAGCTAATGATACTTATGAACTACCAAACAAGGCTGCACACATTTTTTGGCAAGCGGGAAAAGGTCCAGCAGGCTATTTGGCAGGCTAATGCCATAGAATCCTATTTTGACGCCGCCAATAAGACATACGACACTATGGCAAACTCCCTGGACAAGTATAGATTTGGCGGCTTAAGTATGACAGAAAAGAATTATGGCTGGTCAAACAATAGGGACCTAATAGCCTTTTTTTTCGAGCATCTTAAAAAAAATCTCGAATCTGACATAGATTTAAGAAGGCCTATAGCTGATAGTGAGAAAGCTAAAGAAATGCGTATTGGAGGGATAATATCAGACTTAAATGATAGATTAAATTTAATGTCTGGTGCATACGGGCAATTTGTTACAAACTGCAAAAGATTTGGATTGATTCACAGGCTCAAAAGCATAAAAATGAGCATACTTGACTTGCTGGCTTTATATGGAGTATACAAGCATTACTACAGGTTTGCGAATGAAAATGCTTTATTTGAATACTGGCGATGTAAACCATCCAAAGGTGATGGTGTTACAAGAGATGCAATACCAACCGAGCGAATTGAGACTTGGGAAACAAAACGTAATAATGTTGTCAATCGTGTCAAAAGGGAACTTCTTTTGGAGTTTATTGAAAAGTACAAAAGGGAACTAAAATATGACGAGGCAAAGACAACTTACAGCCCTGACAAAATTAAAGAACTTCAGAAAGAAATTTGGGAAAAAGCCCGGACTGAAGTTGGAAAAGAATATAAAAAGAGAATGCTTCCAATATATAAACTTGGCTTTGATCCTGATTCTCCTGGAAAGGCATTAAGGTACGAAGTTGACATAAGGGGTTTTCTGCTAGCAGATATACACAAGATTGAAATTGACTATAAAAATTTGAAGTATATAAGGAGGGTAAAGATAGGAGATATAGATGATTTCCCAGGTGATACAAAAGACTTGGCTACATATTCTGCCATATACCCAAAAATTCTTTCAGAATGGGACTTCCATAACGAGGACTTAAGATTTGGCACTTATCACACAAACAGCAGGTCAGACATTGACTACACTAACGTAATGGAGAAACTAAAAACTATAGATATGCTCAAGAATATAGGCAAAACACCTCCTGACAAGCAGAATAAGTACTTTGCATTTGATTTGGAGGCATTTAAAATATCTGGAAAATTTGTTTACTGGGGCAGGAGAAATTATTGGGATACATTTCCGGAACTAAAAAATCCTTACCCCATGCTGTCAACGGCAGGCTTATCAAGATTTATGACACAGCTTATAAAATTAAGAGTTGAGCAAAATGAGATTTATAATAAGTACCTTAGCTACTGGATATGGGATAGTGCAGGTCCAAAAGAAGATATGTTTACCACATTGCTGGCTGGAGAGAAAAAATGACTAACGGATATACCAACGAATCGGATAACAAATTAATCTTAAAAAATCTGGAGGAGGCGGAAGCCATATTCAAGGAGTTATTTGAAAAAAGGCTTGATGAAGTGGCAAAGCTCGATGCGAAAAGGATTGAGATTTCAAAGGCTATAAGCAATGACAAAGAATTTTATGCAAAAGACCCAAATTTGCTCCTAATAGGTTTGATTGAGAACACTTACAGGGAATCCAAAGGCAATTTCCTGTTGTTTTTAAGGAGCTTACGAATGAAAAGGGCATGGATTGAAAGACTCCAAGGAGAATTGCCACAAGATGTATTGAAGCAGCTGCAAAGAACCGAAGCAGAATTCGGGAATCGAGATACTTTTAGGATACTTATACAACTATATCTCCACATTATACAGAATGCAGATAAAGATTACATTGTTGGGTTTATGAGAACCGAACCGCATCCACTAGAACTGCGAAGTGCAATAAGCTACATAAAAAACAAGACTTTAGCCAACCGCATAAGGGAAGCAATTTCTGCCCTTACAAAGGAGGAATTGGATTATTTGGTAAAATACCATAGGGAAATTACCTTATGGAGAAGCAAGGAAGTGGTGACAGAAGACATCCCGTTCTTTGTTTTAAGAACAAGAATATTCATCGAGGGAGGAGAAAGAGGCTACTTAGGGTTATTTTCAATTTTCAAAGATGAAAAACTAAGACAAAAATTAGTGTCAAGCCCTGCGTTTTTGCGGCTTATGAGGCATAAGGAGCAAGCGGCGTTTTTGATGAAATTAAGAAATGATGTAATGTCTTATAAAACTGACCCAAAATGGGAAAAATTCCTTAAGTTTTATGATGATGTGGAAAAGATTGCAGATGAATTGAGAAATAAATTCGGAAATCCTGAAGTTGATTATGGATTATTGGGCGCTATATATTCACATTTGGGCAAAAAGGAAATTGCATCTGAATTGTTTGAAAACAAGAGCAAATTCAGGCAGTTTCCTCAAAAATGGCTTGAATATTTCAACAATTTGCTGTGGCTTGTGAACTCAAAAGAAAACAAAAGAAAGCATGTTATAGAGCCGTTCATAAATGAAATGGACAGAATTTTTGGTGATAGGATACATGAATTAATAGTCATGACGTTGCCTGAGATTAGCCAGTTGAAAGATGCATTAACTCCATTGATAAAGCTGGAAAAAAACTCGTTTGATAAAATCATGGAAGAGACTGCAGATTCCAGAAAAAATGCAAGAAAAAGATTGCAGAAATTAAGGGAAAAGTTTGATGATGCAAGCGACAGATGCATAGATGCATTAACAGATTTTGCCGAAGCAAAATATAGAATTGTTAATGTGGAAATAATGCAAGAAATCCTGTTAAGACTAAAAAATGCAAAAACTTATGCTCAAAATGAGGGGCAGTTTGGAAGGCATAGCCTTCAAGTAATAGGTGATGATTTAGAAAAGGCAGTGAGCAACCCAATTAAGGGTTTGACATTATTATATAACTTTGATAAGGCATCAAGAGCAACAATAAATGTTAGCTACAACTTGCGCTCGATAGGCAATATTTTTACGCGGAAGGAGATTTTAGCAAAACTAGAAGAGTTGAATAGGTATATGGAAACTACATCGCGAACATACCACAAACTTGAAGGTTTAATAAATACAAATTTGCAATTTTTATTTGAGCCAAAATCAGAAGAGCAGTCAAAGGGTGAGGAATATGGCAAATCCAGAGCAGCCTGAGGCTGTAGGCCCCGGCAAATGGGGCAGAAGAATTAAAAATATTTTGATAACCGGGTTAAGGAAAACACTAGGCAAGCCTGTGAAAAAAGCTACAGGCTACGAATTTCAGTATGAAATGTATGAAGGGCAGGGCATCCAAGAGATACAGCCTGTAAGAATATTAAGGGATAAAAATCTCTTAAACATAATGCACAGCCGTTCAAGTTCTGCTATTGAAGTGGAAAACAACTGGGATTTTTTTGACAATGACAAGCCAAAAGGCAAGAGGCAGGAAATTGAAGATTTGTACGCAAATTCCATGATTTATCTCGACCCCGATACAAGTGCATTTGAATTTGAAATGTACCAGAATGGGATTAATAAACCGCATGATATAGAAGAGATTAGGATTAGGAATGGAACATACCGATACCCTGTTCCTCCAAAAGTTAAAATTAGGTATCCAATACCTGCTATGAAAAGGGATTGGGTGGTGACTATCAGCCCTTTTGGTTACAATAAAAGAGATGCTTATAAAGATGAATATCAAAAGGTAATTGAGAAAATTTGTGATGATGCTCAAGAAGACGCTTTAAGAAATGCTTCAGATGAAGAAAAAGAAGTGATAAAAAGCTGGATTGGGGGTATAAAACAGGCTTATACTGAAGTTATTCCTGACTTATTGTTAAGCTATTGTGGTTCTGGAGACGAAGAAACTACTGAACCTACATTACTTGGCACCTATGCACAAATAGAAAAAAAGCAGTATTCATTTGTTAAAAAGGCTGTGGAATCCAGCCTAAAAATAAAAGGTTATTATGCTACTCTTTCCCAAAGGCGCCAATTTTTAGAAAAGCAAAATGTTATATATTACAATACTTTTAGAATTATACAGCCTGTTCTATATGGAACCAAGGATGAAAGTGCTGTCGTAAAAGATAGTCTTGAAAGCCATGGGTGGATAACAAGACCGAATGAACTCGGTCCAGGTCTTGATGAATATGGTTATACATTGGAAGTTGGCTATGATGGCATTGTGCTCCTTGATAAGTTTAATCACGTAGCTGACCCAAGACATGTTCCAACCCAATTTGTTAAGGACATAGACCTTCTGGAATTAGTAAATTACATTAGTGTAAGGCATGATACTTTCAGGGATGACACAAGAGACGGGCGTTTCCACGGAAAAACTCTGACCATTATGGATTATGTACAAGCCAACAATAAATCATTATGGGGATTATGGAAAACGAGGGATGAAAATGAAATAACAGACCAGTCAGAATTTATTATTGATCTTACAGCATCATGGATGGATTTTAAACAAACAAGAATAAAAATAAAACCTACAGACAAAAATCCAGCATTTGATTTAAGGGCTTTAAAGGAGGTTATAGGCGGAGAAGAAAAAGAAAAAGTGCCTGTTTGGAAACATATTGGAAGAAAGCACTATTACCAAGTGCCTGACGAAAGTTTTGCACTTATGGACGAAAATCCTGAATCGCATATGTCATCAAGGGGTGCTTCAATGTACGTAATAGAAAAAATAATCCGAGAAATGAGAAAATTTGATGACGTAATAAAAGTTTTGGATGGTATTGGGGAGCAGGGGCCCGGCTTTGATTACGGGCCTAGACCTTGGAAACAGCAGTGGGGAAAGGCTATGATACAGCATGTTTTTGACTGGAGGAGGGTATTGGCAGAAGTAAATGCACCCCTACCAATAGAATATAATGAAGAAGACTATAAAAAAATGTATGACATACGCAAATAAAATCAATTTTTTACATTCACCCCAAAAACCCCCTCACAAACCCAGCCCTTGCTATGTTCTCTGAAAGCTGCCTGTAGTCCCTTCTTTCAAAATCATCAAGTATTATGGAAGTTATTTTCCTGTGCTTTTCGTCAGCATCATAGTCAATCATTTTGGATGCGCTTCCGGCATTCTCGGCTATCTCCTTGGGGAATATCTTAAGATTGTCTTTATTCAGGTACTGCAGCGAGTCCCTTAAGTCATTGTCAAAATTGGCGTAAATGTCTTTTATGTAGTCTACATCATTTTCATTAAGCGCATTCAGGCCAAGAATCTCAGGAGGCAGCCCGTAGGAGTACAATGCAGCGCAGAATGTTATCGCTCTCGGCAATTTAAGCTCCCCTATGCTCCTTGAATACCCAAACAGTCCTATGTGCAGCTTTCTTTTCCTCCTTGACGGGACATAAGGAGACATGTCGTTTACAAGCTTTCCGATGAGCTTGACCTGCCTTTGATACCCTTTTGTCAGCTTTTCAATGATTGAAATGCATTTTTCCTCGTCAACGTCAACAGGCTTTGAGGGCTTTGAGTCGTTCAGAAACTTGACTGCGCCTGCAATATCCTTTATATTGTAATCGTACTTGAAAGCGGACTGCAATGTGAATGTATAAACGCTGGGGTAGCCCTGCACGCAGTTTTTCACGTTGGTTGGCTTGAAATTGCCCCTGAAAGGCGCTGAGCCGCACCCAAGAATCGGGAGTATGTCAACTGACATACTCTCCTGGAGATCCTGCAGCTTCTGGAATGAAACCTTGAGCATGAGCACAGTCGCAAGATTGCCGTAGTTAAGCGCAGGGTCGCTTCTTGCAAGCCACACCCTTTGGTAGCCCTCGACTTTCTCCTCCTTCAGGTAGCCCTCTACAATCCTGTCGGGGTTCAGTATCGTTTCCTTTGTCTCAATCAAAGGTATGATTCTCAGTGTCTCTGGCTGGAACTTGCCTATCCATTCCGCGATTGTCATGTCCTTTCCAAGCTGGCGGTGCTGCTTTCCCACAACGTGGTGCTTGTAGTACTCTGCAATCCTGGCAAGCTCCCTGTAGTCAGTAGTCATCGGCAGTGCAATCTCAAAAATGGGCGCAATGTCCTCATCGTAAAAAAGCCTTGCAGCATCAAAATTCCTCGGTATGCTTTCAAGCGTTTCAAGCAAAATCTTTGCCTCACTTTTTTCAATGGAAGGATTTGGCACTCTCAGTGTTAGAAAAATGTCCTTTCCAAGCTTGTGCCTTGTAAAATAAGGCTCGTACTTGTTCAAAAGCTTCTTCACGACAAAATTGTCGACTTCCTTGCCTTCGCAGTCCCAAAGCTGCTCCCTTGAGTGTATGTGGGAAAAGGCGTAGAAAACCTCCTTTATCTCGTCTTCTCCGGCAAGCTCAGAGTTGTCCGAAAAAAAAGGCGCATGCACATTATCAGGGTGCTGTGTCGACATTGTCCTTGACACATTGTGATTTGCCATAATTCAGGGGGTTGTGTTTCGGTTTAAATAGGTTATGAAACTAAAATTTCAGAGCCTCCGAAAATTTATAATTTTTGGTAAGTTATGGAAACAGCAAAACCATGAAGTTTATAAATAAAACATTATTTATTGTTTAATCATGAAATCAATAGCCTTTATCGGGACAGGCAGGATGGCATCAGCCTTGATTAGCTGCATCCATAAAAGCAGCATTTCCAAATCAATCATTGCAAGCGACAAAAGCGATATAAACCTGGCAAGAATCAAGAAGCAGTTTAAGATAAAAACAACAGCGGACAACAAGGAAGCAGCCGGAAATTCCGATATTGTTTTCATTTGCGTAAAGCCGCAGGATATTGATGCTGTCCTGGACGAGATTAATGATGTTGTCAAAAATCAATTGGTTGTTTCAATCGCTGCTGGAATCAGATTAAAGCACTTGGAAAATAAATTAAAAAATAAAAGAATAATCAGGGTGATGCCTAATATAAATTGCCTGGTTGGGGAAATGGCAGCAGGGTTTTCAGCAGGAAAATACGCAACAAAGGAGGACATAAAAAACGTATCAGGCATATTGAATTCCGCTGGAATTGCATTCTTCATGAAAGAGGATTTGCTGGATGCAGTAACCGGGATAAGCGGCTCAGGTCCTGCATTTTTTGCTTATTTTATTTACGCATTTGTGAAAGCCGGAATAAAAAACGGATTGCCGAAAGAAGTTGCCTTCAGGCTCGCATGCCAGACTGCTATTGGAACAGGAAAATTGCTGATGGAAAGCGGCATTACAACAGACGAGTTGATTGGGATGGTTGCATCAAAAAAAGGCACGACTATTGCCGGGTTAAACGCATTGAAAAGGCACAAAGTTAAAGATATTTTAACAAAAACTATAGATGCTGCTGTAAAAAGAAGCAGGGAATTGGGGAAATGAACATATTAAAACAAGCGCAAAGGGCAAAAGAAGCATCGCTTAAGCTGGCTGTACTAAACACAAAAACAAAAAATACGGCACTGATTGCAATAGCAAAAGCCCTGAAAAGAAATTCAAATGCAATTCTTCAGGCAAACAAAAAAGATGCTGAAGAAACAAAAAAATCAGGGCTGAATGATGCCCTGATAAAAAGGCTCATGCTTGACAGGCACAAAATAAGCGAGATGACAGAAGAAGCCCGAAGCGTTGCAAGGCTCGAAGACCCTGCTGGCAGGGTTTTATCGCAGGTTGAGCTTGACAAGGGCCTGATGCTTTACCAGGTTGCATGCCCTATTGGGGTGATAGGCGCAATCTTTGAGTCACGCCCGGATGCTGTTGTGCAGATATCTGCGCTCTGCCTCAAATCAGGAAATTCAGTGATATTAAAAGGCGGCTCAGAAGCCAAAAATTCAAACAGGATTTTAGTTGAGATTATATCAAAAGCTGCTGAAAAAAACGGCATTCCAAAAGGCGCTGTCCAGTTGATTGAAACAAGGGAAGAAGTAGCTGAAATGCTGAAATTAAGCGATTATATTAGTTTAATCGTACCTCGAGGCTCCGGCAGCTTTGTAAAGTACGTGCAGGAGCATACAAAAATACCAGTTTTAGGGCATTCTGAAGGCATATGCCATGTTTACGTAGACAAATATGCCGATATGAAAAAGGCATTGGACATTTGCTTTGACGCAAAATGCCAGTACCCTGCTGTATGCAATGCAATGGAAACAATGCTTGTGCACAAGGATATTGCAAAAAGGTTCCTGCCGTTGATGATAAAAAAATTCCGGCAGGCAGAAGTAGAAATAAGGGGAGATGAAAAAACAAGAAAAATTGTAAAAGGCATTAAGAAAGCTGCTGAAAAAGACTGGAAAACCGAATACAACGGCTTAATATTATCTGTAAAAGTTGTCAATGACTTAAATGAGGCAATAAATCACATTAATAGGTATGGCTCCAGGCATACAGATGCAATTGCCACGGAAAACATGAAAAATGCGGAGGAATTCATGGACAAAGTTGACTCTGCATCCGTGATGTGGAACGCCTCAACAAGGTTTGCAGACGGGTTTAGGTATGGTAAAGGCGCTGAAGTCGGCATAAGCACTGCAAAAATCCATGCAAGGGGCCCTGTCGGATTGGAAGGGCTTGTTATTTACAAGTACAAGCTTGTCGGCAAAGGGCAGGTTGTAAAAGACTATATTGGCAGGAATGCAAGGAAGTTCAGGCACAGGATAATCAAGAAATTGCTTTAATCAAAAAATGCGGAACATAAAATCAGGCAAAATTGTAGTTAAAATCGGCACTAATGTAGTCACAAGCAGCAACGGGATGCTGGACCTGAATGTGATGCAGGGCCTTGTTGAGCAGATTGCAAAGATAAAAGCAAAAGGAAAAGACGTGCTGGTTATAACAAGCGGTGCAATAGGCGCGGGAATGAAGGAGCTTGGGCTGGTCTCAAGGCCTAAGGAAGTCGTCATGCAGCAGGTATGCGCTGCGATAGGGCAGGGCATTTTGATGTCAGCGTACCACTCATTTTTCAGCAGGTACGGCATAAAGGTAGCCCAGATACTGCTGACTTATGACGTTTTTAAGAACAGGAAAACCTACAAAAATCTCCTCAACAGCCTGAACAAGCTACTCAAGCTTGGCGTAGTTCCAATAATAAATGAGAACGACCCTATTTCAATTGATGAGATTGGGCCTTCCTTTGGCGACAATGACAGCTTGTCCGCCCTGATTGCAGGCAAAATGAAGGCTGATTTGCTCGTCATGCTGACGGATGTCGAAGGGCTTTACAACAAGGAGCCAACCCAAAAAAGCGCAGTGCTGATAAAGGAAGTTACTGATGCAGCTAAAGTAGGAAGGAAAGTAAGCAGCATGTCCAATGGGCTTGGCACAGGCGGCATTAAGACAAAGCTTATGGCAGCCAAGACGGCAACAGAGGCAGGCGCATTTGTTGTTATTGCCAACGGCAAAGCAAACAATATTCTGCTCAAGATAGTGAATAACGAGGATGCTGGAACTGTATTCTATCCAAAGTGAGTAATAAACCATAATATTTATAAATAGTAAATATTAGTTCTAAATAAAAGTGTGTATAGTTATAAAATATTAACTAAAAAACTAAAAAAATGTATTAATATATTAAAAAATAGAATATTAAATGATTAAAAATAATTAAATATTTGAAAATAATAAATAAATATTTATAAAAAATAAACATGCTATCCTTGTCTGATAACGAGTTCAGCGTACTCAGCTTTCTTGTTAGAAACTTCACTGAAAGGCTTACTATAAGGAACATCGCTCACCGCCTTGATTTCAGCCCTGCAGGAGTCTTCAACATCCTAAAAAAGCTTGAAAAGCAGGGCATTGTTGCCGGGCAGAAGCTTGGCACAGGCTTGTTTTATTCAATCAATTTTGAAAGCAGGATTGCATGCCATCTTGCCTCAATTGTCTTGCTCTATTCTGATGAAAAAATTGATGTTGGCATTGAAAAGCTAAAAAGTGCAAATGCCGCCATAATCGACAAAAAGAACTTAATTCTCATAACTGACGGCATGACAGTGCTGGATGTTTCCATTGACGGCGTGAATATAATCACAAAAACAGAGGATGAAATTACCGATTTGCTGAGGAAGAAAGATGCGCAAATGCTCCAGATTTTGAAGAACGGCGTTGTTTTGTTTGGAGAGGAAAAGGTTGTTGCAATAATAAAAAAATGCGTTTCAGGGTTTTAAAAAATGAAATCGTTAAATAAAAAAATAATAAATGCATCAATTTTGCTGATTGCATTAATAGTATTATTTTCAACCATCACTTACGCAAAGCCCTTCACAGATGTCTTAAGGGACAGCCTGACAAGGATAAATGACTTCTTTGCGCAGGAAAACTACAAGCCCTATGCAAAAACCATTGACTTTTTCATATTCTCCATAATATTTATATCAATCTATCTCATTGGAGTGAGGTATGCTTTCAAGGAAGTTAAGAGACCCGAGCAGGCTGTTGCAATTGTGCTGGGGTTTACAACTGCATTTTTGTTTGTGCTAAGGGATTATTCAATAACATCTCTGCTGCCTTACATGCAGTACCTCTTGTACGCATTTATCTTTGTAATGTGGATGCTTGTGCTAAAGGGCATCAAAAGCAAATTCTGGAGATTTGTGCTTGCATTGCTGCTGACATTGCTGACTATAGGTTTAGTCCAGTGGCTATACGGCTTATTGTCGCCGCCTGAAATCGGAGCGCAAATAACCCAACCAGCATTTTTAGGCGGATTGTCCAAGTCAGCAGGAGACTTTTTTAAATCATTTGGCGACAGTTTCAAGGGCATGGACTTCCAGCCCCCTGAAGTTCCTTCATCAGTAAAAATGCTTGGCGAAGGCCCCCCTGTTGTTGGACCGACTCCTGCGACAGGTGCGCCTTCAACTTCAACACCTGCTCCGGCGACAACTGCTGAAGAGCAAAAAAGGCAGGCTGCGGAAGCGGCTACTAGGCAAAAAGCTGAGGCTGAGGCAGCGGCAAAGAAGGCTGCGGCAGAAGCAGCAGGAGCTGTAGGAGGAGCCAGCTTTTACAAGCCATGGACATGGGGCAGTTCAGACACTTCATGGTATAATGCATGGTATATATGGACATTAATCGGTCTTTTGCCTTTTATTTTAACTAATAGAAATATCGGTGGCAGAATTAATACAAAACTTGGAATGTGGGGTGCTATAGGTCTAAGCGCTGAAGCAGGACTGGAAACTTCTATCATGATTGACCAAATAAATAAAACAATTAAAGAAAAAGAGGAAAGAATGGATTATATCAGGAATACGCATGAGCTAAAAAGCAAGTTAATAACACTTGGCGAAAACAAAGAAAAACTTCTTGAGCAGCTTGAAAAAGCAAGTAGCGCAAACCTTTGGACAAATGAAGGAAGGAAGCTAATAAAAAAAGAGCACCCAATTTTAAACGAGCTCCTTGCAACAGAAGAAACATTAAGGTATCAGTTAAAGGCATTGATGGTTACTGAAGACAGCTTCCTGAGCAGATTGGACGGATGGAAATCTGCAGCACCGCAGCAATATACTGAGTATCTTAAAAAACTGGTTGAAAACATCAGGAAAACTATTTCAGTTTATGGCAATTTAGAGAAAGGCGACGAAGATTCAACAAAAGAACTCGAGCAATTAATGAAAGAAGGCAAAATCGAAGAGCTTGTTCATGGAAAATTCAAGAATGTTAAAGGGGACTGGAACAAGCTGCAACAGTACAATGAATACGAGCAAAAGATAATCCGGTCATTGGAAGGAAAAATCAAAAGGCAAATTGTTGTTTTGCAGGCTTTGGAAGGGAGGGTTATCGCACCTAAAACAGGCAATAAACAAAAGGCTCAAGAAAAAAATGGAAAGCCCCAACCGGGTGAAGAACATCCAAAATATGAAAGAGCTGCTTGAAAATGCTTGAACAAATACTAGGGCTTTTATTGGGGATTGTAATAGGTTTTATAATGGTTTATAAAAATAAGGGCAGGACATCTACAACAGCAGGAGGAGCGACTGGTGGAACAGGAACGTCAGGAACTGGTGGCCCAACTGGCGGGACAGCAACTGGAGATGCAGGCGAAGCAGAACGACAAAGGCGAGAGGAGGAAAGACAAAGGCAAGATAGGCAAAGACAAGAAGAAGAAGCGAGGAGGCAAAGAGAAGAACGACAAAGGCAGGAAGAAGAAAGATTAAGACAAGAGGAAGAAAGAAGACGAAGAGGGACTGGAAGAAGAGGTACACGAACAGGAGATTTTAGCGCCAAATTCAAAGAAAAACCTCCTGATGAGCACAGGCAAAATGTTGAGCAATGGGAGAATATCAAACGCTCCTACCAATCTGGAAGAACAAACCTATTCAGAATGTTGATAGATGTAAAAAATACTACATGGAGCAACGGATGGGAACCTGATGTTAAATTGGTCAAAGATGTTACAAACTTCATTGTAGAGGAATTTACCAGACATCCAGAATTGCTTAGTAATAGCATAGAGTTAGGTAAAATTCGGAGAGGAATTATTTTTATATTTCATCCTGATAGGGTAGGGAAAAGAGAAGAAGAAGGGAGAACCGCAGAAAATCATATAATAAATAAGCTTTATACAGATATTATAAAATCATTTAATGTGTTTTTCGATTCTTTGGAGGATAGTTTGAAAAAAAGGTATCACATCAATTACTCCATCAGCTTAGGAAAGTTAAAGCACGATATTGACAAATGTTTTAAATAAGAAAATTTAATGACACAAATACTGAATGAAAATCTAATTTAGATTTAAAATAAGTTAATTTGTTATACAGCCGCAATTCAGCCTTTTTAAGCCTAAATTATAGAAAACTTTAAATAATAGTTCTTTTATATCATTTATTATTAGTAAATTAAGTGATGTAAATGGATATGCAAAATATCATCAAAAAGCTTGAAGGGCTGCAGACAGTTGACAGCATAGCAGTAAGCCTTGGGATAGCCAGAAGAACCGCTGTTAACTATGTATGGGCGCTTAGAAAAGGGGGCTTTGTAGAGACTATTTATGGAAAAAGGAAGATTAGGATGTACAGAATATCCCCTATCAAAGCGCCTAAATTCGGCTATCCCGGGCTTTATGAATTCCTGAACCAAAATTCAAAAATAAAGGTTTACCCGCCTTATGTGGAAAGAATCTATGACCACAAGCCAACTGCCGAGGAAATGATTTTAAAAGCCATTAAAACAGGCAATTTAAGGACAATACTCTCCTCATTGGCTTTATTCAACAAAGTTAAGGATTGGACAAAACTCAGCCAAATTGCAAGAAATGAGAATATTGGCAGAAAAATAGGGGCATTATATGATGCTGCAAGAACAATAATTCGGGTAAGAAGGATGGACAAAAAGACAAGAAAAGCATTGCTAAGAAGCAAAATAGATGACAAGTTTATTGTGAAACATGCACGAACAAAAGATTTGAACCAGATAGAAAAAGAGTGGAAGATTTACCTCCCTTTTAATAAGGCAGACTTGGAGGCTTATAAAGAATGATTAATTTAGAGGAACAGATAAGCTTGTTTAAGATTATAGGAAGCCAACTTAAGACGAAAGTAGAGTGCATTGCAATAGGCGGCTCTGCAATGATGTTTTATGGGGTTAAATCTACAACAAGAGATGTTGACTTGGTTTTCTTAAAAATAGAATATGTGGAGGCTGTCAAAAAAATTCTTTTCGATTCCGGATTTGATGAAAGGAAAAATATAAGAGGCATATTTAGGGAAGATGAAGAAGCGGGAAAGCCTGTGATGATGGACGGAACTGAAACAAGATTTGACCTTTTTTTAAATGAGGTGATAGGCTTCAGAATCCATGGAAAAATCCTTGAAAGGGTGCTGGAATTGCATGAATTTGGCAATCTTATAGTAAAAACAGCAAGCCCAGAAGACATTTTAATGATGAAAGCCTGCACAGAGAGGGACAAAGACAGGGATGATGCAGCAGAAATTATGAGGAAGTTTAATATCAACTGGGGTATTGTTTTAGGAGAAACTTCAAATCAGACAAAGATTGGGATTGCTGCTTTCCCCATATTGATTTATGACTTTCTCACAGAATTAAAAGACAACTATAAGATTGATGTTCCAAAAAATGTAATAAAAGATTTGTTGAAAATTGCAGAAGAAAGGCTAAAAGAGCTTAAGAAAAAAGACAAGTTAATTAGAGTCACCAAATTCAAAAACTAAAACCTTTATATACTTCCTAGTTTCATTTTACTGAATGAAAAGGATACTACCTCCGGAAAAATCCAAAAAAACATTGCCCTTGCTTGTGAAGTCCTTCAGGCTTGCTAAATCCAGCCCGAGCAAGGTTGGCTTGATGGTTCTTTTTGATGTATTGTTCTTGATTTCAGCTTTGGCATTGAACAACCTCTTCAGGTATGCGGCAGGAAGCATGAAAAGCCCTGCCCCAACCCCTTCATCTGTAGCTGTTTTCATTGCTTCTTCATTGGTTTATTCTTTGATAATATTGTTTGTTTATTCATTCTTTAAATACATCATCTTAGACTTCACAAAGTCACTGTTCGAGAAAACGGAATTCTCATTCAAAAAGCTGTGGAGATTTTACCTGCTGAATGTGATTATTGCAGGCATTTTTTTTGTTGCAGCAATAATTTTGACTTTTATATTTGCAAATATAAAGGGGCCTTACCAGATATATTTTTTTGTGCTGCTGGCATCCCCATACTGGGCTTTGGTGGGCAACAACGTGTATGCCCTGTTTTCCATCCCCTCGCTGCTCTCGTATGCCATAGTAAATATGTCCCATTCATTTTTTTATGAAGGTGATTCAATAAAAATTGCCCTTAAAAAAAGCTTTAAAATCACGTTCACCAGAATAAAAAGCTACAGGGGGGCAATACTGGCTGTGATTTTGTTCGCGCTCGCATTGTGGCTCTTGTTCCTTGGCAGCGGTTATTTGATAAGGATTATTGGCTCAAAAAATTATGTTTTGTACCTGAGCGCTTATGCTTACTTCAAGCACGCCTCTATTGCCATTTTCTACATAGCCTTGTATTCCCTGATTTTATTGAACAGGATATCTTTTTACAGCATATCAAGAGAAAACAAATAGCGCTTCAAAACTCCAATAAATTTAAATAACTTCTTTAAATCCATAATTCCATGAAAAGAACCCATACCTGCTGCGAGCTGGCAGACAAGGATATCAACAAGAAGGTTGCTTTGGCCGGGTGGTGCTCTACAAGAAGGGACCATGGGGGGGTCATTTTCATTGACCTGAGAGACAGGTACGGCATAACCCAGATAGTTTTTGACCCAAGCCATGACATGCAAAGCCACAAAACCGCTGAAACTTTGAGAAGGGAGGATGTGGTTATAGTTGAAGGGCACGTAAGGAAAAGGCCCAAAGGCATGGAAAACGAAAGGCTTGTAACAGGAAATGTCGAAGTTCTTGTTGATAAAGTTCTGGGCATAAACAGGTCAGAAACCCCACCTATTGAGATTGATGACAGGATTGAGGCTTCAGAGGAAATGAGGCTGAAATACAGGTACCTTGACTTGAGAAAGCCAAAGATGCAGAAGCAGCTTATATTCAGGCACCATCTTGCATCTGCAATAAGAGAATACCTGAATGAGCATGGCTTTATTGAGATTGAAACTCCAATGCTGATTAAGACAACTCCTGAAGGAGCCAGGGATTACCTTGTGCCCAGCAGGCTTCATCCCGGAAAGTTCTATTCATTGCCCCAATCCCCCCAGATTTACAAGCAGATTCTGATGATTGCAGGGTTTGATAAGTATTATCAGCTGGCAAGATGCCTGAGGGACGAAGACTTAAGGGCAGACAGGCAACCGGAGCACACACAGCTTGACTTGGAGATGTCATTTGTTGATGCTGAAGACATATTTCATCTTACAGAAGGCTTAATCAAGGAAGTTTTCAGGAAACTGCTTAACAGGGACATTAAGACTCCTTTCAGGAGGATTGATTATAATGATGCAATGGAAAAATACTGCACAGACAAGCCGGACATAAGGTTTGGTATGGAATGCTGCACTGTGACCGAAACAGTGAAAAACTCTGAATTCAAGGTTTTTCTGGATGTAATAAAAAAAGGCGGCATTGTAAAGGCATTGAATGCGGAAAATTGCGGGGAAAAGCTGAGCAGGAACCAGATTGACGAGCTGATAGAGTTTGCAAAGCAGAACGGCGCGCAGGGATTGGCGTGGATGAAAGTAGGGAAGAATAAAGCGCTTGAAAGCAACATCGTGAAGTTTTTCCCGGAAAATGAGCAAAAAAAATTGATTGAAAAAACCAATGCAAAAATGGGGGATTTGCTGCTTTTTGCAGCAGACAACTCTAAAATTGTCAATGATGTGCTGTCAAAAATAAGGCTGAAGCTTGCAAGTTCATTGAATTTAATAAAAGAAGTAGATTTTGGCTTTTGTTTTGTAACAGACTTTCCGATGTTTGAATGGAATGAAGACGAGCAGAAATGGGACTTTGGGCATAACCCGTTTACCATGCCGAAAGAAGAATGCTGGGAATATCTTGAAAAAGAACCTTCCAAGGTTGTTTCTTACCAGTATGACTTTGTGATGAACGGCTCTGAGCTTTTCTCAGGCTCTGTCCGAAACAATATCCCGGAATTGCAGATGCGGACCTTTAAAGTGACAGGAATGTCCGAGGCTGAAACAAAGGATAAGTTCGGGTTTTTGCTTGAGGCATATAAATACGGCGCTCCAAGGCACGCTGGCTTTGGATTGGGATTTGACAGGCTGGCTGCGCTGATGCAGGGCATACATGACATAAGGGAAGTTATTGCTTTCCCGAAAAACAAGGCAGCAGAAAACCCAATGGACGGCTCTCCAAACGAGGCTTCTGAAAAGCAGCTGCAGGAACTGCACATTAAGCTGGACTTTGTAAAAGACACGAGAAATGTCGTGCTGGACAGGATAATTGATGCGCTGAACAAGGAGAAGATTGAATATGAAGTGCTGGAGCACAAGCCAGTTTTCACAAGCAAGGAGGCTGCTGAAGTTCGCGGAACAAAGCCTGAGCAGGGCTGCAAGGCATTGATTTGCAAAACAGAGGAAGGCTTTATACAAGCAGTTGTGTCAGGGGCAAAAGAATTGGATATTGAGAAACTGCAAAAATTGACTTTGTTTAAAAAAATTGAGTTGGCAAATGCAAAGGAAGTAAGAAAAGTAACTGGCTGCAATATCGGAAGCGTTCCTCCATTCGGCAATTTGTTTGGCCTGAAGGCTTACTTTGACAAAAGCGTCGTGCAGAATGACATTGTCGCGTTCAATGCAGGCACTCACGCAAAAAGTATAAAGATGAAGGCAAAGGATTTGGTTAAGGTTGTGAATCCGGTTATGGGGGAGTTTGGGAAATGATTATAAATTTCGTAACCTCCAACATCAACAAGGTAAATGAATTCAGACAGATTCTGGAGCCAGCAATAAAAGTAAATCACATTAAAATTTCTTATCCTGAGCTGAGAAGCGACAATCCAGAGGAAATAGCAGGGCATTCTGCAGAGATGCTTGCAAACAAGCTTAAAAAAGTTGTTGTCGTTGAGGATTCTGGCTTGTTCATAGATGCCTTAAATGGCTTTCCAGGCACCTGCTCTGCCTACATCCACAAAAGAATCGGGCTAAAAGGAATTATAAAGCTGATGAAAGGCATAAAAAACAGGAATTGCACTTACAAAAGCGCTGTTGCCTATTGCGAGCCGAACAAAAAGCCAGCAAGCTTTCTTGGCGAGGAAAAAGGCAAGGTTGCAGAAAGCGTAAGAGGCAGTTTCGGCTTTGGGCATGACCCAATTTTCATCCCGGAAGGCAGCAATAAAACCTATGGAGAAATGGAAGATTACAAAGAAGTCAAGAAATTCAGGCGAAGGGCTGTTTTGAAGCTAAGGAACTGCTTGCTGGAAAAGAAAAGGTTATAAATACAATTAAACTCATTTTCCCCATGCTTCAGAGAATAAAAGACTTGATGAAGGTAAAAGGGGACATTGATATTATAAACAGGAATATAGAAGAAAACAACAGGCTTATTTCTGACTTGAAAGTGCAATTGGAATCATTAAAAAACGATTTAATCGAGACAAAAAAGGAACAGAAAGAATTCCTGCATAACTTCAAGGAAAATCTAAGTATAATAAAAAACCTGAGGGAGGATTTTGGAAAGGAACTGGTGGAATTCAAGCTCCTGAAAGGGCAATTGCAAAGAAAAATACTTGACAAGTTTGAGGAAGAACTGCAAAAGGACTTGGAAGTCAGCAGGGAAAGCCTGAAGAAAGACGTTGAAGACTACAATGAATTAAGAAAAAAGGTTGCTGAAATCCTGTCGAGATTGAATTCGGCAACCGAGGAAATCGGCAAATTCATTGAAATAAGCAAAAGCATAAGGAAAGAGGACTTCGAGCTTACAAAGTTTGCCCGCCATTTGATGGAGATGGACAGGGAAAAGCTCGAGCTGATGAGAAAAATCGACACTCTTGAAAGATTGGTTTCAAAGATAAGAAGAAGGGAATTGGTGAGATAATTATCTTAATTTTCTAATTATTTTCGTTTGGGATTGTTTATAAATCCGCTATAATACAATATCTTGTCCATTGAATCAGCTGTAATTGAAATGCCAAGTTCAGGGAAATAGAAGCCTTCTGGAACGGGCTGCAGGCTTAAAGATGGTAATGGTAAAAATCTGGCAATGACTAATCGTCGTCCGTATATAACTTGGACATCTGAGGTTTTACTTCCTTTAAAAGAAAAAGTTCCTTTGAATGCACTTAAATCGTCTAGGCACTCTACTCCAGAAACATGCCAATCAGGAATTCTTGAATGTTCATCAAAATCATCTGCGGTAAGCCCCATGCCATAATAGACAGGAATGCACTCGCGCTCTAGAATTTCTCTTGGCGGATACGAGGACTCCAAAACTTTCTTTTCCAAGGGCTTATTGCCATTTCCTAAAAATATATTCAACCAAAAAGGCATAAACTTAATTATAAGGCAATAATTTATAAAAGTATCGATGCATTTATTATAGAGAATTTTGAAATACATTAATTTTGTCAAAATTCTCTAAGAGAACTTTGAATGTAAAGTGATAAAATAGTAAGTTATTCAAAGTTCTCTATATAAAACTCATATAAAATTTTTGAAATGTGCATATATGACTCTTTAAGAAAGATAATTTAATGTTGAAAACATAGAAATAACAGCATAATGGAGGTGTTAAACATAGAAATAACAGCATAATGGAGGTGTTGCCCCGGGCTTGAGGAGTGATAAACCCGGGGCAAAGATGGATTTCAATAGCCTTCGTGCATCACCTCGCTATTGGTTAGATTCCAAAAAAGAATAGAGCCATGTTTATATACCATGTGAATATTACTTCTGAAAGTATCTTCCATAAGCTTTATAAAGCAAGTATTTAGAGCTGTATTCATGGTGCAGTTTGTTTTCAGCCCGAAATGGTTTTGGGGGAAGGATATTTTCATTGATGCCATAGGGGTGTTTGTCCTTGTGCTCATAGCTGTTTTCAGCACAAGGTACTACAAGCTTAATAAGAACAGGAACTATCTCTATCTTGCCCTTTCATTCTACCTCATTTCATTCTCGTACCTGGCAAAGATACTTACAAACTTCACAGTCTACAGCAAGGTGCTTGAAACTGCAACAATAGGGCTTCTTATCATTACATACCAGAAAGTGAGGGTTTCTGAGATATTGTTCTTCATAGGGTTTTTCCTTTACAGGCTGTTCGCACTCTCGGGATTCTACGCCCTTTACTCAGTGCATGAAAAGCAGTCAAAGCTTAGCATATTCCTCATGCTTTATTTTATGGCAATAGCCACCTATTTCAGCCTCAGCCCATTCTCCTACTATGTGTTTTACTTCGCCTCATTTATCCTGCTGAGCAGCATAACTATGCACTATTACAAAAGATACAAAAAAAATAAGTACTCGGCAACAAAGTTTCTTGCAGTGAGCTTCGGCATAATAGCTATAAGCCAGATTTTCTTCATGTTCGTGGGCATAAACCTCAACATTTATGTAGTAGCTGAGATTATACAGCTGATTGGGTACATAACTTTGCTTGCAGCCTTCGTGATGGTGCTCAAACATGGAAGGGAAAAGAACAAGGGTTGACATCATAGGGGACATGCTCTCTTCCATAGCCGGCAAAGGGGGGCAGATAAAGCCGACTCATCTGATGTACAAGTCAAATATGTCCCATGGGCAGATGAAGACCTATATTGACGACCTGGTGCAGAAAGACCTGATAAAAAAAGTCAAGAAAAACAACTATGATTATGTAATCATTACCGACAAGGGGCATGAATTCCTGCAGAAACTGAGGGAAATGAGGGAATTTGAAAAGGCGTTTGGCTTGTAGGCAAAATATATAAATAATGCCTTAATAACTTATTCTATGGAAGTTGACAGGAAGCTTTTGGAGCACGTTGCAGATGTTGCAAGGCTTAAGCTGAATGAAGAGGAAATAAGGAAATTCCTGCCGCAGCTCAAAGAAGCTTTAGAGTTCTTCTCGAAATTGAAGGAAATAAACACAGAAATGCTTGAGCCAAGATGATGCCTTGTCATTGACAGAGCACAAGAAAGGCGGCTATTTCAAGGGCCCGAGGGCTGTATGATGGAGAGTATTCACAATCTTATCAACAAAATCAAAGCTCAGGAAATTGACATAGTCGAGCATACTTACAAATTAATAGAAGAATGCAAGGAAATAAACAGGGAATATAATTATCTAAATATAATTTCTGAGGAGTTGGCGTTAAACCAAGCCAGAGAAATAAAAGTGCAATTAAAGCAAAAAAATAAAAACATAAAAAACAAAAAGCTTCTTGGAGTCGCAATTTCCGTCAAGGATGCAATCTGCGTCAAGGATGTTGAAAGCGCTGCAGGCTCTAAAATACTGCAAAGCTACAAGCCTTTGTTTGATGCTTTTGTGATTCAGAAAGTGAAAGAAGAGGGTGGCATTATAATTGGTAAAACTTCTCAGGACGAGTTTGGTTTTGGGGGATTCAGCGTGAATGTCGGAATTGGCTTCAAAGTGCCAAAAAACCCTTTTGACATGGAGAGAAGCTGCGGCGGCTCTTCAGGAGGGGCAGCAGGCATAAGCCAGAAATTAAGCAATCATGTTGCATTAGGAGAAAGTACAGGAGGCTCAATTGTTGAGCCTGCTTCTTTTTGCGGAGTGTATGGATTGTGTCCAACATACGGCAGGGTTTCAAGATACGGGTTGATTGATTTCTCAAATTCCCTTGACAAAATAGGGCCTATGGGAAAAAATATTGAAGATGTTGCACTGCTGATGAGCGTAATTTCAGGCTACGACAAAAATGACAGCACTTCATTAAATGTTAAGGACGATAATTATGAAAGCTATTTAAAAAAGCCAATAAAGGGAATGAAAATAGGTATTATAAAAGAGGCATTTGGCTCTGGAGTTGAAAGAGAAGTTGAGAAGAATGTCTACAATGGGATAGAAGAGCTAAAAGAGGAAGGCGCAAAAACCGAGGAAATTTCTTTGGAACTGCCGATAAAGTATGGCATTGCAACCTACTACATGATTGCAACATCAGAGGCAAGCACAAATCTCGCAAAATACTGCGGAATGCGCTATGGAGCTTCTGAAAAATTAGAGGGCAGCTTTAATGAATACTTTACAAAAGCCAGGAGCAATAATTTTGGAGACGAGGCAAAGAGAAGAATTATTCTTGGCACTTTTGCAAGGATGGCTGGCTATCGAGATGCTTTTTATCTTAAGGCAATGAAAGTCAGGACATTGATGATTAACGAATACAAGAAAGCTTTCAAGAAATTTGATGCATTGGTAAGCCCTACAGCATCGATTTTGCCGCCAAAGTTTGAGGACATTGAAAAATTAAGCCCGCTGCAGCACTACATGATTGATGTCATGACAGTTTCGCCAAATGTTGCAGGCTTGCCTCACTTGAATGTTCCAGTCGGCTTTGAAAAGAACCTTCCAATTGGAATGCTGCTGATTGCAGACCACTTGCAGGAAGGGAAATTGCTGCAATTTGGAAGCGCAGTGGAGAAGGGGAAATGAAACACTTCACAACCGACATCGTAATCGGGCTTGAAATACACGCAGAGCTTGACACAAAAACAAAACTCTTTTGCAGTTGCCCGACTCATGGAAGCGAAGAGCCTAATACAAGAACTTGCGAAGTTTGCCTTGGAATGCCCGGCTCAAAGCCTGTTCTAAACAAAAAAGCAGTTGAGTTTGCATTGAAACTATGCCTTGCACTAAATTGTGAAATTTCTCCAGAATTGATTTTCTCAAGAAAATCTTATTTCTATCCTGACATGGCAAAAAACTATCAAATCTCGCAATACGAAATCCCGCTCGGAAAAAATGGAAGTCTGAAGTTAAGAGAGGGGAAAAAAGTCGGAATTACAAGAGTCCATATGGAAGAAGACCCAGCTTCACTAATTCATCCTGCTGGAATGAAGGAAAGCGCTTATGTCCTTGTTGACTACAACAGAAGCGGCAATCCTCTTGTTGAGATTGTGACAGAGCCTGAACTTGAGTCTCCGGAAGAAGCAAGGGATTTCATGAAGCAGTTGATTACAGTGCTTAACTATCTTGAGATTTTTGACATAAATGAAGGAATAATAAAAGCAGATGCAAATGTTTCAATAAAAGAAAGCAACTATGCAAGGGTTGAGATAAAGAACATAACTGGATTCAAGGAGATAGAAAGAGCTTTGGTTTATGAGGTTAACAGGCAAAAAGAAGAAGCAAAGCATCACAAGAAAATTGAGCAGGAAACTAGGGCATGGGATTCAGAGAATGGCGTAACATTTTCCTTGAGAAAGAAAGAAACAGAAGAGGATTATGGCTACATAATTGACACCGACCTGACAATTGTTGATATTGAAGAAAAATGGCTTAAGGAAATCAAAAAAGAAATGCCTGAACTTGCACAAGACAAGGTAAGGAAATTTGTTGAAAAGCATAAACTAAAGAAAGAAGACGCGGAAATCCTTGCAGCAGAAAAGGAACTGGCAGAAATGTTTGAGAAAGTTGCAGAGGAAATAAATCCAGTTTTGGCGGCAAAATGGCTCAGAAGGGAATTGGTCAGGGTTTTAAACTATAACAAAAAAGAGCTGCACGAAGCTGAAATTGATGAAAAGCACATGATTGACTTGCTGAAATTGGTAGAAAACAAGAAAATAACAGACAATGTTGCAGCCAAAATACTTGAAAAGCTGGTTGAAAAGCCTTTTGATGTCAAGGAATATGTGAAAAAAGAAAAATTAGAGGCGGTTTCTGACATTGAAGAATTGGAAAAATACTGCAGGGAAGCGATTGGTGAAAATCCAAAAGCAATTGAAGACTACAGGAAAGGAGAGGCAAAAGCACTGAATTTTATTGTGGGCGCTGTAATGAAAAAAACAAAAGGAAAAGCAACTCCGAAAGAGGTTAATGAGATTATTTTGAGGATGATTTGATAATTTGTTTTAATTTTCTTATATTGGCTATCCTTTCCTCTATAGGTGGGTGAGTTTTATAATTATAAGTTATCTTTCGATCTTTTATCATCTGCTTAATTCTTTTAAGCATGGATAAAGTTGGTTTTATACCAATTTTCCTAGCTGCATAAATATCAGCTTCCAATTCTTGTAATTTTTTTATTTTATTAAAACAAAATATTAACCAAATTTTCTTAATTTCATAAAGAAAATTATATTTATAATGCCAATACTCATGGGCTATAAGGGCATTCTTTCCTTTAGGTGAAAAAGAAAAAAATAGCTTATCAACATTTATATAACCAACTCCCAAAAAACCTAATACGCTTGAATCGGCAATAAAAGGTTCCTTAGGATTCCTTATATATTTTAATTCCAAATTTTTATTTAAAAATTTGAAGTTAATAAAAGATAAATCATTCATGATATTAAAGCTCCATCTCCAAAACCCTTCCAACTTCCTCCTTGACTCTTTTCTCAAAGTCGTGGACATTCTCGCCTTCCTGTTTTTCTGAGGATAAAATTTTCATCAAATTCTTTATAAGCTCCTCTTCCTTTTCCAGGCTTAAATTCTCAAGCTTAATCTGCCCAAGATGCTCCTTTATCAAAAACGATTCTATGTCCTCAACATTCCTTGCATCAGTCTTTATCTCCTCAAACTCTTTGGAAGAGACTGCATGCGAGCTTTTCATGACAAAATACGCTGATTTGCCATAAAGAAAATTAAAAATATCCCTGAAATCAATGTCGCTTGGCTTTCCGCTTTCCAGAACTCCGGCTAATCTTATTAAAACAACCGTGTTATTCAGTTCTTTATTTTTGAAATGATTTAAAATCGCATTTTTGATTTCATCAGGATTTTTATGATTGCAGTCCACCTGCAGTTTCTCAATGTTGTAAATCTGTATCGGCTCCCATCTTGCTTTGCCATCATCAACAATGTAAAACCCGCCCCTTTCAAGCTTTTCAAGCTCTGCAAAGCTGTTCGGGAACAAAGGCCCGGGATAAGCAATCCTGCCATATCCTTCGATCTGCCTGTCATCAACAATATGGACATGCCCGCCTGCGTAATAATTAAATCCTTTTGGCAGCAATGACAACGGCTGCGATATTATGTTTTCCATCTCCTTCGGCTTCAGCTCATCAATTCCTGAGTGAAATATGAATATTTTATAGCCACCCTCATTTTCAAGATTATCTAAAATCAATTTTTCGTAATAAGACTTTTCAAGAGCCCCTCTTTTGCCTAGCATCCCGGTTATTTTAGCGCCTGTTTTTTTGTCGACAGTAAAATTCAGCTTTAATTTGCCATTTTCAGCGCTTCCCTTGAAAACATTTACAAACAATCCAGCCTCCTCAAGTACATCAAGAATTGTTTTTCCGGATGCGCTGTAGTCATGGCTTCCCGGCACAATGTAAACAGGAATGTTCAAGTCTTTCAGCTGCTTGAATTTTGTGACAACTGTCTTCAGGTTGTCCAGTCTGGGGAAAGATGTGTTGAACAAATCGCCTGCAATAAGAATAAAGTCCACTTTTTCCCTGATACACTTGTCAACTGCCTTGCAGAAAGCCAAAGTGCTTGTGTCTTTAAGCTTTGGGTCTCTCCATGAGCCTATATGGCAGTCAGCTAAATGCGCGAATTTCATAATATGGGGTAAGATATAGTGATTTTTAAAGGTATTTATAAACTGCAGTACCACTGGACAAAAAAGCACTGGACATTCTTGTGTAAGATTTATAAACTCCAAGTTATGCACAATAATCAATATGGAATTCAAATATGATAGTATAAAGCATGGGGATGTACTAGTGGAATTAGCTAAAATTCCATCTAATTCAGTTCATTTAGCAATAACTTCGCCACCCTACAATGTAGGAAAGGACTATGATAAACATAATGATAAGATGGAGTATAAGCAATATCTTAAATGGCTTAATAATGTGTGGAAAGAAACAAAAAGAGTTTTAGTTCCTGGAGGCAGATTTTGCTTGAATATTGCTCCAACAGGCATAAAGGATTTTACTCCGATACACCACGACTTTATAGCCCAGCTAAGAAAAATAGGTATGATATTCAGGGCTGAAATAGTTTGGTATAAGCAAACAATGCTTAAAAGAACTGCTTGGGGAAGCTGGAAAAGCCCTGCAAATCCGCATATTGTACCTTCATGGGAATATATTTTAGTTTTTTCAAAATTTCAGCCAAAATTGGAAGGCGACTCAAAAAATTCTGACATCACTGCCGAAGAATTTATGAAATTCTCAGATGGATTTTGGCAGATTCCTCCAGAAACTCAGAGAAACGGGCATCCCGCGCCATTCCCAGAAGAATTGATATACAGACTGGTAAAATTCTATTCCTACAAAAGCAACACTATTTTAGATATGTTTGGAGGAACTGGAACAGTAGCTGTAGTTGCAGCTAAAACTGATAGAAATTTTATACATATAGATATTTCAAAAGAATATTGTAAAGTGGCGGAAAAAAGATTAAATTCAGCAAAAGAAAAAATGTCACAAGCCAAATTGAACATCATTATTGATGAGGGTTAAATATTTAATAATGTAAGTGATAGCCTTGAAACAATCAAAAGATAACAAAGCAAGCGAGGTTGTTCAATCTGAAATGCTTATGGAATTCTTTAAGAAAAATCCAAACAGAGATGTGCCTCATCCTGAAGTTGTAGATTGGGTTACTGCCGAATATTTAAAAAGAACTGGTAAAGTATTTAGGGATCCTGATAGAGGCATTCGCAAATTGCACCAAACTGGTTACCTACAAAAGATTAAGAAAGGAGTTTATAGGTACAGTCCAGATTATGTAAAGACTAGAGAATTAGATGATTTCAGTCCTTCTGTAAGAGAAGCTATATTTAAGAAAGATAATTACAAATGTGTTCTTTGT
>JACOZN010000005.1 GCA_016181305.1 Candidatus Woesearchaeota archaeon
CGCTTTCTCAAGATTTCCTTTCAATGCATATTCACACATGTCGTGCATCTCTCTCGGTATTATGTTGCTTGCTACAGATATCACCCCTTTGCCGCCAAGAGCCATCAAAGGCAGTGTCAAATTGTCATCTCCAGATAAAACGTCAAAGTTTTTTGGAAGATCGTTTATAACTTCCATCATCTGGGACACGTTTCCAGACGCTTCCTTCACCCCAACAATGTTTGAGTGCTCTTTTGCAAGCCTTGCCAAGGTTGATGTTTCCATATTTACTCCTGCCCTGCCCTGTATGTTGTAGATGACAATCGGAATATCGACTGCATTTGCAATTGCGCTGAAGTGCCGATACAAGCCTTCCTGTGTCGGCTTGTTGTAATAAGGGCAAACATGTAATGCGGCATTTGCGCCAAGCTCTTTCACCCCATGAGTCATTTCAATGGCGTGCTTGGTTGAGTTGCTGCCTGCCCCTGCAATCACAGGCACTTTTCCCTTTGCAGCATCTACCACAATTTCTACGACTTTTTCATGCTCCCCATGTTCAAGTAAAGGGCTTTCCCCTGTTGTGCCGCAGGGCACAATGCCGTCAATCCTGTTTTTGATCTGGAATTCCACAAGATTCCTCAAAGCTCCCTCATCTATACCGCCTTTTTCAGTAAAAGGCGTAACAATTGCTGTCATTGCTCCTTTAAACATCTTGCCTGCCTCCGATTATGCTTTCCATCATATTGTCTATCGTATAAAATCCTTTTTTCCCTTTTATCCACTGCGCTGCCATCAAGGCCCCTGCAGCAAAACCTTCCCTGTTCCTTGCTTCATGTTTCAATTCAATAGTGTCTGCGCTGCTGTCAAACCCCACAACATGGGTGCCCGGAATCGAGCCTGCCCTTATCGAGGCAAAATGCAGCTCGTTTGGGCTTATTTTCCCTTCAGCCCTGTCAAACAGCAGCTTGCCCTTTCTTCTTATGTTTTTAACTAAAATATCTCCAATCGTTTTTGCTGTTCCGCTTGGGCTGTCAATTTTTTTGCTGTGGTGCAGTTCATACCCGTAAACATCGTACTCCTCCAGTTTGTTCATCATTTTTGCCGCATTTTCCACTATCCTGAAAAATATATTAACGCCAATTGAAAAGTTTGATGAATACACAAGCCCTATGCCGCTTTTCTTGACAATGCTTCTGGCTTCATCAATTTCATCATGCCATCCTGTCGTGCCAACCACGATGTTTTTTTTGAATTTTGAGATTTTTCTCTTTACTTATCTCCCTGTGGCTCGCGCTGGATTCAGTTGGGTCTATAGTCGAAACTACATTGATGCCCCTTGATTTGGCAGCCTTTGCCACTTCCCGCCCCATTTTCCCGTAGCCTATTATTGCGATGTTCATGTACCGAAAGGTATAAATATACCCTATATAAACATTGTGTTATTATAATAACATTTTGAAATATTATTGTTATGCCCACCGTAAGCCACATCGTGAAAAAAATCGTAAGCGAGCAGCCTTTTGTAGAGGAAGCGCTTGGAAACGGCATAATAAGCATAGCGAATTTGGCGGAGAATATGGTGCCAAGAGTGGAAAAGGAGCTCGGCAGTAAAGTCAAGCAGGCTGCTGTTGTAATGGCAATAAGGCGGTACGCCGAGGAGATTGCAGGGCACAGGAAGAAGACAAAATCCTTTAATTATGCGGGAGAAATAATAATGAAGTCCAATATCTGCGATTTTACAGTCATCAAGTCGAATACCCTTCTTGCAAAATTAAAAAACATCCACAATTTGGTGAATTTTGAGAGAGGAGACACGCTTAATGTAATTGTAGGCAACAACCAGGTGAGCGTAATAATAAATGAAAAATACATGCAAAATCTGGAGAAATTCCTTTCCGGGGAGAAAATATTGAACAAGGAAAAGGGGCTTGTTTCATTGACTATCATATTCACCTCGGATGATTTTCTCCATACTCCCGGGATCGTGTTCGACACAGTCAGGAGGCTTGCATGGGAGAACATCAACATTTACGAAATTGTCTCGACAATGACGGAGCTGGCATTTATTTTGAGCAAGAGTGATTCAATGAAGGCTTATGAAGTTTTGCAGAAGCTTGTCAGCAGATAACAGAAATAATGGGCCCAAGTGGGTGTCGAACCAACTGTTCCGCCAGTTGAGTGCGGAAACAAGTGCAATTTTCAATTGCACGGATAAGAAATGGGCCCAAGGGGATTTCAACCCCTGACCCCCTGATTTCTTTTTGCATTAAGAGTCAGGTGCTCTAATTGCCCCAACCTTTTTGCAAGCAAAAAGCTTGGCCAAAAACGAGTGCAGGCTGAGCTATGGGCCCGAGAGAACTCCAAGATTTCAGGGCGATTTAAAAGGTTTTCTGAAAAATAATGACAGCCCTATATACTAAAATTTAAAACAAAATCAAACAGGATGTCTTATTTGCTTACCCGAATTTTCCCTCCCTTGACAGGCCCTCAATCGCTGCCCTCAGCTTCTCAATATGCCTCTGCAGATCATGCTTCAGCTCCTTGTACTCCTCTGCGCATAATGGATGGTTGTCCTTTTCCGCATCATGCAGGGCGTGCTTCTCGATAAAGCCCACAGCCTTTGTCAGCTTGTAAAGAAGCTTGGTTTTGTTGTAGTTGCAGTTGCACAGCATACATACCACCTCTTTTTTATTTGTTCCTGCTATCCTGTTTATATAAATGTTTCTGAAATTTGAACTTATGGCAGTCATGTTAATTTTCCACAATCTATTTATATAAGCTTGATAAGAATAATCCAAAAGGAGATGATTGAAATAAAAAGAAGGCATATTGTGTTATTCTTATTTTTTGCAATCGCGCTTATAGCCATAAGCGGCTGCTCAAAGCCCGAGTGCAAGACAAGCGCTGACTGCAGCCCAAGAACCTGCTTTGCGGCAAAATGCGAGGATAAAAAATGTGATTATTCACTGAAGCAGAACTGCTGCGGCAACAGGGTTAATGAAAGCATTGAAGACGGGAAGCCGGGCAACTCGTGCACCTGCCCCCAGGATTACGGGAAATGCGAAGGCAAGGGCAAGGTAAAAATCGGCTCAAGGCTTGAAGATGCGGCATACGTGCGCTATTTGTGCAATGCCGACAGCCAATGTGTTTTGGGAGTTGACAAAAATGATGTAATCCAGCAGAACTTTTTGGATACGCTTGACATAGGTATCTTGAAGGCAAGTTCTGTCATCAAATACCCAAAGCCGTTTGACGTGAAGAAGGACAGCTTTGAATTCACATTATCCATAGACAATGCAGCTGCTGACGTCATACTGCCCGTAAGGATTACAAAGATAAGGCTTCTGCTCAGCAGCGAGTACACAAGGACCGAGCAGCTTATTTCAGAGCAGGAGCTTGACAGCACTCTCAATGAAATTGGTGACCGGGCAACGATAAGGGTGCCTATTAACCTGAATTACAGGCCGCAGGAAGCAGAGGAGGCAGGCGGCTTAAGGTATGTGATAGACTATGTCTACAAAAAGAAAGTGCTCAGCAGCAGAGCCGCAAACGGCACAGGCATATACACAGACGAGATAGTCAGGGCGTCTTTTACAGCGCCTCCCAAGCCCGTTATCTTTGTGAGAAGTGGATAAAATGCTTGGCAAAAGAGCTATAGAGCTGTCGCTTAATTTTATCGTCATACTCATAATCTCAATAGTTATATTCGGCTTTGGAGTCAGGTTTATATCCAAGCTTTCCAGAGAGGCAATAGATATAGAAAAAATAACTACAGAGCAGCTTGATGAGATAATAGGCGATTTGGTTTGCGAGGGCTCTGACAGGGTTTGCATAGGCACAGACAGGAAAACAATAAGCAGGGGGAAGTGGGACACTTTTGGAGTCAAAATAATAAACATAATTGACGGGCAGCATTTTCTAATAGCAGTCTCAAGGCCCAATATCCGGGGCTACACAAAAAACAAGGTTGAACTAAGGGCAGAAAATCTCGTATGGAATCCCAAGGAAAGGGATGTTTTTATAGGCAAGAATGAGGAGGAAACCCTTGGGATTGCCATTCAGGTTCCGCCAAGCGCAGTTTCAGGCACCTACATCTTCAATGTTGAAATCAAGGCTGCTGACGGCAGTCTCTACTCAAACGTGCAGAAATTATATGTGGATGTGCCTTAGGCTACCCCACAGCCTCAACAATCTCGGCAAAGCTTTTTGCGTCTAGAGAGGCGTTCCCGACCAGGCCTCCGTCAATATTGGGCATTGCCAAAAGCTCTTTTGCATTTTCGGGCTTCATCGAGCCGCCGTAAATAATTCTTGTATTCTTTGCAGCTTCTTCGCCGTACATTCCCTCAAGAAGTTTTCTTATGAATAGGTGAGCATCTTCTGCATCCGCCTTTGTTGCAGCTTTCTGGCTTGGATTGCCCCTGCTGATTGCCCAAACAGGCTCGTAGGCGACAACAAGCCCCTTGGGATTGGCGACATCTTTAAGGCATTTCAGCAACTGGTCTTCAAGCTCGTCCTCAGTCCCGCCGTGCCGCCTCTGCTCAAATGTCTCGCCAACGCACAAAATGGGCTTCAAGCCGTGATTTAAGGCAGCAATAACCTTTTTGTTGATTAAACTGTCATTTTCGCCAGATTCCCTTCTCTCTGAATGCCCCAGAATAACATATTCGCAGCCGATTTCCTTCAGCATCAAGGGCGAGATTTCTCCGGTATAGGCTCCTGAATCTTCAAAATTCATGTTTTGGGCGCCTAAATCAATGTTACTGCCTTTCAATTCATTAGAAACAACTTGCAATGAAGTAAAAGGAGGGCAGATTACAATTTCAACATTTTTTATATTTTTAATTAATTTTTTAAATTCACTAATAAAAGAAACAGCTTCCTTAATTGTCTTGTTCATCTTCCAGTTTGCTGCTATCAACTGCTGCATTTTTGCCATTTAGTATGTACCTCTTATTTTAATTTTTCCCTGATAGCATTCTCTATCTCGTCAATTACTCCTAAGGCTCCACAATTTCCGGTATCTGTATTGCATTTTTGACCTTGCGGACAAGTTCTTGCTTCATATAAACAAGAACCAGTATTAGAATTGCATGAATCAATAGTACAGAGATTATTATCATTACAAGATACATTTTTACATTTATCAGTTTCACATCCATTAATAAATAATGCCAAAGCTATTACAAAACCAATTAATATAGTTTTTTTCATTTGTTTTGTATTGTCCAAGATTTTGACTATTCGGTTTATCGTAAAATAGTCTGTTATTATATCTCCTTAATTAAATCTTCATTTTTAATTTCTGAGCTTATTTTTTTTGTTGCAATTATATCATATTTATCTTTTAACAAAGATAAAATTTTTTCAGCTAAAAGCTTGTCATTTTCTGAGGAAGTTTCTCCTATTATAACCAATACTTGGTTAGCATAAACAAAAACACTGACTTTATTTTTAAATTCCGCAATTGTAACCTCACTTTTTAATCTGGTTTCATAGTTGTTACCTATTTCGCTTTCTAAATCTTTTGTGAGATTTGCAATCAGGATTATATCGCTTGCAGGTCCATAATCATCTGCAATAAAGTAAATTTTTTGCAAGGTTGGTGCAGGAACTTGTTGTTGTGGTTCTGATTTTGTCGCAGAAGACTCCCCTAAAGGTTTTACACATCCGCATAAATTACCATCGCAAGTTGCAGCCCAAGCCTCGTTGATTGAACTGCAGTAATTGAAGCACATGCTAAGTTCACTATTTGACGTGACATCACAAGGCTCACCTTCTTTTATGATTTGCTCTTTTCCAATAGTTTGTATTATGGCATTTGCGTACTGCTTATCCTTTTCTCCAGATTCAGGAGCTGATAATAAAATAGCATATTTTTGTCCTTCTTTAAATCTAGTATATAGGGATATTGATTTTATAGGTGGTGTAAAATCTTTCACCACATTAGCATCTACGATTTTTTTAGCTGACCAAAAGAAAGATTGGGTGTCGCCAGAAAATTTAATATCAATTCTTATTTTTTTGTCGGGGTCCCCCGCTTCTTTTAATGTGGACATATCTACTTCATAAAGGCTTTCACCAGATATTGGAAATTTAAGTTGATTTTCTAGATGCAAGCTCCAGCTATTTAGCAAGAACCTTTCAAAGCCCCCTTCACCTTCAACTCTTATAAATTCCTCTGTTATTTCGATTTTTCCATTTTTTTTAAGTTCTACAATCCCATAAAGGACTTTAACGTCCTTATCAACTCCGCCCGCAATCTGCAGTAGCCAATTATCCGGATTTACACTAACTGGTTTTGCCACAAATTCCGCTGCATAAACAACTTTAATTTCATCAAATTCATATCTTGCCAGTTCCTGTGCATTAACAAGTAAAATATCTAAAGAAATTAGCATCAAGATTATCGTAATTATTTTTTTCATTCTTTTACAAGTTTAATGTTTTTATCTAATCTTTTTATTCTTTTTGCTTTTTGACTTCAATGCCATGACAGCGCCTATCAGGATTATGGATGCAGACGCCAGCATGACGCCTTTTGATATCCTTAAGCCCAAGTCCATAAACAGCTGCTCGGGGTACAAATTTACAATCATCTCTTTTGCAGGATCAAACAAATATGTTCCCTGCTCAAACAGCAGCCTGTGGAACGACTCGAATGTTGATGAAAAGCCGAAGCTTATCAGAAAAAACAATATTGCTGCAAGAGCTATTGTCAAAATGCCGCCGAAAAAAAGGACCTTGCCGACGAAATTTATTATGTAATGGTTGACTTTTAATATTAATGCCGAGGCTATGAGCAGCAGTATGAACATGGCTGTAAGGGCGTAAAGCAGCAGGGTTGATATTCTGACGGCATTCCTGACATCAAGCAGGTGCAGCCTTTCCCTTTCGTTAAATTCGTTTGGAAGCTCGTTGCTCTTTCCGCCTATGAAATTCATCACCTTTTCGTGCAGTGAAAAAGCATTCGGGACATTCTGCTGCACACCGTATTCTGAAAATTTTTTTTGATAAAACGAGCTGTCAAAACTCATGAGGTTCAGCACAAGCAGAAACAGCAGAAACGGCAGAATAAGAATCATCAGGAATTTTGCTATAGGTGTAAATGTAAATCCCATCTTAGCTGTCCATCATTATTACTTTCTTCTCGTCTTCGACTGCCTTTTTGATTGCGTCCTCGATTGTTTTTGCATCCTTTTTTTTAGGGGCATTTCTGGCTTCTTCCCTGCCCTCTTCAAATACCATCCTTGCAGCCTTGAACGGTATCTCTTTCTCATCTATCGCTTCTTTTTCCTTTTTCTCTTCCTCAAGGTCAAAAGCGTCAGTAGCCTTTTTTTCATCTTTCTCTTTCTGCTCCTCTTTTCTCATGTAGTCTGACGAGGGGTCTTTTCCCCCGGGGCCGTATTTTTGCTCGTGGTACTTTTTGTCGTCTTTCCTGTCCGGTGGGGAGCCTGCATATTTGGAGCTATGATAACCTTCAGAATGTATGTTCCACTTGTCCTCTTCTGACAATTTTGCCTTGTACATCTTAAGATGCGATAAGCCCGCCCCATACGGGCTTTTTAATCCTGTAGCCCCTCTTAATCAGCAAATCCGCTTCCCTGCTGTTCCTCTCAAGCACCATTGCCTCAAATTCAAAGTCAAAAGCATCATTTGGCTCCAAAAACGGGTTTAGGCTGTTCATTCTGCAAGCACTCTCCTTTTTAAACTTTTTGTTTTTAACTACTTAAAAGTAACTCTAATTACGCCTTAGTTAAAATCAGGTCTATCTTGCTCCTGAGCTGCGCCTCGGGGTAAGCACCTATTATCCTGTCGACCTCCTTTCCCCTGCTGAATATTATCATGCACGGTATCCCTCTCACGTCGTGCTGCGTTGCAATCTCCTGGTTGTCATCAACATTCAGCTTTGCAAATTTCAGCTTGTTTGCATACTCGCTTGACAGCTTTTCAAGGACAGGGCTGACTATCCTGCACGGCCCGCACCACGGCGCCCAGAAATCAACAAGGGCAGGGAGCCCGCTTTTCAAAATTTCGCCTTCGAAAGTGTCTTTTGTCAAGTCCAGCATTTTATTAGGAGCTATTGCTGAATTTTAGAGCTTACCTGAAAATCAGGTACCTTCTTCTGTCAATGTCCATGTCTATGAAAGAGTCGCATTCCTGCTTCAGCATCGAGGAGCTGGATTTCCCGAATGCAATAGCCTCAATCCTGCAGCCGAGCGCGTGCCTCAGGTGCTGAACCAAAGGCACATAGTCGCCGTCGCCGCTCACAATAACAATAGTGTCAAGCTTGGGCGCCAGCTCAATCGTGTCCATCGCCAATCCTATGTCCCAGTCGCCCTTTTTCGCGCCTCCTGCAAAAATCTGCAGATCCTTCGCCCTTACCTCAAAGCCGATTTTTTCCAGCGCATCAAAAAAATTCTGCTCCTCCTTGACATCTGCCTTTATTACATAGGCGATTGCCCTTATAAGGCTCCTGTTGCCAACCGCAGCCTTCAGTATCTGCGCAAAGTTAACCTTTGCGTTGTAAAGGTTTTTGGCAGAGTAATACATGTTCTGCACATCGACAAACACGCCCACCCTCTGATCCTTGAAATGCATTGTCACTCACTCCCTTAAGCTGGGCATTTTTTCCTCGTAGCCGCAGTTTGAGCAGCGCACGGCATTGCCCTCGAAAGCCAGCGCCAGCTGCCTGCACCTCGGGCATTGCTTCAAAACAGAAAACTTCTTTAGCTTTTTTTCAAACCGCTCCTCATCATGATTCATGACTATTTTTGCTGTTGCTCCGCTTATATATAAAGTTTGTGAAAAATGAAAATTATCAGCAAAACCAAAGAAGCAGCTATTTTATGATCTCATACTCTTTGACTACAATCCATGAAAATATGAACAGGATTACCGCGCCTGCAATTATCCACGACAGCCCTGCCTGCGTGGTGTCATTATACATCAGGTAAAGCCCGTAAGCCATTATTCCAAACCCCAGCCAGAGGAACTTGTCCAAAACCATTTTCATAATCTCAAATTCCTGCTGCTCCGATAGCCTTCTTTTCATTGTTTCATCCCTTTACAACTATAAAAAAGTCTTTCTGCGCGTAAATATAATCAGGGTCCGCCACTCCTACGCTTTCATCAGTCACTTCAAAGTTTAAAACATACGAGCCTGCAGGAGTCGCGGTTGGTATTTTCAGCCTTAGGTTTTTCACATCAGCCTCTGCCGAAGCCAGCTTGTAGCCGTTTGGCGGCTGGGCCGTCTGGAACCATTGTGGATTCTCGATTTGGAATGTCCCTCCCTGTGTGCCTGAAGCCGGTATGAAGGAAACAGGCGTGAACCTGAGCTTGTAGCTAAGTGTTGAATCCTTTTTGTTTCTTACGCCTACAGTCAGGATAGTGGATTCCCCCTTGCCAAGCTCAATCTGGGTTTTTGGAAATGCAACCTTTTTGTCGCCTGAAATCAGGTCTTCCAGAACCTTATTCTTCACCTGATCAGTAACATCGCCGCCTATCTCGCCGACTTTCCCGAACAGCCCCCTTATAAAGCCAAGCCCGAGCCCCAGAAGGGTCATAGCCAGCACGACAATAACAATAGCCTGTATTGAAATTTCTAAAGAAGCCCTTTTATTAAGCATTCACACACCTCTTTTTTATGCAATCGGGTTATATTTTATTAAATTACACAACTAATTTATAAACTTTTCTAAATTGCACAATTCAATAGCAACCTTTAAAAATCAGTGAAAAATTCTGTTTGGTATGGCAAGACTAAGGACATTTGTTTCTTACAGGAGGCTTAAAAGGCCCTACACAAGGACGTCAAAATTCAAGGCAAAGTCTTACATAAAGATGACTCCGAACGTTAAGGTAGTTAGGTTCGACACAGGCGACGCAAGCAAGGATTTCAGCTATACCCTAAACCTACTCTCAAAGTCGGATTTGCAGATAAGGGACAATGCGCTGGAAAGCGCAAGACAAACCTCAAACAAGTTGCTGGAAACACATCTTGGCTTGAACGGGTTTCACCTAAAAGTCAAAGTCTACCCTTATCATGTTCTCAGGGAGCATGCCCTTGCATCGGGAGCAGGCGCTGACAGGTTCAGCTCCGGCATGGCACATTCATTCGGCAAGCCGATTGGATTGGCTGCAAGAATAAAAAAGGGGCAGGCAATTTTTCAGGTAAGCGTTGACAAGCAGAACCTTGAAATTGCAAAGCAGGCGCTTGAAAGGGCCTCGAAGAAGCTTCCTTGCTCTTGTACGATACAGCTTACTGGCAATAAAAATATCAAGCAATGAGTCTCTCATCTTTGGCTTTCGAAAACTATAAATAGGTCTTTTGATATTCATTTTTCATGGTTCTCGAATTGCTCGACAATATTACCCCAAACAAGTACCTCCATTCTGTCATCATACTCCTGGTTTTTTATGCATTGTCGGAGCTTGTCGTATTTATTTCCCAGAGGGTAATACTCCAGCTCACCAAAAAGACAAAAACCAACTTGGACGACTTGATAGTCTCCAAAACAAACAAGCCCATATCACTTATACTGATAATTCTTGGGCTTAGGCTTTCAATAATCCCGCACAAGGTGAAGCCGTACATTCTGGACATATTCGGGCATATCCTGGCATCGCTGATTATTGTGCTGATTGCTTACATATTCATTGTCATTTTCGACATAATTATAATAAACTGGGGCAGTAAATTCGCCGCAAAAACCGAATCAAAGGTTGATGACGAGGTTGTGCTTCTGTTCCAGAGGTTTTCCAGAATAACGCTGAGCCTTATAGGGCTGATTTTTATACTTAATATTTGGGGAATTGAAGTTGCGCCTTTGCTTGCAAGCCTCGGGATTGCGGGTATTGCAGTTGCTTTTGCCCTGCAGAGCACTCTCGGCAACATTTTTGGCGGCATATCCCTTATTGTCGACAAGAGCATTACAGTTGATGATTTCATAAGGCTCGAGGATGGCACAGAGGGCAAGGTAACCGACATAGGATTGAGAAGCACAAAAATAAAAAGCAGGGATGGTGACCTGATTATACTTCCGAATGGCAAGCTGGCCGACTCCAAGATATACAATTACCACAAGCCGCTGCCGATAACAAGAGCCACTGTTGACTTCAGCGTCAAGTATGGCTCTGAGCCTGAAAAAGCCAGGAAAATCGCGCTTGATGAATTAAAAAAAATAAACTATGTGCTGAAAGAGCCCGTACCTGTAATTATTTTTGCCGAAATGGGTGAGTTCGCGCTTAAGTTCAAGGCGCATTTCTGGGTTAAGTCCATAAATGAAAAAATAGAGGCAAAAGATGCTGCCACAACAGCAATATACAGCGCCCTCAACAGGAACAAGATAACTATACCCTTCCCTACAAGGACGGTCTACCTGAAAAAGGGCTGAAGAATTACCTGTTTAGTATCTCCTTGATTATGCTGTAAGTCTCAGGATATTTGTCTATGTTGAGGATTTCTGTGTGGAGGTTTTCTCCAAATAGGCTGCTGCAGGTGCCGTTTATTTTGAATATTTCGGCATTTTCCATCTCCGCGTTTTTTGACAGGGCAATTCCATCTCCGTCTCCCAGCTTCATTTTGCAGCCCTGCCCGATTATTGCATAAATTTTGAGATTTGACGGCTGGCTTAAGGGGTCATTCAGCTTGTTGATGAAAAGGCTGTTTTCCTGCATTTCACTGCATTCCCTGTTCTCGCCCACCAGGCTGCAGTAATCCCCTATCGGGCCTGAAATTCCTTTGTTTGGGGTCGCAATCATAATAACCCTGTCAACATCTCCTGCGCCAAAAATCTGGATGTACCTTCTTGCCACCAAGCCGCCCATTGAGTGGGCGATTATGTTAACTTTGGGCTTGCCTGTTCTTTCTTTTACGAGCTCCATTATGTCTTTCAGCCTCAGGGCGTATGTATCGATGCTTTCGCTCTTTGTCGGCACGACTATGTACTTGTCCTCTTTCTTGAATGCATCATAGTAATAGCTTGCCTTGACGCTTACAGGCCTGCCTGACAAGCCCCATATGCCCTTTTGAAGCTGCTCGTTCCTGGAGTACAGCGAGACAATGCCGGCATTCAGGTAGCCGTCGTCCTGAAGCCGCGACTGGAGCTTGTCGAATGAGTCAAGGGAAAATTCAGGAGAATTGTCCTTTGCAAGGGAGTGCCCGTGCAGGAATATGACCGGAAATGTCTTCGGGTCGTTTTTGCAGCTTTCGTCCACGCAGCACCGCTGGCATTTGCTGAATATGCAGCAAATCGGCGGATTGTCAGACAGGTTCGTGTCTATTTTTGAAGTAAGGTTGTAGGATATGTTTAGGCTTATCAGCTCAAAATTGAAACTGCCAAGGCTTCTCGCAGGCTTGCCTAGGCTTGAGCATTTCTCCATCAATCGCGATATCTGGCCGGATGCATTGATTTTTGATAAAAGGTACAATGAAATGTTTATTGACTCATTATAATCCAAAGCCATGATGCTGCTTATGTTTTTAGGCAGCACCTGCTCTGCAATTCGTATAATTTCAAAATCGGTCTTATTCCCCGATTTTGCTTTTTCGAGCGACTCGTAGTAAGAATTGTTTATCTTCCTCAGCTCATTTTCCCTGAAGCTGTCAGCCAATTCCAAAAATCTGTTGTCTGAAGGAAAGCTTATCCTTTTTTCTTCAATGACCGCCAATGACTCGTTTCTTGTGCGCAGGTATTCTTCTTCCAGTGCGCTCAATGCGCTGCAGGCTTGCTTTAACTGCAGCGAGTCAGGATGCCTTTCCGCAAATTCCCCGCTGTTTTTTATTACATTGCCTAGGGTAATGTTTTCTTTGCAGTCCTGCTTCAGGCTGCACAGGAGGTCTTTCCCCCCCTTTAAAGCTTGCCCGAGGCTGAAGAACATCTCTATGGCAGGGGCTTTTGTCCTCTCAATTAACAACATCTCCTGTTTCACGAGGCTGTCAATATCAGCCCCGATTTTGCCGTAGCTTTCAAAGGTGTTGTTTGTCATCGATGATGACACGTTATCAAAGCCGGCAATATTAATTGAAAACTCAGTTAGCACCTTATTGCCTTCGAGGCTGCTTATAAATTCATTCAATTCATTCAGGTTCCTGCCCATCTCCCCCAATCTTGACAATAATTCGTTATGCAGCAAAATAACATTGTCGATGTCTTTATCCATGCCATCTATCGATTTTTTGATATTGTCCAGGCTTGCAAAAAAGCTTTCATTAAACATCTTGCTTAATTTTGTATAGTTTTCAACCGACCAGACGCTCCTGAGGTTCTCTATGGATAGCCTTGTTTTGCCGTAAGCATCGTCGATTTCCGCCTTTCGGCTTGATAAATTAAGCAGGTTAGCTTTGTGAGCCAGTTCAAAATATTTTTGGCTCAGCTGCTGCAGCATAACATCAGAAGCAGCCAGCTGCTCAAGCAGTTCAGTGACATTCTGCCCCAGGGTTTTTTTAAGCTCCTTTTCGGTTTCTGTAAGGTCATAGTTTAGGGTTACCAGAGAAGACCTTGATTTTTCATCGCCTCTTGTCAGGCAAAGGAAAGAGCGTATGCTGCGGCATTGGACATCAAAGCTGTAAATATCCTGCCCGGAGCCGAGCCTTTTGACGCTGACTTCATAGCTTTTTGCAATATGCTGCTGGCTCTTAAGAATAAACTCGCCTTTGTCAATTACGCTGTTCGCGCTCCTGTCGGTAAAAGAATAGGAGCATGACGCTTTGCAGTACGCAGCATTGCCAATTGAAACATCAAAGCCAATCCTGCTTTTGTCGCCGTAATGCATTATGAGTGATTTTTCAGGAGGGTTAAGGCTTACTATCAGCTCATTGCCCAGCAGGAAATTTATCTTTTGATTAAACACCACAATCAAATAAATCAGGAGCAATGCTACAACAATTATTACTGGCATCTCGTATTTCTTAAAAAAAGGCTTCTGCTTGTCCATGGCTTGTCAATATTCTAGGTAGGTTAAATAGTTTTTGGGAAATATACCTAGAACTTCATAGAGATATTTATTTCCATATAGCAAATAATTTAATCATATTATTTTGCATATAAGCAACCGAAAGCTTTAAATATAAGTAACTTACATTTTAAGGCTATTAATATACATTTTTGTATACCAATATAGAAAATTAAGTAAAAAATCGTTGGGCTTGATAGTTTTATTTATCTGACTCAACACAAGAGTGTTAAATTGGCAACAGAATTGATTAGCTTAGGAGTACTTTTCTTATGCGCTATAGCAGGCGGAGTTATAGCTGCCAGATTCAAACAGCCGGCTGTATTCGGCTTGCTGCTTGTAGGCGCCGTAATAGGCCCGAATCTTCTCAATCTTGTCCAGGACGCCGGAATGATAAGCATGATGGCTGACTTTGGCGCAATACTCATATTATTCATCATAGGGCTGGAGTTTGACATATCAAAGCTTATGAAGATCGGTGCAAGATCTATACTAATAGGGCTTCTGAAATTTGCTATTGTCCTTTTTTTTGGCTATGAAACTGCTTTGCTGCTGGGATTCGGCGCAAAAGTTGCCCTGTTTACAGGAGTCATATTGTCGTTCAGCAGCACGATTGTTGTCGTGAAAGTGCTTGAACAGAAGGAGATGTTCAGCAGGAAGGAAGTTCCCCTGCTGATTGCTGTGCTGATAATAGAAGATATAATAGCAGTCATAGCGCTTACATTCTTCTCAGCAGTAAAGGATCCTGGCACAAGCGTGATATCAACGTTTGAGCACATAATATTTTCACTTGCAATCCTGATATTCGCATATTTTATCACGATCAAGATTCTGAAGCACGGGGTAAGCTTAATACTGAAAAACAGCAGCGACGAATCTGTGCTGATTTTCCTCTCGCTGGGGATAGGTTCCCTGTTCAGCTACTTTGCATTCTCGCTTGGGCTGACGCCGTCGGCAGGCGCATTTTTGGCAGGCAGCCTCATAGCGTCGCTGCAGAATGCTAAAGAATACGGGAAAGCCATACAGCCGTATGCCTTGATTTTCTCGTCGCTGTTCTTTATATCCATGGGCACTATGGTTGACTTCAGGGCGATTGAGCTGAATCTTGCGCTCATCGCAGCCCTGATGTTTACCGTGCTTATCTCAAGGTTCATAGCAATAGGATTTTTGACTATGCTGCTGGCAAACTTCAGGAACGAGCAGCCTTTCTTTTCAAGCATTGCAATGATGTCTGTCGGGGAGTTCTCCCTGCTGGTTGCAAAAGAAAGCGAGAAATTCTCGCTTGGCATAGACTTGGTTACAATAACAGCCTCTATAATCTTCATCAGCGCGGTGCTGATGTCCATTGGCATAAACTACAGCGAGAGTATATCCAACTCCATGAGCTCAAGAGTCCCGCTGAAAACAAAGCTGAAGCTGGAGAGGCTTTCAAACTACATGAGGAAGTTTTTTGACCAGACTGAAATAGAGAACTTCTTCACAAAAAAGCTCAGGGCAGACTCAAAAATGGCTTTCATGCTCGCGGTCCTGGCTATGTTTGTTTTCTTTACCTTAAGGAGGATGTCCGCTTTAGTGGGGCTTAATTTTCACCCCTTTGTTTTGTATGCATTTTATGCGGCAAGCGCCATGCTGATGGCTTACCTGCTGAAAATCACATGGAACAGGATTAGGGAGATACACCGCACGCTTTCAGTCATACTTACCAACGTGGACAGCTCGAGGAACATAAAAAAGTGCACAAGGATACTCAACAGCCTGCTGATGGCGCTGCTGCTTTTGTTCTCGGCAATGCTTTTCCCGTTTGCAATGTTCTCATTCAACTTCAGCGGCTGGATGAATGCAGTGCCCTTTGCACTGATGCTGGCTGCGTTTTACTACATAAAAAGGCTTGTTGTGCTTATCGACGGGCATTCCGGCTACCATGAGGGATACATCGCAGGCATTTCGACGGCAAAATTCTAGGAAATAAAGCAAGCCCGGCAATTGCAAATCAATTTCCTGCTCCTGAAGCCAAAACATAATCCCAAAACTATTTAAATTAAGCACTGTTCACTTCCTTATCTGATTATGATAATACATAATGGGACAGGAGGCAAAAATGGTCAGCTTTAAACTTTGCATTTCAGACCCTTCGACAGGGCGGACATTCCAAAAAGAGGTAAAGGACAGCACTGCAAAGCCGTTTATCGGCTTGAACATAGGGGAGAGCATAAAAGGCGACGCGATTGAGCTTGGAGGATATGGGCTCCAGATAACCGGAGGCTCTGACTATTGCGGCTTTCCGATGAGGAAGGGAATTCTCGGCTTGAGGAAAAAGCTTGTGATTTACGGCGGAGTCGGGTTTGGCGGCGCAGGCAAGGGCATCAAAAAGAAAAAAACAGTGTGCGGGCACAAGATACACGACAGGATTTCGCAGATAAACCTTAAAGTCACGAAGCAAGGCACTAAGAAGCTTGCAGAAATTTTTGGAGTCCCTGAGAATGCGGAAAAGCAGGGGAAAGCCGAGGCAAAAGAGGAAAAGAAGGAATTGAAAGAGCACAAAGAAGCAAAGAAGGAAGCCAAGGAAGAGAAAAAAGAGCAGATTTTAAAATCATAAATGGTGTCAAAAGCAGATTCAATATAATTTCGAAATAATATTAGCGAACCGCTAATTAAAACATGGCTAGAAAGAAAAAAGATGAGCAGCAGCAAGAGTTGCAGGAAGAAGTTAAGGCGCAGCCAGCCCTTAATATAGGCATGGTTGGGCATGTTGACCACGGAAAAACAACCCTTCTTGAGCGGTTAAGCGGCAAATGGACAGACACTCATTCTGAAGAGCTTAAGCGCGGCATCACTATACGGCTGGGATACGCTGATGTCATATTCAGGAAATGCGAGAAATGTGAAGGCGCAAGAGCCTACACTACAAAGGAAAAATGCCCTGTTGACGGCTCTGAAACAATCCCATTGAGAAAAGTCAGCTTTGTTGATGCTCCTGGGCACGAGTCATTGATGGCGACAATGCTTTCGGGCGCGACTATAATGGACGGCGCCTTGCTTCTCGTCGCTGCAAACGAGGAATGCCCGCAGCCCCAGACAAGGGAGCATTTGATGGCGCTTCAGATTATAGGAGTCAAGCACGTCATTATCATACAGAACAAAGTTGATTTGGCAAGCGGGGAGCAGGCACTTGAAAATTACAGGCAAATAAAGGAATTTTTGAAGGGGACTGATTTTGAAAATGCGCCCGTAGTTCCGATTTCAGCCCAGCACAGGGTTGGGCTTGGCTACCTTATAAAGGCGATTGAGGAGAGTATCCCTACGCCTGCAAGGGACTCAGGCAAGGAACCCATAATGCTTGTTGCAAGAAGCTTTGACATAAACAAGCCCGGAATAACCCATGGCAAGATGGTTGGAGGGGTTCTTGGAGGAAGCCTGAAGCAGGGCACATTAAAAGTGAATGATATGGTGGAGATAAGGCCAGGACGCACTTTAGTCGAGAAAAACCAGCAGGTGTGGAAGCCGCTGGCGACGAGGATAGTAAGCCTCAATTCTGGCGGCATAAATTTAGAGGAAGTCGGGCCGGGCGGCTCAGTCGGGGTGCTTACTTCCCTTGACCCCTCGATTGTGAAGTCAGACCAGCTGACAGGCTCTGTGGTCGGCTTGCCAGGAAAACTTCCAAAAGTATGGAATGAACTGATTTTGGATGTTCATTTATTGCAGAGGGTTGTTGGCACAAAAGAGGGTTTAAGCGTCGAGCCCATCAAGATGTCAGAGTCCCTTATGCTTAACGTAAACTCAGCTGCTACCGTCGGCATTGTAATAGAGCTGAAAAAGAATAAGATAAAATGCAGGCTGAAATTGCCTGTTTGCGCCGATGCAGGGCAAAGGGTTACAATTTCCAGAAGGATTGGCAACAGGTTCAGGCTGATTGGTTACGGGGAGATTGTGGAGAAGTAAAAAGCTTAATATTTAATTTTAATTTCTGCTAAACCCAAAACATTTTGTTGTTCGTTTTGATTAAAAATAAGATGTCTTACTTGTATTAAGCTTCCACCATTTTCTTGTGGGAGTTCAATTGTCGCAACTCTTTGAACTTCTCCTTTGTCTTTTGCAATGACTCCAAACATTTTTTCCATGCTAATTCCCACCTGTCCAAGTGCTTTCATAATCCCATCATCAATTCTTACTCCCAAATAAAATGTTCCTTCATTCTTAAGAATTCTAGGTAATTCATAAACCAATTTCTTAGAAAGTTCCGCCGAAGAATTCGTTTCGTATGATGTCCTTTCTTCGTCCAGAAAATGAGTGCCCTTAAATACGTCATAACTTCCCCATAGCATGAAAGTAACTATATCTGCTTTTGTTTCGCCCTCTGCAAGCATTTTCTCGGTTATATGCAGTTTTGTAATGTCATCTAAAAGAAGGGTGTAACCTCTTCTCAAATGTGCTGGTAGTGGTTTAAGCTCAAACCCAATTTTACTGTTAAATTCAAGTGTAGAGTCAGAGTACCTATCTACTTGCCATTTGGCTTTAAGTTTATCTTCAGCTAACTGCAAACAATAACCATTTAAATCAACCCCAACTGCTGGAGTTTTACTCCATTGTGTAAGAAAATTTCCCGTTCCACATCCCAAATCAATTAAAAGACCATCTTTTTCACCTATGAATTCTGAAATCTTCCTGTAAACTCCACTATCTCTGTGCAAATTGGATATTCTTTCCCACTCATAAGCATAATTTCTTGTCTTGTCATCCAATGTTTTGGCAACATTTCTTACAGCAGTCGTTGGACTTTCTTTAAAATGATGCCTAATGGTTCGTCTAGCATTTGCATCTGCGATAGATTCAAGGGCAGATCCCCTCCATTTTCTAAAGTATGTTTCTGAAAAAGGCATAAAACTTTGGCTAAAAATATACTTTATAAACCTTTTTCTTTTTAACCACTTTAAAGTAGCAAAAACCGAAAGGTTTAAATACTAGTTCTTTCTCTGTATATGGCATGAGGGGGTTGGTTATATTTGTGTCAGTACTTGTATTTATGGCTTCTTTTGGCTTTTTAGCTTCAGCTATCTACAGCGATAAAGCTGTAACTAGCATGGAAAACAGCCCAAAGCAGGAAGCAAAACAACTGGAATTCAGCACTTACACTACCGCTGTCTGTGAAAAGGGCAAAGATGTTGTTAAATGCAGGGACGAGTTCTTTGTAAACTGCAACGGCACAGTCTCAAAAGCGATTGATGTTGCTGAATGCGAGGGCATAAAAGTCGAGATTCCGAAAGCGCTTGGGTTTGCGACTTTCGGAAGTGATTGGAAGGATCCGAGGAATTGAAAATGGGGTTAGAACAAATAGTGGAAAAATTAAAGGTAATAGGGGTTTTCCCTAAAACTGTGAATGAAAGTGCAGAAATCTTTAGAGATTGTGCTAAACCAGAAGCAATTGCAGGAGAAGTGGGCAGACGTCATTATTCATGTGGAGAAGAGCAATTTATTTATTTTCACTTAGGAGCTTTATTTAGATATGATTCACAATTTAAATCAAAATTCTTGGCAGACGCAAGACAAGAACTCGGCAATCTTGGAATACTCCCAGAAAATATTGATGAATATTTTCAAAGCGGGGCAGATCCTGGACTTGTGTTTATGTCAAGCCATGAACAAGAATATGGTTTAAGCGAAGTTAGATATCCTAGAGATGTTATGTTGAATTTTTCTAAACGAGCTGACCAATTTGCCCTTGACAAGTTGAGGGAATGGTTGGGCGTTAAAGAAAAAACCTAGTTAAGATTCTTATAAACTAATCTAATTTCATTCCCCCTCCAAATCAACCAAAGTAATCACTTTATACTTTTCTTCGAGCTTTTTCATCCCGCCCAGGTCAGGCAGCCCGATTATGAAGGCGCACTCGACAACTTTGCCGCCTAGGCATTCAATTAGCTTGCATGCAGCCAAAGCGGTTCCTCCGGTTGCAATCAAATCATCAACAAGCAGAACCCTCGAGCCTTTTGGTATTGCATCAACATGGACTTCAACAACTGCCCTTCCATACTCCAATTCATAACTTTCCTTTTCTGTCTTTGCAGGGAGCTTGCCTTCCTTCCTTATTGGCACAAATCCCTTATGAAGCCTGTGGGCAATAGCGCCTCCAATAATAAACCCCCTGCTTTCAATTCCAGCGACCAAGTCAATGTGGTAGTTTTTGTATCTTTCACAGAGCCTGTCAATTACATAGTTAAAGGCTTTCGCGTCTTTCAGCAATGTTGTAATGTCCCTGAACATTACTCCCTGCTTTGGCCAATTTGGGATTGTACGAATGGATGATTTTAGGTCCATAATAAAATGGTTTTTTAGGGGGTATTTATAGTTTTTTGATTTTTGATTATGAATAAACTTTTAAATAATATTAGATTACTATGCTCTAATGCTCGTCAACAGCCAAAACTATCGCACTGTATGGATGCAGGATTCTTCTGTTTACTTGATAAACCAGCAGTTATTGCCGCATAAATTCGAGATTTATCAGGCAAAAAATCATCTTGAAACAGCCGATGCAATCAAGACAATGATTGTGAGGGGAGCGCCTGCGATCGGCGCAACAGGGGCTTTTGGGGGGAGCGCCTGCGATCGGCGCAACAGGGGCTTTTGGGGTTGCGCAGGCTGCTTTGGAATTTACAGGCAAAGATTTTGAAAATTTTAAAATTCATCTGAGGAAGGCTGAACAAGTCCTGAAATCAACAAGGCCGACTGCCAATGACTTATTTTTTGGAATTGATTTCGTAATGAAAAAAGCCCTTGACAATTTTGACGCCGATATTGCAAAAAAATATGCGCTAAAAGCCGCGAATGAATACGCTGACTGGAGCGCTGAAATGTGCAGGCAGATAGGAGAGCACGGAAATAATCTAATAAAAAATAACCAGAACATTTTAACACACTGCAATGCAGGCGCCTTGGCCTGCGTTGATTTCGGCACTGCATTGTCACCTATAAGAATAGCCCATTACAGCAAAAAAAATATTTTTGTTTATGTAGATGAAACACGCCCAAGAAACCAGGGAGCTTCTTTGACAGCATGGGAGCTTGCTCAGGAAAAGATAAATCATGCGATAATAGCTGACAACGCTGCAGGGCATTTCATGAAGCGTGGTAAAATTGACATGGTTATCGTGGGCGCTGACAGGATTGCGATGAACGGCGATGTGGCAAACAAGATAGGCACTTATGAAAAGGCTGTTTTGGCAAAAGAAAACAATGTTACATTTTATGTTGCAGCGCCGTCATCAACTTTTGACATAAGCGCAAAAACCGGAGAGGATATCCCAATAGAGGAAAGGAGTGAAGATGAGATTCTGTACATGCATGGAATGGACGAAAAAGGCAATATAAATAAATTTAGAATATCACCTAAGGAAAGCACTGCAAAAAACCCTGCCTTTGATGTGACGCCGGCAAAATATATTACTGGAATAATAACTGAAAGGGGAGTTATAAAGCCGACAAAAGAGGAAATTGAGAGGTTTGTCGGGGGTAAAATAATTCAACAACCTTTATAAACAATAGTTGTTTATCTAACATTGAAATAAAATGGATTGGGGGATGAAGAACAGGCTGGCGAGGATTTTCAATCAAAAGAGCGGCAGGACTGTGATGCTTGCTGTTGACCACGGCTATTTTCAGGGCCCTACAACCGGATTAAAAAAGCCAAGGGAGACAATAACCCCTTTGCTGCCTTACTCTGACTGCTTGTTTGTTACAAGGGGAGTTTTGAGAAATTGCATTGCTCCTGCAACAGGCACGCCAATATTTTTGAGGGTTTCCGGAGGCCCAAGCGTTCTGGGAGAGCTTTCAAACGAGGACATAACAACATCTATGAAAGAGGCGTTAAGGCTGAATGCAGCTGGAGTCGGGATTTCTATTTTTGTAGGAGAAAAAAACGAGGACAGGACTATATCAAACCTTGGCAGGCTGGTGAATGAGGCAGAGGAATACGGAATGCCTGTGCTTGCAATAACAGCAGTTGGCAAGGAGATGGCAAGAGATGCAAGATATCTTGGACTGGCGTGCAGGATTGCTGCAGAGATTGGAGCGCATATGGTTAAGACCTATTATTGCGAGGAAGACTTTGAAAAGGTCGTTGAAGGCTGCCCTGTGCCGATTGTAATTGCAGGCGGAAAGAAGATTCCTGAAAAAGATGCCTTGCAGATGGCTTATAATGCAATAAGCAAAGGCGCTGCAGGAGTTGACATGGGCAGGAATATTTTCCAATCAGAAAACCCGGTTGCAATGATGCAGGCAGTGAGGGCTGTTGTCCATGATAATTATTCTGCTGATGAGGCTTTTGAAATGTTTAACAAATTGAAAGGGCAGAAAGTTGTTTCTAGTGTTGTGGAATAGAAAGTTATTTATACAGGTATTTTGAAGAATAACTTTTGTGCTAAAAAACAAGAAAGCGGCATCATTCGGGACAATTGTCGCCATTTTTGGCTCTGTACTTATTGCTCTTGGCGTTGCCTGGCTTATTGCGCAAAATTGGCACCAGATGCCTGCACCGCTCAAAATTTTCATTCTTCTTGCGGCGACAAGCGGGGCTTACACAGCGGGCACGATACTTAGAGTTCGCGATTATCACGGCATTGGAAAGGCACTGCTTGTCCTGGGCGCATTGCTTTACACCCTAAGCATTTTTTTGATTGCGCAGATATACTCAACCAAAGTAACTTTTCAGGGGCAGGCTTGGCTATGGCTATTGGCTTGGGCTGGGATTTTTGCTGCTTCATATGGATTCCAGTCTTCGGCAAGCTATGTTGTTGCAGTAATCGAATACGGCATATGGGTTATTATCCAGACTTTCGCATTTTTTGAATCGGCAGGTTTATTTTCTGGAGGTGGTTATGGGCATGCTGTTCTTGCATCATTTTTCATGGTTTCTGGAATTGCCTTAGCGCTAACAACCGGCTCAGCCTTATACCTTAAATGGAGGGAATCAAAATCGCCTGGCTAGGATACTTTGGATACTTTGGAATATTCTTTTGGTTGATTTTTTTGATACCTGTAATAATAGTTGTGGCATGGTTTTTCTCTCGTAGGAAAACAACAAAAACATTTCAAGATGCATTATATACCATCTATGGACTCTTATCGTCAAATATAATCTTCTGGCTTGCGCTTATGCTCCTTAGAATTTCAAAATTACAGCATGCAGTTTATGTTTTGCTTTTGGCAATGGTTGTAGTTGCAGTCATTGCTTACTATTTCCAATCATCTGGGAGCCTTATGCTGGCAATGTTAGAGCTTGTTACTTTAGTTATACTGCAATATGCAGCATTTATAGAAGCAAAAGAAGATTTTATCTCGCCGGGGTTCTTGGCATTTTACTTGCTCCTCGTAGGACTTATTCTTTATGGCTTAAGCTTGGTGCACAGGGCTATGAAGCACAAGTTTGGCAGGGTATTTCAGGAATGGAGCGCTTTTTATTTGCTTTTATTTAGCTATATTCTTTCCTTTCAGATTTTGCTGCCTTACTTATGGCCAAGCGAGTCAAAATCCACAACAGGAGCTGTAGCAATGCTGTTCATAATGGCTGTGCTGGCTATTGCTTCCTTGGTCATTGGAGTGATGGGCTCGGTAAGCAACAAATCTGTTCAAAACAGGGAAATAGGCTTATTTGTTGTTTTTGTGGTATTGCTGTCTTTGCTCATATGGGCTACTAGTTTTGTTTCTGATTCGCAAGCAGATTATGGCTATTATGGAAGAGGTCCTTCTGTTTCTGGCCCGCTGCTTTATGTGTGGATTTTCTCTAACACTATCTTTATAGGAATAATTCTTGCAATAATCGGCTATGGAACATGGCAGAAAATTCCTAAGATAATCAATTTAGGCATATTATTCTTTGCCGTTGACATTATTACAAGATATATTGGGTTTATAATGGACTATTGGGGTTACACAAGCCTTGCCATAATATTCATAAGCGGGGGGCTTATTTTGCTGGCAGGTGGATATGGAATAGAGAAATGGCGAAGGAGTTTAATAAGCAAGGCAAAATCGGGAACAATTCCACCATCTTCTAGGACTCCGCAATCAACTGCAAGATATACAAGAAAATGAACCAGTATGCTCGCTTAATAATCGTTTTGGCAATACTTCTTGGTATATCGGGCACTTTTCTTCTTTATCTGGCATGGCCATCACTTACTGGACAAACAATTGTTCTGGCTTTAAGGCCAGTTGATCCCTTTGACCCTTTCAGGGGGCAGTATATAACTCTTAATTATGAGATAAATGCTATTCCCTCTGTTGATGGCGCAAAGGAAAGCGATGCAGTTTATATCTCCTTGAAGGAAGATGAAAACAAAATTTGGAGGTACGAATCAGCATCTTTGGAAAAACCGCAGCGAGGCATATTTATTAAAGGAACAATAAAATCAATTTATGGCGGCACAACGAGAGTTGAATATGGCATTGAGCAATTCTTCTTTGAAAGGCATGCGGAATTTCCCCAGCGCGATTTAACCGTCGAAGTGAAAGTAAGCAGTTCCGGGCAGGCAAGAATATCCCAATTGCTGCATGAAGGCAATCCAATTAACATAACTTACAGAAAACCAAGCCTGACTTCTTAATCACAAAACCTTTTTATAAGCATTAAATATTCTTTTCTTTATGAAAGTTGCAGTCTATTACAACAACAAGGATGTAAGGATAGAAGAGCGCCCAGTTCCGGCAATAAGCGACGGCGAGATTCTTGTAAAGGTAATTGCTTCAGGAATCTGCGGCAGCGATGTCATGGAGTGGTACAGGATAAAGAAAGCGCCTCTTGTCCTGGGGCATGAATTCAGCGGCGTTATTGAAAAAACCGGCAAAAATGTGAAAAATTTCAAGATTGGCGACAGGGTTATGGTTTCCCATCATGTGCCGTGCATGAAATGCCATTACTGCCTGAACAACCACCATACTGCATGCGAAACACTCCATAAGACAAACATTGAGCCCGGAGGATTCTCGGAATACATAAGAGTCCCGAAAATAAATGTTGAATTAGGGACTTTTAAGCTGCCAGATGATATTTCTTTTGAAGAAGGCACTTTTGTCGAGCCTGTTGGGACTACTATAAGAGCGCAGAGGCTGGCAAATTTAAACAATAACCAAACATTGCTTGTAATCGGAAGCGGCATCTCTGGATTAATGCATATAAAATTGGCAAAATCAAAAGGCGTCAAAAAAATAATCGCAGCTGACATTAATGAATACAGGCTGAATGCTGCAAAAAAATTCGGGGCGGATTTTGCTTTGGATGCAAATCAAGATTTAATTGAAAAAATAAAAGAAATAAACGAAGAAAGGCTGGCAGATTTGGTAATTGTATGCGCAGGCGCAATGCCGGCTGCAAAGCAAGCCTTCCAATGCGTTGACAAGGGCGGCACAATCATGTTTTTTGCAGTTCCTAAGCCCGATGAACATTTTGAAATTCCAATAAATGATTTCTGGAGGAATGAAATAAAAATAATGACTTCTTACGGCGCTGCGCCGGATGATTTAAAAGAGTCATTGGAACTGATTAAAAATAAAAAGATAAATGTTGCTGATATGATAACGCACAGATTAAAGTTTGATGAAATACAGAAGGGGTTTCAGTTGGTTGCTGAGGCTAAAGATTCTTTGAAGGTTATTGTTTACCCAAATAAATAAAATGTGAATAAAAATACAATAAAAACTAATTCGTGAAAAAATAATCCGATAATGAAAATAAAATCAAAAAATCACGAGAGCGACTTTTTGCTGCAAAAGTTATTAAAGTAATCCGCTTGTGATTTTTTTATTAAAAATCATTCTCCGCCAATCACCGCACTCTTTATATCTTCCCTGCACCGGCAGTCAATGTAATTTATTTTTGGAATGGCTTCAAGTAGCAATTTTTTCACATTCTCGGCATTCTTGCGCATTGTTTTCAAAATCATCCCGATATTGACGCCGTCTTCATGCGGATGCCAGACATCGAAGTCCGTTGACATCGCGACAATCGCATAGCAAATCCCAGCTTCCCTTGCCAAAACAACTTCTGGCACAGTGCTCATGTTGATGACATCAGCATTCCATTGCCTGTACATGTGGCTCTCTGCCTTTGTAGAAAATCTAGGTCCTTCAATTGTTACAACCGTGCCTTTCTTGTGATGCTCAAATTTCATCTCTTTTGCGGCTTCTGCAAGCAGTTCCCTTAATCTTTTGCAAAAAGGCTCTGCCATCGGAATGTGGCAGACTTTATCAGAATCATAAAAAGTTTGATGCCTTTTTGTTGTCCTGTCAATGAACTGGTCGCAGAAAACCAAATGCCCGGGCTTTATCTCCTCCCTCAAAGAGCCGCATGCAGTTGTTGCAATTATATGGGTGCAGCCCTGCTCTTTCAATGCCATTATGTTTGCCCTGTAATTGACATTGCTCGGCATTATTGTGTGCTTTTTGCCGTGTCTTGCCAGAATCACAACGTTAACATTCCCTATTTTGCCTATTACTAAAGCGCTTGAGGGGTTGCCGAATCCTGTTGTTGAATTTATTTCTCTTGCATCTTTCAGAATTCTCGGATCTTCCAATCCAGAGCCGCCAATTATGCCGATTTTTATTATCCCAACCACCTATTAATTATTAATAAATCACAAGCTGGTCTCCTCACTCACCATGCTTATAGAGGACGCTCTCGTTATTTTTTATTTAAAATTTTAATTTATTACATCAATTACAACAAAATCTATTTCTCAGCCTTAACCTTTAATGGGCTTTTTATTGCTTTATCGCTTATGATTGCAGAGTTTCCGCTCGGGTCCTCAATTATGATTTTCTGCTTTTCCTGCCCCCACGCTATCCTTGTCAGCTTCTTCAGGAGGTTTTTTGCCTTCTGCCTGTCTTCGTCATCCTCTGCAGCCTCTTTCAGCGATTCAATCTGGTATTTTACCCTGTTCAGTATGCCCTCTATGTTTGTCACGTAGCCCTGCGCCGCAGGCCCGGGAGTTATTGTCGTGACATGGGGTATTTTGACAGTTGCCTCGGATGACTTGACAACCCTTACTTTCATGTCCTCTTCGCTGGAAATCTCAAACTCGAACTTCACAGGCTCTTTCTGCTCTGTTGCCTCAACATCAGCCTTATGGTACTTGCAGTTGTTGCAGGTCATTGAGAAAAGATAAACCTTGCCGAAGTAAGGCACTTCTGTTTCCCTTTCCGTCAGAATCAATGTTTTTTCGTGGCACAGCGGGCAGAGCTGCTGCTCGAAATCACCTTCAGATACGCTTTCTTCTTTAGGCATAAACTCTTTAGAAAAGGGTTTATTTTTATAGTTTTCGGAAAAATCAAGATTTTTCCAGAACTCAGAAAATCGTTGATTTTTGATAGTTTTTGGTTATTTAGGAAAGTATAGGAAAGCAGCCTGTGACGGAATCAAGTCAAGCGAAGTTTTGTAAAACTTTTTAATTGCTTCCCTAACATAAAACTCGACATTTTGTGCATGTTGGTCCTTCGGAACAGGAATGCCATGAGAATACAATGCATAGTTTAATAGTTCTCTCCTAATGCTATATGCTAGCCTACTAACTAAGGAATTAACTTCTACATCAGCTTTTAACCTTTGTCCAACGTCCCTCAAAGCACCCATCTTTAGTAGAAGATTAAAATATCAAAAGAAAACCTATTCCTCGTATTCAGCAACTTCCACGCTTTCTGCCTTCTTGCCTTCATCCTTTGAGGGCTTGGGTCCCCTGTATATGTGGGCAAAGTTCGGCACAGCTGCAATCCAGTTCTCTCCAAATCCCGCTATATCGCCTTCAATGGCATCGCAGGTTTTCTTGAGCTTGTTGACCGCCCTTTTCAGCTCAACAAGGTCCTTGTCTTTCAGCGGCTTGATATTGACTAGTGCAATTGTGCGGCCTTCCCTCAATGCATCAAGTATTGGCTTTATATGCTCAAACTCCTCGATTATAAACGGCCTTACCATGAGCTTTGACTTTGCGTCTGCTGCAGACTCGCTTCCAAGCTCAACATATCCCTGCTCGGCTTCCTCAAACATCTCAGAACCAGAGCCGGTTCCCAGTTTTTCCTTCAGCTTGCTTAAAAATCCCATCAAAATCACCTTCTTATTTAGTTTAATATTTTTAAATCAGTTTCCCGTAAGTTAGCAGATATATAAATCTTTCTATTCTGCTGAGTAGTAAATAAAATTTTTAATTGGGAAGTGCAGGACAGGAACCTATCAAAAAGCTGAGAGATTTTGAGAGGCTCAGAAATTTCACGGATTTCGAAACCTTTTTATAATCACCTCAGTTCCGAAAGCCCATGGTAAAAAGAATCGGCGGGCTTAGGAGAAAAACAAGGTACAAGTTCAGGAAAGAGAAGAGGAGCAGGGGAAAGATAAGCTTTACAAACTACCTTCAGTCATTCAGTGCAGGCGACAGGGTTTACCTTAATGTCGAGCCAGCCGTGCAGAAAGGAATGTACCATCCGAGATTTATGGGCAGAACTGGCGTAATAAAAGGCAAAAGAGGAAAGTGCTACGAGGTGGCAATGAATGACATTGGCAAGGGAAAAACGTTGATAGTTCATCCAGTTCACTTAAGGAGGGCTTAAAATGGCAGAAACCCAGATAATTTCGGAAACGCCAATCAATACGTACCAGCTGAAGAAAGAGCTCGAAAAAATAAAGAAAAGGGATGGCGAGCTGAATTTCAGGGCAAACAGGACTGAAGAGCACATAAGCCAGATTGCAACGCTTAAAAATGCCGATGAGCTGTTTGACAAGCTGATGAAGCTCAATATACCGAGGCTTAAGGAGCAGCATATCCACAAGATAATTGACATAAACCCGACTACCCTAAACGAGCTCAAGTCGCTCCTGCAGGGCTATACAATAACAATCAACAATGACTCAATGAAGAAGATTGTGGACGCAGTCAACGAATTCCTGGAAAAGAAGTGAATTATACATAATCTTTATAAATACAGATATTTCTGTTTGCTGAAAATGGGAGTGGCAACAAGCGAGCAGCATCTAAGCCTAAACAGGAGGCTGGCGCAGGAATCGAACAGGCTTGTGAAAAGGTTCAGCAACAAAAGCTATTCAAAAATTGAAAAAATCCACAAGCTGCTGCCGAGGCGCGACATATCAGTTGAAAGAAAAAAGGAGCTTCTGGCTAAAAAGCTCCATAATGCGGTTGTTGCTGCATTTTCAATCGACAAGGGTAAGTTCAATAAATCAAGCCTTGAAGCGCTGAAAAGAAGAATTTCAGCCATTAGGGAGATGACAGGCAGGCTGAGGGGCATAAATTATTATATTGAAACTTCGCTTTTAGATGATTTGAATGTCCCGATTAAAAAAAAGGGAAGTGCCGGATTAAGGCTGCAGGGAAGCCTTGCAAGGGACGAGATTGAAGCGCTTGAGTACGCAGCCTATAAGCTGATAGAAGGCGCTGCAATGCTGGACAAAAGGCTGCTGGACAAATACTCGCGGAAAAAGAGCATAATCCTAAAAAAGCAGAAGATGAAAACCAAAGACTTGGAGTTTGTGCTGGGAAAGGAATCTGCTGCCCTGGAGCACCTCGAGGCAAAACTGCCTCCGCCGAGGGCAATTGGCATGGCTTTGTTAAAAGAGCCGGCATTCACGCACTGGGCTGCAAGGGTGTTCGCCCTTTTGTCGTATTTTGAGCATATGCACCATAAGGAAAGGGGAATTTTAAGCGGGCTTAAAAAAAGAAAATCGGCAAAAAGGGCTATAAACAGAAAAATAGCCCATTTGATAAGGGAAAAATCAGAGCTGCTTGGGCTGATGCAGGAAAAGGCAGCCTCTATGGAAAAATTAAGATTGGATGGTGCAGCTAAAAGAGAGCTGCATAAATTTACTGCTGCAATAAGGCTTTGAGGCTTGGAAATGGAACATGAAAAAACCGAAAGGACGAAGGAGGAAACAGCCATAGTGCTTGATTTCCTCCCCAACGGCTATCATTACGACGAAAGGCCGATGTACATGAAGACTCCGATAGCCCAAGCCATAGGCAAGGAGTATTTTGTGCTCCTGGAGCTCGTGCCGAAGAAAGGCATTCATCTCCAGCCTTTTGAAGAAGTGTATATAGGGGACGGCAAAAGGGACAAGATACACCATATAGTTGGCAAAATGAGCGTTGCAAAGCTCACAGCAACCGCAAAATCCGAGCTGGACTTTGTGATAAAAGACATAATCAAAAAAAACGAGAAGAAGTTTATAGAGTTTTTTAACAGGGCGCAGCCGTTAAGCACAAGGATGCACCAGCTTGAGCTGCTGCCCGGGCTCGGGAAAAAGCACATGTGGCAGATAATAGAGGCAAGGCGCGATAAGCCCTTCGAGGATTTTTCAGACCTGAAAAACAGGGTGAAGCTGATGCCCGATCCTGAAAAAACCATTATCAAGAGGATCCTGCAGGAGCTGGAAGGCTCTGAAAAGCACAGGATTTTTGTCGAAGCATGATTACGGCATGCAAAACAGCATAAAATTCTGGAGGATAAGCACTTCTGAAAAGGAGCTGAAAGACCTTCTGAAGGCATGGATTGCGGTTTCAATAGCGTTTGCAATAGCCATGAGGGGCTCGTCGCTTTTTTCGGCTGATTTTTATTTTAAATTTGTCGTCTCAGCCATGACTGTCGGCGCTGGATTCCTTCTTCACGAGCTTGGCCATAAGATTGCGGCTCAAAGATATGGCTGCTTTGCCGAATTCAGGTCATTCGACAACATGCTAATCCTTGCCGTTGCCATGTCATTTTTCCGGGTAATATTTGCAGCTCCTGGCGCCGTTATGATATCCGGAAGGGTAAACGCAAGAAAAAACGGCGTGATATCCGCTGCAGGGCCTGCCGTAAACCTGATATTGGCTTTGGCTTTTGCATCATTTTACTTTGCCCCCCTGCCGGGCCTGCTTAAATCCGTGGCATCTTACGGCTTTGTGATAAATACATGGCTTGCCCTGTTCAACATGATTCCTTTCTGGCTCTTTGACGGCTACAAGATATTTAAATGGAGCAGGTTAGCCTACTTTTCCATAGTCGGCATTGCCCTCGCCTTTATGGTCTCCCAGCAATTTATCCTCTTAAAGGCATGAAAATGAAGCACAGCAGCCCAAAATGCCCAAACTGCGGAAGAAAACTGACGGAGAGCGAGCTTTACTGCTATTTTTGCGAGATGAGCCTGCCGGAGCCCGCTGAGAAAATCAGGAAAAAAGATGGAAATTCAGTGCCAAAATAAAAAATAAATTTTGGGCAAATTCAAAAACAAAAAAATTTTAAGAACACGAAGAAAATTTTATCGTCGAGGAATCCAATCCAAAGAATTTTTGGCGTAAGAATATCGGGAAAAAATGCAAAAAAATCATAAAAATTGTCGTCGGAAAAAACAAAAAAAGAAAAGATTTAAATACTACCTTTATAATTTATTTTAAATTGAAAAGAGGATTTTCAAACCGTGAATTTAAAATGAGCGAATTTGGATTGCACGTTACAATCGATGCATCAAGGTGCAACAAACAGAAGCTGATTTCAGTGCCCTTGGTGTATGATGTTCTAGACAACTTGCCTGCAAGGATAGGAATGACAAAGATGACTCTGCCCTATGTGGTAAAATGGCTGGATAAGTTCTCGGAAGGAACTCCGGGCATTTCCGGGTTTGTCATGATTGCAGAAAGCCACATAAGCATCCACACATTCCCCGACCAGGATTACGTGTTCATGGACATATTCTCGTGCAAGGAGTTTGACGCTGAGAAGGCAATAAGCTACCTTGTGAGGGCTTTTGAAGCCAAAAAATACGAAAAGCATGTCCTGAAGAGGGGCATGGACTTCCCGAGAAAGGTAATTTTAAGCCAGATGTAATCGAGTTTCCAGTTCTTAATCGGGATTTTTCCAATAACTTCAACAGAAGATTTTTATTCCGCTGGCTCTAACTACCCAATCATGGCTAGAAATCCAATACACAATAAACTCAAAATCGGGCTTGTTCAGGCAAAAGTAAGCGATAAAGTTGATTCTAACCTGTCAAAGACGGCAAAGCTTGTCAGCCATGCGGCAAGAAAGGGGGCATCAATAGTCTGCCTTCAGGAGCTTTTTGCAACGCCTTATTTCTGCCAGCAGGAGAGAAAAGAATTGTTCAGGATGGCAGAGAAAATCCCGGGCAAAATCTCAAAATTCCTCTCAAAAACCGCAAAAACGAATAAAGTTGCATTGGTTGGCGGCTCTATTTTCGAAAAAGGCGAAGACAACAAATACTATAACACCTCCCTAATACTTGACGACAAGGGAAATTTAATTGGAAAATACCGCAAGGTTCACATTCCTCACGATCCCGGCTATTACGAGCAGTATTATTTTAGTTCCGGCAATCTTGGCTATGTGCAGGCAGATTTCAACAATGTCAGGCTAGCGCCTTTGATATGTTATGACCAATGGTATCCTGAAGCAGCGAGAATAAATGCCCTAAGGGGGGCATCTGTCATTTTCTACCCAACTGCCATAGGCTGGACTGCTGACATGAAAGAAAACGAGCCATTTTCAGCTGAAAGGTGGCAAAACTCGATGTGCGGGCACGCCTCAATGAACGGCGTTTACGTAGCTGCTGCAAACAGGGTTGGCAAGGAGGGTGGCATAGATTTTTGGGGCGGTTCTTTTGTAACAGACCCATTTGGAGAGATTATTAAGAGAGCCAGCAGCTCTAAAGAAGAAGTTTTAATTGCCGAAATTGATTTAGGCAAAGTTGCAAGCTCTCAGGAAGGATGGGGTTTTCTTGAAAACAGAAAGCCCATGACTTACAGGGAATTATACGAAATCTGATATTAATCTCATGAATTCTCCAAAAGAACTCGGCTTTAGGATGCCTGCGGAATGGGAACCACAAGAAGCAATCTGGCTTGCATGGCCTCACAACAAGGACACATGGCCAGCTGAAATGCTTATGGAAGTTGAGGATTCCTATGCCAAATTTGTCAAAGTTTTGCATACCGGGCAGAAAGTTAAGATTTTGGTTGGCAATCACGATTCTGAATTAAAAGTTAGGGAAAAGCTAAACCAAGCAGGGATAAACCTTTCCCAAATCATCCTTTACCAAATTGGCAATCAAGATGCTTGGATTAGGGACTATGGACCGACTTTTGTGGTAAACAACAAAGAAAACAAGCTTGCAATGGTTAAATGGGTATTCAATGCATGGGGCGACAAGTACGATGATTTAAAGCCGGACAATGGAATTCCCTATGAAATGAATAAAATAATGAAATTGCCTCTTTTTGAGCCAGGAATTGTCTTGGAAGGCGGCTCTATAGAAGCCAATGGCTCTGGGACATTGCTAACAACTGAGCAGTGCCTTTTAAGCAAAAATAGAAATTCAAATCTAAAGAAAGATGAAATTGAAAAGTATCTCAAAGACTACCTTAATGTTTCCAATATTTTATGGCTCAGGGAAGGGATTGCAGGAGACGACACTGATGGGCATATAGACGACATTGCAAGATTTGTAAACCAAAATACAGTGGTTTGCGCCTTTGAAGAAAACGAAAATGATGAAAATCACAGCATTTTACTTGAAAATTATAAGCTGTTGAGCCAAATGAGAGATGAAAGAGGCAATAAGCTGAATATCATAAAGCTCCCTATGCCTGGCTTTGTTGGAGATGATGAAAGAAGGTATCCGGCAAGCTACACAAACTTCTACATTGGCAATGAAGCAGTTGTTGTGTCGATTTTTGGGCATGAGAATGACAGCAAAGCGCTTGAAATACTGCAAAAGCTTTTTCCAAATAGAAAAGTCGTTGGTGTAAACTGCAAAGCTATGGCGTATGGATTTGGAGCATTGCATTGTGTAAGCCAGCAGGAACCAAAAATTTAGATAGTTAAAATTTTCCTAGTAAATAACTTTTGCTTCTGCCTTTAATGGCTTCAGCAACCCAGCTTCCTGCCTCAAAATGTCTGCCATGTCGGTTTTCTCCCATGTGAAGTCGGGGTCTTCCCTTCCGAAATGTCCGTAAGCTGCAGTTTTCCTGTAAATCGGCCTTCGCAGATTTAAATGCTCAATTATCCACTTTGGAGTCAGCTTGAAGTGCTTCTTGGCAAGCTCGACAATTTTTGCCTCAGGAATCTTGTTGGTGCCGAAAGTATCTATGTTTATTGATGTTGGCTGCGCTATCCCTATGGCATAAGACAGCTGTACCTCGCACCTGTCGGCAAGCCCTGCCGCTACAATGTTTTTTGCAACATACCTTGCGGCATAAGCTCCGCTCCTGTCAACTTTGCTTGGGTCTTTGCCTGAGAAAGCCCCTCCGCCATGCCTTCCAACCCCGCCATAAGTGTCAGCAATTATCTTTCTTCCTGTAACTCCCGAATCCCCCTCAGGCCCTCCAATGACAAACTTGCCTGTCGCATTTATGTAAATCTTGGTTTCATTGTCAATCCATCTGCCGCACACGGGCTTGATAACCTTGTCAGTAATCTCTTCCCTCAGCTCGTCTTCGCTTATCTTGTCCAGGTGCTGTTGCGCGATAACCACCGCGCTAAGCCTTTTTGGCACATTATCATGATATTCAACGCTGACTTGCGACTTGCCGTCAGGGCCCAAATCCGGAATAATCCCCCTTTTCCTTATCTCAGCGAGCTTCATTGTAAGCTTATGCGCAAGCATGATTGGCAGCGGCATTAGCTCGGGCGTTTCGTTGCATGCAAATCCGTACATCATTCCCTGGTCGCCTGCGCCTTCCTTGTCAACGCCTTGGGAAATATCCGGAGACTGCCCATGTATGCTTACAAGCACTCCCGCATCTTCGCAGTCTATCCCGAATTGGGGGTTTGTATAGCCGATCTCTCGTAAGGCTCTTCTTGCAATGCCCTGCACATCTGCGTATCCCCTGCTTGTGATTTCACCTGCAACAACTACCAATCCTGTTGTTGTAAGGCATTCAACTGCAACCCTGGAATAAGGGTCTTGCACATACAGGTTATCGAGAATAGCATCGCTTATCTGGTCGCAAATCTTGTCAGGATGCCCCTCTGTAACAGATTCACTGGTAACATATGTTATATTCGCCAATTTTACCACCTCGCATCAAAGAATGTCATTATTGGACGTATTCCGGCTCTGTTTATAAAAACTTTTGTGAAAGAAATATTCCAAAAGGAATAATTTTAAATATAAGTTAGTAATCCTGAATAAGCGTGCGAAGGGGGCTTTGCTGGAATGACTTACGAGCTTGAAGAAATCAGGAAAATCAGGAAAAAGCTTGGCATGACTCAGACAGAGCTGGCTAACCGCGCAGGAGTTTCCCAGTCGCTTATTGCAAAGATAGAGAGCGGAAAGATTGACCCCACTTATACAAAAACAAAGAAGATATTTGCCGCATTAAGCGAGCTGGAGAAAAAGGAAGAGGTAAAAGCGGAGCAGCTGATGGCAAGCAGGATTATAAGCGTTGAATCGGGAACCCCAATCAAAGAAGCAATCGGCAAGATGAAAAAATCCCAAATCTCGCAGCTTCCTGTCATAGACGGCCATAAATTGGTGGGCTTGGTGTCAGAATCAATAATACTTGAGGCTTTGCTTAACCAAAAAGGCAGTGAAGTCAGGGATGTAATGCAGGAAGCCCCCCCAATAGTGTCAAAAACAACCTCCATGCAGGTAGTTTCAAACCTTTTGAAGTACTACCCAATGATTTTGGTGTCAGAAGGAGGCAGGCTTATTGGATTGATAACAAAGAGCGATTTATTGGGGAAGCTGTATAAGGGTTGAAATGATTAATGGCTGACACAGAGTACAAAAAGCATAAGAGGACACTGGATAAAATTCTTGCTGTAGAGGAACTGCCAACTCACCAGGAAGTTCTGGAATTGGAATCATTTGAAGACAGCAACCATATAACTAATCCTCAATTGAACGTTAGGTTGTTTGGAGCGCCAAAACTCTTCCCTGTTGCATTGTTGCAGGGAAAGGATACGCTGCTTTGGAGAGAGCGTATTTACAATATAGAAACAGTTGAATTTGTGGACGCTTTAGCCCGAGAAATAGCGGAATTGAACTTAGATGGCGAGTATCTCGAAGTAGCTGCTGGCAGAGGCAAGCTAAGCTATTGGCTAAGGCAGAAAGGCATACCAATAAGGGCTACGGATCTTGTTCCGATATCTGAATACGTTGAGCAGCTGGAAGCCTGCTTATCTCTTAGTAAATACTCCCCTGCATTTGTCTTAACATCTTGGCTTCCACAACAATGTGGATTGCAAAAAAGAGTAGTGGAGACTGAATCCGTAAGGGCTTATATAGATATTAGAGGAGACTATCCGGGGATATCCATAGATGATTCAGGAATAAAAGCTTTTACAGAGATGGATTTGGCATCCTTTCTGGTAAAAAATGGGAAAAAAGACTCTTTCATATTTGAAAATAGAAAAACCAGATGGCATGTAACTACTCCAAAAAAACTCGCAAAATTAGCCTCACCAGCAGCTAAATTCCCTTATAAAAGAGATGAGGAACCTTATACTAAGCGTGTTTGGGTATGGAAGCGCACTTGATATTTTATTATACCATCTGCCTTAACTTACCCACCTTCCCAAACCCATAAACCTCGTCTTCCACAACATAAACCTCAAAATTGTCCAAGTTCTGCTTGAGGAAAGGGCTCAATATAATATCGCGAAGCAGGTTAGTTCCTTCAATCATGGTGTTAAAAGAGGGCTGCGCTATCAGGCACTTGCCTTTGTACCTGCCCTTCAGGAAGCATTTAACCTTCTCAACTCTGGCGCCTTCTTTTAGAGACACGGCAGGATGCTCATGCCCGATTATAATAGTAGAAGCCCCCTTTAGGGTTTTCTTGTCTGGAATCTTGTCACCATGTGTTACGAGCACGTTTCCAATAATTACATTATCAACAACCTTAACATTCCTTTTCTTAGCTATAGGTCCTAGTATAGTATCATGATTGCCCTTAACAAGCACTATTTCTTGGCAGTGTTTTGCCAGCAAATCGAGAAACTTAAGCGTATTGCGCCACTCCTGCTCCGATATTGTGCCAAACTCATGCTTCAAGTCGCCATTAATAACTATAGTTTTGATTGTTTTGCCCTTTAAAGCCTTAAATATGCTACCCATTTTTTTAACCATCTCATCAAACTGCAGCCTTGGCACAAGAATGCCTTGCTTGTTCAGCGCCTCTTCATAGCCTATATGGGCATCGGCTATTACAAGGGTTGAGTCAAAATACAATGCCAGGTCAACTATTTCGATATTAGGCAGTATCTTCATATGCTAAAGAGATACAGGCAACTATAAATAGTTTAAGATGATAAAAAATAAAGAAAAAGAAAAAAATAAAGCCTGATTAGGCTGTTTCGCCTTTTGCTAGGTCCCAGACTTGCTTCAGTGCCACAACTATAGTTGCAGGCACAACGAAAGCAAGGATGCTGTTAAAGATTCCCTGCATATACTGGCCTATTACCTTAACTTCCTCCCAGCCCTTAATCTGGTCACCGGCAGCATAAGCCACGATTACTATAGAAACAGCTACTAGCAAAAACTCCTTGGTTTCTTTTCCTGACACGTTCAGGAAACCGACAACCAAACCAAGCACAACAAGCAATGACTGAAGCCATACTGTTGCATTGCCTAGTTTAGAGGCTGCCAAGCCAAGCACTACTGCTACAATCACTCCAATAATAAAGGAATAATTGCCTATTTGTTTCTCCATCTAGTTTCACCTCCTAGTGTGAACTAAAGCCCGAAGCTTCTCCGAGCCCTTAAGCGCTAGGCGCTTAAGGTATATATCTTGAGAATACCCATATATAAAGCTTTCGCAAAACATTAATTTTTAAAAGTTCAATTCTGGCTTTTCTATCTTAAAAAACCATAAAACAGCTTGTTTTTAATGAATGCAGGCTTATTATTACTTGTTTTTTACCGGATAGTGAAGAATACTAAAAGGTGACTCTCAAATAAAATACCCTATTTTGTTTCCATAAAGCAAAATTTAAATATAAGTTCAATTATATTGTTTCAAAGGGATTTAAAGATTGGAGGTGGAGGATTAAAAATGGCAGCAAAGATAGGGCAATGGGCATTTATAGTTGGTGTGATACTTGCCGTAATATTCGGCTTTCTAAAAGCAGGAAACTGGGCAGGCATTGTTACACTGATATTGGTGGTGGCAGGGCTCGTAGTTGGGTTCCTGAATGTTACCGAGAAGGAGACAACCCCTTTTTTGGTGGCGTCAATAGCCTTGATGGCGACAAGCGCTGCGAATCTTGAGGTTATAAACGATATGGTGCCAAATGTCGGCACATGGCTCCAGAACATTGTAGGGAATTTTGCAGTTTTGATTGCACCGGCAGCTGTTGTAGTTGCGCTGAAGGCTGTTTATTCCTTGGCACAGGACTAAAGCCTTTTTCTTTTTTATTTTCTTTTTTCTTATCTTATATTGTGCAGCAGCTTAGGCTGCCAAATATATTTAAACTGGTCCAAAATTCTTATCAAAATGAAAAATGCGCTGTACATGAATGACTCGTACATGAAAGAGTTCGAGGCTGTTGTTGAAAGCATCAAGGATGGCAAATACATAGTTCTTGATAAGACTGCCTTTTACCCAAGCGGAGGCGGACAACCTAATGATACTGGAGTCATGGTGTGCAATAATGAAGAATACCCTGTTGTTTATGTAGGCAAGTTCTCTGGGGTTATAAGCCATGAGGTTGGCAAGACTGGCTTGAAAGAAGGCGACAAGGTTATTGGGAAGATCGACTGGGACAGAAGGTACAGGCTTATGAGAATGCACACTGCTGCCCATATAATAGATGCTGTGCTTTACAATGGGGCAGGGGCTTTATGCACAGGCAACCAGCTTGGAACCGACAAGTCACGAATTGACTTTTCGCTTGATGTTCTGGACAGGGACAAAATCCAGCAATACGTTGACATATCCAATAGGTGGGTTAATAAGGCAATTGATGTGAAGATTTACTCTTTGCCAAGGGAAGAAGCTTTGAAAATCCCGGGCATTGTTAAGCTTGCAGGAGCAATGCCGCCTGAGGTTACAGAGCTCAGGATTGTCGAGATTCCGGGCATTGACATACAGGCAGACGGCGGAACACAAGTCAAAAATACCTCTGAGATAGGGGAAATAAGCCTTGTGTCTGTTGAGAACAAGGGCAAGAATAACAGGAGGATGTATTATACTATAAGCTAATTCTCTACATTCCAGTAGTGACAAAATAGAAAGATTTATAAAGAGAGAAATTTATTGGTTTTAGTGTTATTTGTGGGTGGGTTAAATGCTGTCACGAAGAGAATTTTTGCGGACTGGAATAGGACTAGGATTAATGGCGAGCGGTATAGGGAGTTTGGAGAATATATTATCACCTTCCTATGCCCAAAGTAGAAGAATTACCTTTGAAGAAGCACGTGCTGATATAAATTTGAGGCAGGGGTACTTTGACCGACTTGTAAAAGAAGAATTTGGTGAAGAAGCTTCCAGTTTTGTAGACGGGTTTGTTTATGACCACAGTACTAACCTTGCCAGAAATTACGAAGCTCAAACCCGCTTCGAGTCGACTGAGAAAATGATTATTAATAAATTAGTGGAAAAAAGCTTACCGAAAGTATTAAATGACCATCGGTTCAGAGATTCAGATAAATCTCAACTTAAAAAGCAATTGGAAGCTGAGGTAAGAGAGATATTTAGATCTAGTCCAGCATATTCTCGCCTTAAGGAAAGGGCGTACCAAGAATCAAAAAATGCTGAGGAATTTGAGCAAGGAAAAGCTATAACATTACCGACTTCTTACCTTGAAAAAAGACCCAAATCAAGAATTTTTGTTTTCAAGCCGATGTTTGAAGATACTGTTACAATTCTTGGAAAATATCCTGCTACAGAAGAAGGTTTTAAAAGTAATTTACGACATGAATATAGGCATGCAAAGCAGAAAATAATTGGGATTAAGCTAAGTAATGGTGTCCATCTAATTCCAGAATACTTGTCAAGACTTAATCCTAAGATAAGAAAGTTTGCACGCGAAACTGAGGCGTATATACAAGAAGTTGATAACACCCTAAAACTTGGAACAAGTCATCCCGCGTACAATGAAGCAGTTGCAGTTTTTAAGCAACATTTATTTAAATCTGCCATTGACCCGAGGCAGTATGGTTCAGAAGAAAGAAAAGTAATTGGATACATGAATGACGAAATTAGTAGAGCCATGACTAGGCACATATCAGTAAAGCCTTTTACGTTTTAAATAAATTCTCTTCAAAATGCTAAACCAATCAATCCAAATCTTGAGGACAATGCAGTATCCAACCGGGCTTTTTGCAGCCAGCAGGATGACTGCCAAGACCGGCTACAACCTTGCATGGATAAGGGACAATGTTTACGCTGCAATCGGCTTGGAAGCTGCGCAGAAATACAATATCGCGAGGAAAACTTTGAGGGCTTTGCTGGACATACTTCTGAAGCACGAATACAAGATAGACTGGGCTATAAAGGAAAAGCCAAAGCACCACTACCAGTACATTCATGCAAGATATGACCCAATCACAATGGAAGAGGTATACGAGCAGTGGGGCAACAAGCAGAATGATGCAATCGGAGCTTTATTGTTCAAGATAGGTGATTTGGAGGAAAAAGGCATTAAAATAATAAGAAATGAAAATGACTTGAGAATCCTGCAAAAGCTTGTTTACTATTTGCAAAGCATTGAATACTGGCATGACAGGGACAACGGAATGTGGGAGGAGAATGAGGAATTGCATGCCTCTTCAATCGGAGCATGTGTGGCTGGACTTAAGAAGATAAGCAAGATTGTTAATGTTCCAAAAGATTTGATAAAGCAAGGAGAAGATGCGCTAAACAATTTACTTCCAAGAGAGTCTGAAACAAAAGAAGCGGACATGGCTTTGCTGTCATTAATCTATCCTTACAATATTGCATCAAGAAAGCAAAGAGATTCTATTTTAAAGAACATAGAGGGAAAGCTAGTTAAGGAAAAAGGAGTTATGAGGTATATAGGCGACAAATACCATTACAGAAATGGAGAAGCGCAATGGACAAAAGGATTGCCGTGGCTTGCAATAATCTACAGGCAGATGAACAAGCCAGACAAGTATGCTTTTTACATGAGAAAAACGATGGAAGCCATGAATGAGAAAGGCGAACTGCCTGAGCTTTACTATGCTGACGGCAATGGCTATAATGAAAACTGCCCATTGGCTTGGAGCCAGGCGCTGTTTGTGGCGGGGCTGGGGGGATGAATATGAAAAATTTGGAAGAAAGGGTGGATTTCAGAGAAGCAAATGAAGAAGAAGTAGAATTTGCAACACAACATTCAAAAGTCTCAAAACGTTTAAAGCACAACGGATACAGGCTATTTCTTGGCGAAAAGATTGGTGAACATAGAACTTATGTCTGGCTCGATGACAAGACTGATACAAGTTTTTTAGATTATGGAAGAAGTTTAGTGGATATCCCGGCAAATTTATTGACCAGAGTTAAACCATACTTATCTTTAGAATCTCACGAACAATTACAAGAATCTGGACCACTTTTGAATGATTTGGGCACACTAAGTACACATTTAAACAAGAACATAGTTCTGTATTTTAGGGCACATTCGGCTAAAGGTAAAGATAATGAAACTTTGCAAATCCCAAGAATAGATGAAAGTGGCTCTACTTTAGAATTCCAAAACAAGGATATTCTAAATGATTTTTTCCAATTGAAAACACAAGTGAGCAGGTGGTGCTTGATGTTGAAATTTAATGCTTACCTAACGACACCATCAGAGTTACCAAAAGCTGCTGGCGAAATGCTTGAAGTTTACGACGAAATTGCTAAGAGGTATAATGGTGATTTAAAACAAATAGCCCAACTTAAATTTCCATCAAGAGCTTAAAATGCATAATCCAGGACAATCATTGGAAAAATTGTCAAGAAGGGAATTTTTGGAATTTATTTAATCGGAATATTCAATGACAACAAAAAAGCAACGCAGAAGAATTAAAGAACTTGCAAAATCTAATCTTACCACTATAAAAATAGCCGAAAAATTAGGAGTAAAAAAAAAGGAAGTTGAGGAAGTACTGCAAATACCAAAAAGCAGTAGGCTAAAAACTAAAACCCTTGTTATATTAGGTGCAGGATTAATTGCGACTGCTGGAGTAGCGTATCACTTTTTAGGGGGCTACCATAAGCGTAATGAGCTAGTTTCTTACCCGACTCAAGTTCAATATAATATAGTTATCAAAATTCCTGACTTGATTCAAAAATTTGAGGCAATGCCTCTAGCAGAGCAAAGCGGGATTCTTTCCAGTTTAGAGCAGTTTACGCTTCAGACTAGGGCAGGAAAGCGTGCACAATACATTAATGATGCAATCAAAGTTAAGGAAAGTTTAGATACATCTTTGTCACTAAATGTACTTGTTTATAGCTATCCCCACAATGTTATTTATTCAAACAATATTCCAAATAGTTACTATTTGGACGCATTTATTCGTGGCAGTCCATTGATATTCCTTAAAGCCCATGAAAGACTGCATTTTATACAGGATACCTCATCTAAATGGGATATGCTAGAAACCCTCCTCATAAGCAATACGCCCGATAAGATTTCTCCTACATCCTTTAATAAAAAACAATCTTCAATAAAAGATGACGATATTCTGGATTTTATTAGAAAAGAGCAGAATAACCCAACCATTTCATCCGAAGAAGCGACAAAATTACTATTAGAACTTATTAAAACTTATGAATCTGCAAAACCTGAGATATGGTTGATAAGGGAAGTCCAAGCTAATCTTGCTCTTGGAGTATATACCAGCAAAGAGCTTTATGAAAAACTTCAAACAAAAGAAATCAAAAAAGCTTCAGGGGAGGTAGACATAACTAGAATAGGGCTACAAAAATTTGAGCAGGTATTCAGAAGCACGCTTGAACTATTGGCAATTTATGACGACCCCATAGAATCTGCAAAGTTTGTTGGTAAATATGGAAATTCCGTTGCTGAATATGTGGCAAAAGTTGAAGAGCTTAAAATAGAAAAGGGTGTTAAAGATGCACTTCAAATTGGATTAAGAAGGCAAAATCTTATACAACAGGATACAAATTTGATTCGAAAACATTCAATAAATTATGTGGTCCAAAAATACTTAAAATCTACCCAAACACCCCCTCAACCATCTCAATAAACACCGCATTGCTCCACGCCTGGTTAAAGCATCCTTTGCTTGTCAATTCCTTTGCAGAGCTTAATTCAGAATGGCAGCCGATGCAGCCTTTCCAGAGGATTTCCTCGGTGCTTGCCTCAATTATTTTTTTTATGTATTTTTGAAATTTATTTTTGTTGATTCTGCTCATTGTCAATGCTGCCAGATTATTTACCCAAAACCATGAATCACCGCGATGATAACTTTTTATGTTTTCGCCTGTGCTTTCATTGGTGAACAATGGGTTGCTTTTGTCTATTGTTGCCAATCCGCCCCAGTCAAGCCAAAGGGCTTTTAGCGCATTATCAAAGCAGGTTTCCCATTCCTTATTGCTTAATAATTCCTGATAAATGTAAGATGCAATGAAGATATTCGGCCTTATTGTAAAATCATTCAATCCGTCTGCTAGGATTTTCCCGTCCCAGAATCTTTGCCTTGCCTTATTTTTTAAAAGGTTTTCAAGTATTTTATATTTATTGTTCTGTGTTAATTCAAACATCAGCCCGTACATATTTAATCTCAATGCCTGTATTTCAATCCTGATTCCGTTTCTGACGTCATCTTCAAATTCCGTATCCATCCATGTTTCCTGCTTTTCATTCACCTCAAAATTGTCTTTTGTATGATGTTTCAACAAGCCATTGAGCGATTTTTCAAGCGAATTTTCAATTTCATAGATTAAATGATGGCATTCATTCTCTTTTTTTCTTATAATTAAAGCACAATTTTTCAGATACTCTTTTATTCTCGGGGAATTATGGCTTCTGTTCTCTTTAATTGCTTTGATTGAGCCTTTTATCGAGTTTATTGTCTGCTTGTTCCTATTTATGCTGTCAACAATCTCCCTGCATCTTAAAAACAGCCATCCATGGGCGTCTGCACTACCTAATTTTTTTAAGCCGTGCTGCCCGATTAAATTCGGAAGTCTTCCATCATTATTTATGTGGTTTAGATGCTTGAAGAGCATTTTTTTTCCAAGCTGCCTGTTAAACTTATTTATCGATTTAAATGCCACCAAAGAGTCCCTTGCCCAGAACTGGAAGAACCACGGCAATCCCGCAAATACGCCGTAATTATTTTTGTCTTCAACAATTAAATTGTTAAGGGAATTGATAGCGTTTGCATATGCAACTTTTATCTCATTGCTTATCGTTTTATTTGAGATTATTTTTTTAACTGCATCATTGTTTAAAATACTGAAAAAACTCTCTTTTTCCATTTTTTTTATTCCTTCTATATTATTAAAAATATAATTGCATTCATTTGCTGCCTCATTCTTGTTTTTTGAAACTGAAAATAAAAATTTCGAGCCTTTCAGCTTTAGCGCATTGTAAACATGTCTTCTGAATGGCGGAGAGCTTCTTTCCTCATCTGTTGAGTAATGCCTTTCAATCCATCGGTTGTTTTTTTCATAAAAATTATTGTTGCTTTTAATCGCCAGATATAATTCGAATTCCTCCTTTCCGTCGCTAGAGTCTTCTCTCTTGTCTGTCTTTTTTGTGAATTTTACAATTATGCAGCCGTTTTCCTCAGAAATTTCATAGTGCCTGCCCCATTCCCTGTTGTCATAAGATTTCTTGCAGTCAAGAATCAAATCTATTTCGCTGTTATCGCTTAGCTCGTAGATTAATGAATTCTGTCCTTTAGGCATAACAAAGGATTCAACAACGCTGTTTTTTACCCTCTCAGCAAAATGGAAATTATTTTTTAAGATGGAAACATCATTATGACCTAAAATCTCTATGTTTTCTATGAGCCTGTACATCTCCATTTCCTTTTCGTCGAAATAGAACAAGCCATGGTATCTGGAAGGTGGAGAATTGAAAAAGCTGCAATAGCCTCCTTTTTTGTTTGCCAGCAAAAAGCCTGTATCCTCATCAACCCTTTTTTTTATGCTTAGTGCTCCCAAGTTATGGACTATTTCCATACCACCCTCAGCTATTTATACGCTTTTTCTACAGCCATATCCAGTCAGCCATCGACGCTGTTTTTCTCGCCTGAAGCTTGTTCGCAACTCTTTCCTCTTTGGGCATGTTTGCGAAACTGAACATTACATCAACAAGCTGGCTGACAACATCTTCATCGCTCTTGTTGAGCCTTTTCAGTACAAAAATTCCCGGCGTTTCGGTCTGAGCGCATTCTGAGCAAAAAAACCTCCCAAATCCGGCCAAGTCAGTTGTGACAGAAGAGACTCCCAGGGCGCCTGCCTCCAACGGAGTGTAGCCCCACGGCTCGTAATAGCTCGGGAAAACGCCAAGATGCGAGCCCTGCATAGCCTCATAATAATTAAGGTTAAGGAGGCCGTCTGCCCCGCTGAGGTATATCGGATAGTAGACAATCTTGACATTATCCTGCTCGTCATTGTTCATGTTGGCAGAGATTATTGTCCTCAGTATTGTGTCATTCTCGTCATACAAGTCATGCGTCAGCAGAGGGGGCTTGCCTTTCCTGACAAACTTTGCAATCCTGATTTTCATCTCCGTGAGGAAGTCGTCTTCAAAAAGGCTTTCTTTCGCCGCTTTCCTGCCTGAAACAAACGAGTAAATTATGTTTTTCTCGACATCGCCCAGCACTTCCTCGAGCGCATCCTTTACATCCTGATAAAGGGTTTTGTTCTCCAGCAGCTCGGGCCTTATGTTCCTGAAATTGGCAGGCACCCAGATGAATGCAACAATTGTCTTTTTGCTCTTTGCCTGCTTCAGCTTTTCGTTCAGCCTGCCAAGAGCCTTTATGAATATGTCTATTCCCTTGTCATGGAATTCGTACCTGCCTGCGATGAAATAAATCAAGGTTTCCTTCAGGTCAAAAGTATGATACGGGAAAAAGTAGTAGAGCATGAATTCCCTTATCCTGTCGCGCTGCAGCCTGTGCTTAATCACAAGCTCCTCAAATGTGGGAAACTTGCTTATATCAAGTCCATTGGGCAGCAGGACATCGGGCTTTTTCTTAAGCAAATACTCTGCCTCCATTCCTGTTATCTCGCTTACAGTCGTGAAAACATCTGCAAATGCAGCAGAATTCTTCTCAACAAGGTGCTTTGCCTCTATGTTGTATTTGTACACCTCATTGTCGGGATTTATTTTATTCCACACATTATATAGGTCTATGTTGGAGCTTGCCAAGGTTCTTCCCAGCACAGTAGCGTGGGTTGTAAAGACAGCTGCAATTTTCACATTTTTCTTCTTTAGGTAGAGCAACCCAACTCCCGAGAGCCATTCGTGGAAATGCGCAACAATCTTTTTGTTTTGGCTGCAGCCTGCCAGTTTCTCGAGCAGCATTCCCGCGCAATACGCCCATGCAACAGGCTCGTCATAGTCATCCTGCGCCCTTAATGAGTCAATCCTGTACCAGTCCCAAATCTCCCGCTTTATCCCGTTGGCTTTATGCCTGTAGTTCACAAAGTCTATCAGGATTGCATAAGGCATTCCTTCAATGAGCCATTTTCCGAAATGGCAGATGATGCCTTCTTTTTTCAGCTCCTCAAAAGGCAGCTTGCATATTTCACTTGGCACTTCCTCCTGAAACTCTCCCAATGCCTTTGATGCAAAATAAGGGCCTATCAGAAAGTAGCTGCTGCCGTAAGCCTCGGACATTCTTGCAGCCTTTGACTTCACAACAGTGTAGATGCCGCCTACCTTGTTGCACACCTCCCACGAAACCTCAAACAAAATATCGGCTTTTTTTTCCATTTTGTATAGTTGTATCTACATTAATCAATTACTTGCCCTTTGATTTATAAATCTTTAACACTACTTAAGAGGAAGGATGCAAGTCCAAGCAATAACTTTTTATAGTAGATACTTCTGATTATAATAGGCATAACATAATCATATTATAGTAAAAGGGTGGTACTTATTAGCGATGTGTTTATCCAAAAGAGGAGATTTACAGACTTACGGAGCTCTATTCTTCTGTGCCTTGCATCAGGGCAGAAAACCATAAACCAGATTTCGAATGAAACTCAGATTAACTGGAAGACTGTTGAAAGGCATCTTGTCCATTTAATCGGCAAAGGATGGGCTCGGGAAGTTTTTAGTTCTGCATACGTAAGAGTGTTTGAGCTGACTGCATTCGGCAAGGATTACCTGAGAAAAAATGTGTCCAAAAACGTGCAGATATCAGACTATAAAATAATTAAAATCAACGGCGAGGATGCATCATGAAAGTTTTGATGTTCGGCTGGGAATTCCCGCCTTTGAGTAGCGGCGGGCTTGGAACTGCATGCTATGGCTTGACCAAGAGCCTCAGCAAAAAAGGCGTAGAAATAACCTTTGTGCTACCGTACTCGGGCGACATTGACGCCGATTTCCTCAAAATAATCCCTGCAGGAAATGTAAAGATAAGGAAGATATCCACATTTTTGCAGCCTTACATGAGCTCGCAGGAGTATAAAAAATCACTGGGCAAAAAGCCGCAGCCAAAAATTTACGGCTCAACCCTGTTCGAGGAGGTTGCAAGGTACACGCTTGCAGCCGAGAAAATTGCCGAGGAAGAGGACTTTGACATTATACACTGCCATGACTGGATGACTTTCGGAGCAGGGATAAAGGCGAAAAAGAAGAAAAACAAGCCTTTGGTGCTGCATGTGCATGCAACAGAGCACGACAGGACAGGCGGGCATGCAGTCAACCAGCATGTTTATGACATTGAAAGGCACGGAATGCACAAGGCTGACAAGGTTATTGCAGTAAGCAACTTCACAAAAACAAAGATTATGGACCATTATGGACTGCCGCCTGAAAAGATAAGGGTTGTGCACAATGCAGTCGACTTCTCGCAGCATTATTATAACGAGGATTTCGGGATTAAAAAGACTGACAGGATTGTGCTGTTTTTGGGCAGGATAACCCTGCAGAAAGGGCCTGATTATTTTGTGCATGCGGCAAAAAAGGTTTTGGGGCATGAGAAGAATGTCAAATTTGTGATTGCAGGCTCAGGCGACATGGAGCCTTTCATCATCGAGAAGGCGGCAGAGCTCGGCATTGCAGACAAAGTGCTTTTTGCAGGATTCCTCAACCAGGATGATGTGGAGAGGGCTTACAAGATGGCAGACATTTATGTCATGCCTTCTGTGTCCGAGCCTTTTGGGATAACGGCCTTGGAAGCAATGAAGTACAAGACTCCGTCAATAGTCTCAAAGCAGAGCGGGGTGTCGGAGGTTGTGAGGCACTGCCTCAAGGTTGACTTCTGGGACGTTGACGAGATGAGCAGCAAGATAATCGCGCTTTTGAGGTACAAGCCGCTGCACGAGACTTTGAAGGAGGACGGCTACTTCGAGGTAAAAAGGTTCAGCTGGGACACTCCAGCGGAAAAATGCATTCAGGTTTACAATGAGCTGATTAGCAAAGGTTAAATATAAGACTAGATTGATTGGTTGAACTCAATAATAAATAATACAATAAAAACATCAACAAAAATGGTAAGCGTCTGCTTTTATTTCCAGGTTCACCAGCCGCCGAGGCTGAGGAAGTACTCTGTATTCGAGATTGGGCACCACAACAATTACTTTGACGAGCGCAAGAACGAGGCGATAATTAAAAAGGTAGCCCACAAATCCTACCTGCCTGCAAACAGAGTTGTTCTTGACCTTATAAACAAAACCGACGGAAAGTTCAGGGTTGCATACAGCATGACGGGCATTGTTCTCGAGCAGCTTGAAAGATTTGCGCCTGAAGTTATCGACAGCTTCAGGGAGCTTGTTAAAACAGGCTGCGTTGAAATCCTTGATGAGACTTACCACCACACGCTTTCATACCTCTACTCGAAAGAGGACTTCAGGGAGCAGGTTTTGCTGCACAACAGGAAGATAAGGCAGATGTTCAGCTTCAAGCCAAAGGTTTTCAGGAACACGGAGCTTGTTTATAATAATGACATTGCGGAATTTATCGGGAAAATGGGCTACAAGGGCATCCTGGCAGAAGGCGCTGACCATATTTTGGGATGGAGAAGCCCGAATTTCGTGTACAGGCCAAAGGGATTGAATAACATAAAGTTGCTTTTGAAAAATTATCGCTTGTCGGATGACATTGCATTCAGGTTCTCTGAAAAGAGCTGGGAAGAGTTCCCGTTAACCGCTCCAAAATACGCGCAATGGATAAACAAAATCAACGGCAACGGCAATGTTGTCAATCTGTTCATGGACTATGAAACCTTTGGCGAGCACCAGTGGGAGGATGCGGTTGCAGAGCTTGATTTCCCGCATTATGTGAGCTGGGCTGACATTGAGAGGGACCTGAGCGCATGGCTGGGCAACAGGATGCAGCAGGAAGCAATAAGCCAAGTCTACAATTTGGAGCCTCATGTGAAATTGTCAAAAAATCCAGCCTTGCTTGACGAGTGGAGAAAGCTGCAGACCAGCGACCATTTCTACTACATGTGCACCAAGTGGTTCAATGACGGCGACGTGCACAAATACTTCAACCCCTATGACAGCCCTTATGAGGCTTTCATCACTTACATGAACATTTTGAACGACTTCAGGATGAAGGCGAATAAGCTGGGCGAGGTTAAGGTGGTGGAATAATCATTTTATGAAAATAACCTCTTTAGAAGCTGCAGTTAAAAGTGGAATAAGCAAAAATCTCATATTCAAAAAAATTGCAGGATTAGAAAGAGAATTCTTTCCGAATTACCCGTATAATATAAATGGCATTAAAAAATCCCATAAATTAAGCAATGGGTGCACATTGATTGCATTTGACAAAGGCAATGTTATTGGTTACCTAATACCGCTATTCTTTAAAAGCAAGGATTATCTTCAGATATTAACAATTGCAGTTGATAAAAAGCATCATAAAAAAGGCTATGGAACTGAATTGATTAAAAAATGTGAGCGGATTGCACGTTCTTTAAAATTGAAAAGTGTGATATTGAGGGCAGATGTTTCGTATCCGATATTAAAAACATTAAAAAATTAAAATATCGCCCTATGCAAACTATGGACATTAATAATTTTACAAAAGAAGGGATATTCAGCCCTAAAGACGATATTAAAAAAGAGATTTTTAAATCAAAAATATCTGCTTTATTTCCAAAAGCATATATTATAACCAAGGACATAGGCAAGAAGAGCCATTATTCCTTTATTCCAATGATTAAAAATATAAAATAATATGCCCAAAAATTATGCGTAAGAACGAAGGCTAAGTTTTCGGTTTAAAGTGAGGCGAAAATTAGAAACGGAGCTTTTAGTGCGAAGAAGGATAGTAAAACTGTTCATCTCCATAAAGAAAACCTTTAGTTCTAGCTTGAATTAAACCTCTCTGTTCTGCTTCTGTAATAGCATCTCTTGCATCTTTTAAACCTAAAGGATTTTTGCTATCATGTTTTAATCTGGTTTGTTTTGTAAGTTCGAAAAGGTTAAATTCACCAGGTTTTTCATTTACTAAACCAACAACATATCCTAAATTCCTTTCCAAAGGACTAACTGTTTCGCTCATATCAATTGTTATTACTGAATAGTTTATAAAACTTTCGTTTTTGCCACACTTTTCAACCCTTTAGTTTCTCGAAGATAACCTTTAGGAAAAAATTCCAACAACTTGGCGAGACGAGGCGGGGGTTGTCCCTTACGGGGTGCCGAGTAGGGCAAAATCGCAGAGATTTTGACCGTCGAAGCCATAGTTGTTGTTGGAATTTTTGTTTTAATTCTACAAACCAAAACCTTTATATACTAGGTATACTTTAGGTATACCATGAGGGCAATAACAACAATAAAGCTCCAGAAAAGCACGAAATCGGAATTAAACCATCTCAAGCTCAAGTCTGAAAGCTATAATTCTGCGATAAAAAGGCTGATTTCTGATGCAAGGAATTCAAACTTAAAGGCAGAGCTTATTGGGGCTTACAAGTGCATGGGCAAAAAAGATTTAGAGTTCCTTGAAGAGTGGGAGCCTGCATCCAATGAAGTATAATGGCTGAGGTAAAAAGAGGCGACATCTGGCTGGTTAATCTGGACCCAACCATAGGGCATGAAATCAGGAAATCAAGGCCTGCTGTCATAATCCAAAATGATTTGGGAAACAAATACAGCCCCATAACCATTATAGCGCCGATTACTTCACAAAACATAGAAAAAACCTATCCCATAGAGGTTGTTTTGGACAGAAAAAACTCTGGCTTGGAAAAGGTTTCAAAGGTCCTTCTCAACCAAATAAGAGCCATAGACAAAAGAAGGCTGATAAGAAAACTGGGCAGGGTTGATTACGAAACGATGGCAAAGGTAGAAAATTCGATAAAGATTAGTTTAGGGCTTGTAAAAACGGAGTGATAATTTTTAAACCGCAAATCATCGAAAATTAAAAATGTGAATTTCCATAATTAAAGCCATTGCCACAAATCTCCAAGCACAAGGAAGTTGCCAATTTCTTTTGTTTGGGGCAAATGCCTCTGAGCTTTTTCTAAATGACGTTTAGAACTTTCTTGAATTCTTTTTAAATCAAATCGTTTATCATCAAGCATTTGTTGAACTTCTTCTGTTGTATACTCATGCTCTCTTATGTTAGACCACTCAGGTTTATAATATTCCGTCGGAGATACTCCCTGCGAACCAGCACTTAGAATCACTCTTGCTTTTAACGAGTCTCCGTTTAAAAATTTTATAAATCTTCCTGGAGTTTCCCTATCTATTGGGTCTATCCCTACTGCCAAATAGTCTATTCTTACCGCCAAAGGATTGTCATTAGGAGGTAATTTATATATAAAAAATCTGTCTATTGTTCTTTCATCCCTGTACTCATAGCCTTCTCTATGTTCTATATGTATACCACGCTTATCATATTCTCTTGCTCCTTCAAAACCGAATGCGTAACTACTAAAACAAGAATGTAAATCATCTAATAATTCATTACTGAAAGGGAACGGACCATACTCTGTCGGTTTTAGAATAAGCGGCTCTTTTGTGGTAGCTTCTCTGACATATTGTACACAACCAATGACACCTTGAAAATTTGGCTCATTAACTCTAGAAACAACAGTAAATTCAGGATTGAATGGAGGAACTATGAGCCCTTCTGTAATTGAATTCTTGGAATTATCTCCACCTTTTAATCTCCCTTCTTGTTGAAGTCGTGTTAATAATGTTAGTGTCATTTTGAATTAACCTTTAATACAAGTACGGAAATTAGTTATTTATTTAAATCTTTTGTTTTGTTACTACTAATCGATTATTATCAAACAAAACCGCAAATTATAAATATACCAAACAACATAAATCTTAAAAAGAGTGATATAATGGCAAAAAAAAGAGGCAAGACATTTGGTAAAGCTAGTTCTAAGAAGCCACTGCAGTCTGTGGAGGTTATAATAAGAAAGAAGATTCTCGGGGAGGCTCCTGTGGAGCACCATTTTGTTGTAGCAGACGGAAGGAAAATAAAAAATATAATTGAACTTGCAGACGCGCTTGAGACAATGAGCGAGGAGATATTCAGGCACCATGCCAACGAGTTCAAGAACGACTTCAGCTCATGGGTTAAGGATGTCTTTTATGACCACAGCCTTGCAGAGGACATTTCAAGGGCCAAGAACAGGCTGGAAACCCAGATTGCAGTTTTAAGAAGGCTGGTAAAGGAGCTGATGTAACATGGTGACAAAAGACGAGGCAAAAAGATACCTGTGCGATGCAGCCCCTGAGCAGTGCTTTTGGATTAATAACGGCCCCATATTGAAAAACATGGAAGAGCTGGCAAATGCGCTGCCGGACATGGCAGAAGACACCTTCAGGCACCATGTAAACGATGAAAAGAACGACTTCAGCAGCTGGGTCAGGGATGTCATAGGCGACCAGAAGCTCGCAAACGAGCTGGCAAGCGCGAAAAACAGGGACTCTGCCCTGAAAAAAATAAGGAACAGGCTTAATTCTTTGAGGAAGAAGGCTGGCTAGGGTTTTTACTCGTTATTTTCCGATACCTTTAAATACTACCCTCGGATATCCAGCCGAGCTAATGCGCTTGGCAACAACAAGGTTTCTGAGGTAAAAAATGGAAGGTGAAGAGCAAAGGGAATGCCCGAGTTGCGGCACCATACTTGAGGAAGGCGAGCTTGAGTGCCCCTCATGCGGGGAAAACTTTGTTGATGATGACGAGCCGCTTTAAAGCACTTTCATGGGGTGAGCCAAATGAGGACATTTTACAGCAGATGGGATGAAGAAGACGGCGATGACGACAATGATTCTAACGATTCAGATTACTAGCAAGCATGTCGAGTGAAATGGAAGAATACACAAAATACGAGCAGGCACGGATTATCGGAGCAAGGGCGCTGCAGATTTCTATGGGAGCTCCATTTTTGGTTAAGCTGGATGATGAAGACCTGAAGAAAATGGGCTATAACCCGATTGAGGTGGCAAAGCTTGAGTTCAGGCAGGGGCTTATACCTATAAGGGTCAAGAGGCCGCTGCCGGGCACGATAAAAAGGGATTCCTCTGCAAAGCCGTTTGACCAGACAAAGCTGGAGTAATTTTATGGGAAGAATAAAAACGCTGCTTTCTAAGAGAATCGCAAAAAAGCTTGTTAAGGAGCACGGCAGTGAATTCACTTCTGAGTTCAGCAAGAACAAGGCTCTTGTTGAAAAGTACACAAACGTTGCCTCTTCAAAATTGAGGAATATCATTGCAGGCTACACAGCAAGGCTTGTAAAGCAAAAAACCATTCTTGAAAACCAGCCCAGAAGAAGGGTTCACGAAGAGGACCTGAGCAAGTATTATGAGTGATTGGTTATTTCCTGAATTTCTCTCTCAGTCTTTTCTCAACAATTGCAGGCACAAATCCATTCACCGAGCCGTTGAACATTGCGATTTCCTTCACAATGCTCGAGCTTAGGAATGCATAGTCATCCTTTGTCATCAGGAAAATTGTCTCAATGTCCTTCGCAAACTCCCTGTTGAACTGGGCTCTCTGGAACTCAAACTCAAAATCTGAAATCGCGCGCAGGCCCCTTATTATGACATTGGATTTTTTCTTCTTCACATAGTCCAGAAGCAGGCCGTTGAAGTGCTCAATCTCTATCCTGCTGTTGTACATTTTCAATGACTCCTTCAGCATTTCAACCCTTTCATCAGGGGAGAAGGTTGCTGTTTTCTGCGGGTTTTCCCCCACAAGAATATACAGCTTGTCAAACAGCTTCAAAGCCCTCTCAATAATGTCAATGTGCCCGTTGGTTACGGGATCAAATGCGCCGGGATAAACTGCGGTTTTCATGATTTTTAACTCAATTCCGTGATGATTTTTTCGACTTGCCTTTCCAGATGCCCCAAGCCCTTGTTGTTGTCAACCACAAAATCAGCATATTTCAGCTTTTCATTTAGCGGCATCTGCGCCTTTAAAATCTTTTCTATTTGCAGCCTTGTGAATCTTTTGTTTCTTTTCAGGATGTTTTCCCTGCTGCATTTTACAACAATGACTTTGTCAACCAGATTTTTTGCCTTTGTCTCAAGCAATAAGGGCGCATCAATAATTATTTTTGCATTTTTGCCGCATTTTTTCTGGACTTGCTTAATCTGATTTTTAATTTCTTCAATAATCGGGGAATGCATGATTGAATCCAGTTTTTTTAATTTATTTTTATCTCTGAATACTGCATTGCCTAATTTTTGCCTGGCAATATTCTTGTTTTTATCTAAAATGCGGCTTCCAAAATTCCTAACAAGCTCTTTTTGGATTCTTTTGTCTTTTTTCAGTATTTCATGCCCTATCCCGTCGGCATCAATCCTGCTGTAATGATGCCTGCTGAAAAGTTCTGCAACTGCAGTTTTCCCCGAGCCGACCGAGCCTGTGACGCCTATGATCATATTCACAACAAGTTTGCAAGCTTCTTTATATCCTTATTGGCAACGTGAGTGTAAATCTGGGTAGTCTGCAGGCTTGAATGCCCGAGCAGTTTCTGGATGTGCCTTATGTCCGCGCCTGCCTCCAAAAGATGGGTGGCAAAGCTGTGCCTCAAGGTGTGGGGTGTTATTTTCTTTCCGATTCCAGCCCTTTCTGCTGCATTTTTAACAATCATCTGGATTGTCCTTTTATCATACTTTTTCCCCAGGTTTGACATGAAGGCAAAGCTTTCTTTTTTAATGCCCAGGTATTCAATGAAATCCTTTAGCTTGCCATGCAGGAAGATTATTCGTTCCTTCCCGCCTTTTGCTATCTTAAGGTGAATAACATCCCTTTGAAAGTCAATGTCTTCCCATTTCAGGCTCACTATCTCGTTAAGCCTTATGCCCGTGTAATATAGAAACATCAGGACTAACCTATGCTTTAGGTTTAATGTTGCCTGAAGCATCTTGCTTATTTCCTCTTTGCTCAGGACTACTGGAAGCTTGCCTTTGTTTTTTGCAAGAGGTATTGTCTCATCGAACTTCTGCCTCAAAACATTCTCGTAAAAGAATTTCAGCGCGAAATACACGCTCCTTATGCTGGAGCGGCTTTTATCGGCATACCCAAGCAAAAACTCCCTCGGCTGAAGCCCAGACTCAATGAACTTCCTTATTATCAATGCATAAGCCTTTTCAGTCTGCCTTGAGTGCTTCCTCAGCCTCAGCTCTTCAGACAGCTTATTAAGGTAAACATGCGCATCTTCCATAAAGCTAATGAATAACTATAAGTATATAAAAACTTCGCTTTAACATATCTAACACCTATTAAACAGCAATTAAAACTGCGTTTAATAGTTGTTAAAATCAATTATTACTCGGGGCACACGACGAAACGGAGGGGGCACACTCACTACGTTGATACGAACTTTATACATTTATTAGGAGAAATTGAGGCGAAAAGTTTATATATCTGTTGTATATACACTGGCTATATGACAACCGAAATGATTACTCTAAAGCTTGATGATATGTTCTTGAAAGAGATAGACTCTATTGTGGAGAAACAGGGTTATCATAACAGGACAGAATTTATCAGAAATGCACTTAGAGAGAAAGTAGAAGATACAAAAATAAAGGATGCAATGATACAAATTGCCCACTTGAAGGGCGCTTCCAAGAAGAAAACAAGTGATGCAGACCTTGAGAAGATTAGGGAAAAAGTTTTCAATGAATTAGACAAAAAAGTTAGATAAGATCTTCTGGTTTGTGATGTTTTGATACATCTTCCAGCTTTCTGAAATGTCTGTCTCTTGTTACAAGGATTAAGTCGTTGTCTCTTGCTATTATAACGTGCAAAGCATCTCCAGCAGGAACATCTCTTTCCTTTGCAATTTTTTTGGCTTCTTCTCGCTGTTTTTCTGTAGCAATAATCTTTTTTATAATTTTTTCAAAAGGCTTAAACATTCCATTGATTTCTGCAACTGAATAAAGTGTCTCAAGTTCTTTTATAAGAAAATCGGTAAGCACAATAGCACTTTCTTTTGCTTTTATTTTGACAAGCAGCTTAAAGGCGTAATCGCCTAGTGGCTCATTGTTATAGCCTTTCCTATCTTCATAAAGATCAACCCAAATTGAAGTGTCTATTATGTATTCTTCTGCCATAGTAAGCAAGTGATTGTATGGGTATTTATAATTTACTAGTTCTTTGACGTGAAAAACCATAGCAAAGTTTTTATATGTACATTTAGGTTTTCGTATATGGGGTTGGTAAATAAAGCTCAAAATGGTTAAAGGCTATTGTAAGTATTGTTTGTCTGGAAAAAAGGAAGAAGTAGAACAATGTCCCCATTGTCAAAAACATTTTTGTAGTGAGCATATTACTCCAATAGAGCCTGGTTCTTATCGTCCAGAAAAATCTCGCATATTTATTAATCAAATAAGACTAGGTCATGAAAATACTCATCCATGTCCTGATTATGTTGATTACTTAGAAGAACAAAAAACAATTCACGGCAAAAAATATGGAGAAGCATTAGACAAATTATTAGGTAGTACTCCAAAGTATAAACTTCCTTTATCGGAAAGACAAGAAATAAGGGATACAAGGCATAATATTGCTAAAGAAAATGAAGAATTTAATAAAAGTGTTAATGCTAAGCTTGAGGTGGATATTCAAAGAAGAAAAGAGGATAAAATTAAACGTAAAGAACTAGAAAAAGAGAAACATAGACAAGAGATTGAAGAAAAGGAGAGACTTAGTAGGGAGATAGAGGAAAAACAAAAAAAGCATTTGAAAAAACAAGAAAAAGATGAGCCTTACCTTTACAGGTATATTTCGCCAGAAGAGAGAAAATCCAATCAACCACCAAAAGTACCTGAAAAATATAAAAAAGAGCATGTAGGGACAGCACACCATCATCATGAAACACCCAAGGAAGAAACTGCAAAAGAAAAATATTATAAAAAAGAAGAATCTGGCATTTTTTCAAAGTTAAAAATTAATAGAAAGAATTTTTATGTGGTTGGCACAATAATTTTATTATTACTTGTCGGATTATTCTATGGGACCTCAGCCAAAACTATAATTCAAGAAATCAAGAATGTATCCAATACAAAAACTATAAGCTCTTACGAAAATATCTCAAATAAAATCTCATTTTCTAACTATCTTAATGATATTTATGCATTTGATAAACAAGAAGTTACATTAAATGGTTTTCTTGAAAGAAGCGTTGAAGGAGATGGCAATGCTGGAGTTCATGTATTTTCAATTGTAGATGACTACAACAATAGAGTTGTATTGGAATGGTCTTATAATAACTTAAAAAAATATTTACCAGATTTGGGAAAAACAAAAGAATTGTATTCTGTTCAAGGAATTTTTAAGAGAGAATACAAGACTTTAAAATTAAATGTCGAAAACATAAATATCTATAAAAGAGAACCAGCTAAACAAGTAGAAGTAAACAATATAGTAAGCTATACTGAGCAAATTACTATAAACAGAACAAGTCCAAAGTATCCTTTGGTTAGAAATTTGGTTTTTAAACTCATAGGTAAAGAAATTATTTGCGAGGATGGTACAAAAATTGATTCTTGTTCTAATGAAAAACCACTATACTGCTCTATTAATGGACTAAAAGAAGAACCAGCAAAGTGTGGATGTCCTTCAGGCAAAAGATTGTACCAAAATCAATGCATAAATGAAGTCAAATGCTCAGATGGAACTTATGAGCCAGAATGTTCAAAAAATAAACCAAAACAATGCGTGAATGGGAAACTTGTTGACAATCCAGAAGTATGTAACTGTCCAGAAAACTATAAAGTAAAAGATAAAAAATGTGTTTATATCAGATGTTCTGATGGAACTATCGAGCCAGATTGTTCTGCAAAAATGAAGATGCAATGTATGGAAGGCAATTTTATTTATAATCCAAATAAATGTGGTTGCCCAGATGGTTATGTCAAAAGAGGAAATAATTGTGTAAAAACTTGCAGCGATGGAACTGCGTATGACGAATGCTCTGATGATATGCCTCTTTATTGTGATAATGATGCATTAATAAACAAAGCGTCAATTTGTGGTTGCCCTTCTGGTTCTGGCTCAAAATATAAACAATCAGGAGAACTATGTTTAGATTTGTCAAATCCAGATATAGAGTATATAGAAGAAAAAGTTCATGAACTAATAAACCTACAAAGGCAAACAAATGGACTGTCAAAATTATCCTATGACACAAAACTTGTACAAATTGCAAGAGCCCATAGCCAAGATATGGCTACAAATGACTTCTTTTCCCACGACAATTTACGTGGGGAAGACCCAACCGATAGAGCAAGTAAAGTAGGCTATAATTGCAGAAAAGATTATGGTTCATATTATACAAACGGTATTGCAGAAAATATTCACCAAGGTTGGACATATGGAACAACATGGTATACAAATGGTGTTGAATCTAGTAAGGAGTGGTTAATGCCTGACGAAATATCAGAAAGTGCTGTTACTGGATGGATGAACAGCCCAGGTCATCGCAAAAATATACTAACAAACACGTATGATAAAGAGGGAATAGGCGTAGCAGTAGCATCAAATGGTGCTGTTTACATTACGCAAGATTTTTGTTAATATTAAAATTTATCACCCGATTACTACTACTTTTAACTTGAGTGTGCCCCTTAATTCTCATCCTTGACGTATCGCTGTCGCTCATTTGATTGGACGAACGAGTGTCCCGAGTAATAACTTTTCGGGCGAAATTTTACCCCACTTCGTAGGGTAAAAGAGATTAACAAGAATTAGGCGGTTCGCAGGGTCGCTTACGCTAAAACGCCAAGCGTTTTCCCCTGCTCTCCCAAATTTTTGCCAGCTCTGAAAAATTCTCCATCTCTGAAGTTTGTGGGTTGCCTCAAACTTCGAGGGGAATTTTTCGAGGGCAAAAACTTCGCCTAATAAGTTAGTTTCAATAATTTTTAGTGGCTAAACGACTGATAGGGGGACATTCCGCTCATTCCACAATATTCCCGGTGTGGCTTTCAACTGCAGGCAATTGCGGAGGCACGACTTTTCCATAGAACACACGCACCGTTTTATCATTTATCTTTAAGACAGAGGGGTCATATACATTATCTTCCTGAAAAACAGGCATTGGCTCGCCGAAATCAAGCCCGTCAGATGATTCCACATAATAGATTCCTTTGGGAACTTTAGCAAATCCTTCATCTATAGAGGCTGCAAAAAGCACGTATTTATCGGCGATTCTGGCCAATGCTGGATCAACGAGATTTGGAACCCTGATTCCTGCTTCTTTTGCAAAATTAAGCCCATCAGAGGATACAGCTGATCCGATCCCGTGCTGCATTCCTGATGCCGTCACATAGTATATCCTTACTCGGCCGTCCGGAAGCATTATGGCATCTGGAACAGAAGCCCAGCCATTGTCGCCGTTAGTCTCTGAATCTATCCTAAGCCCCTCTTTTTCGAAAGTCAAGCCATCTGAAGATACTGCAGAATAAATTTTGTGTATAGACTGTCCGGGCCCGGGGTTCTGGCTATTCGCGCCCTTGTAGTACATCCTAATTTTTCCGCCCGGAAGATTTACGATAGTCGGATCGCAGACGATGAATTCAAATCCTGCTCCTGGGGAGATTCTTATGCCCTGCTCTTTTGCAAAAGTCAGTCCGTCATTGGAAATCGCAGACAATATCCCTTTGATGTTGCAGTAGTACAGGCGAACTTTTCCATCCTTCAAGCCATGCACAAAAGGAACAGACCCGTCTGCAATTCTTGAGCCGCCGTCTTTCTCCCAGGAAAAAGACAATGCTTCTGCAGCCGGTTCTGTCGGCATATTGTTAATTTCAGGGATTAAATCCTGGGGTGTTTCAGAAACGGATTCCGGTTCAGCCTCGGAGTTTGACGGGAAACCTTGCTGCAAACCTCCGGCAACCCCGGCTTCCCCATCCCGCTCAGCTTCCTCCTGCGCTTCTTTGAAATCGGCAGACTCCTGAGCAGCGCAGCCAGAAATAATAATAGCAAAAACCAGCATAAACAACACAGCCTCTTTTTTCATTATTCTGGCACCCCATTATGTTATATTTAAATCTTTTCAAAATCTTTATAAACCCCAATACTTATACCGCATCTATGGCAAAACAGATTTTTGTGAATTTGCCGGTAAAGGACCTAGACAAAACAATAGAATTCTTTACTAAACTGGGCTTCGATTTCAACCCCAAATTCACAGATAAAAACGCAACATGCATGATTATCGGCGAAAACATATTCGCAATGCTGTTAGTTGAAAAATTTTTCAGGACATTTATCCCCAACAAGGGAATTTCTGACGCTAAAAAAAGCACAGAAGTGCTTGTTGCACTGGCAGTTGAAAGCAGGGCAAAAGTTGACGGGATGGTAAATAAGGCAATAGAAGCCGGCGGCAAAGAATACAGGACAGCGCAAGACCATGGATGGATGTACGGGCGGGCTTTCGAGGATTTGGACGGGCATGTCTGGGAAGTGTTTTACATGGATGAAAGCAAAATGCCGGAAGAGATGAAAAGTAAAGACAATAAAAATGAACAAGAAGAATTCAATAACGCTTAAATCCCAACACATCACTATTTCAATTAATCGCTCTGCGAATGACGTTTACGAATTCACTTCAAATCCCGAGAATCTTCCAAAATGGGCAGCAGGTCTTAGCGGTTCTATAAAAAACATTAAAGGCGACTGGATTGCTGAATCTCCGATGGGAACCATCAAAATTAAATTCGCTGAAAAAAATAAATTCGGCATTCTGGACCATGATGTCATTTTGCCGTCAGGCGAGAAAATCTATAACCCGATGCGCGTATTTCCCAACAACGATGGCAGCGAATTAGTCTTCACACTGTATCAAAGGTCAGATATGTCAGACAAACTGTTTGAAGATGATGCTAAGCTGGTCAAAAGGGATATTGAAAAGTTAAAGAAATTGCTTGATAAATAAGGAGAAACGATCATGAAAATTAAACTAACCCTTAGTACTAACATTTATATATCCAATCCGCAATTTACATTTATTCGGGGGTAGAACATTATGGCTTATTTCAAAACAAAATATGTCTCATGCTTGGGTTCATGAAACTGCTCGGGTTGTGGGGCATGCCTGGCGGTGCTGCTGCTTTCGGGACTTTGGTTTGGTATGCCGGCGTTTTTGAGCTGATGATTGGATTATCCATGCTGACTGGAGTATTAGTTCGGCTTGCATCCGCCTTTGGCATAGTCATGATGATTGTTGCTTACTACTTGGGGCATGTTAAGGTAGGCGGCTGGAATCCGCTTGTTAACTTTGGAATGCCTGCCATCATATTCCTGCTTGCATTCTTAGTCACATTAGCTTACGGCGCAGGAAAAGCCAGTCTGGAAAAAATAGCCTTTAAAAAAGAATTTTTCTGAGTTTTTTTGTTTTAATTTTTATTTAAATGCAGCTTTAATCTGCATCTATGAACTTAGGCTGTTTACAAATGCTGAAACTTCACTTTCATTTTGAAGAACAACGACTTCCAAGTTTGGAAACTCCTCATTTTTAGGAATTTCCTGGGTTCTATGGATAAGATGTATAACCCTTTCATCGACTATTTCTCTTTTCTGTGTGTTCCTGCTGTGTCTTTTCAAAGAAACGTCCAAGCCAAGGTTCAGATAAACCAGCATTTTTTTAGTTTCATCCAAACCTAAATTAAATCCCATTATTTCCGCCATTTCTGATAGGCTCTCAAATAACATTCTTCTCCTTACCCTATCGTGCAGGAGTGATTCTATAACAGGAATTTCACCACCTATATGCGATAATTCCGATACTATATAAGAATTTACAGCTTGTTGAAAAAGCTGATTCCAGAATGTCTTGCCATCCTTACCGACTGCTGTAATTACGGCGTACTTTAGTTTATTTAAATCCCTTTTGCCAGCCGACGGAGTGCTAATTCCAAATTGCTGCAGTATAGCCGGGTAGAACTTCTGAAGAGACTCAAAAAATTTCTCTGGCTCTTCTTCAAGTTTGTCATGTATTGAATCTATTCCAAGAATCTTATATTTAGGGTTTCTTTGTTTTATTGCATCGCATAAGTAACTCTTTCCTGAATAGGGTATACCTCCAACAAGCATTAAATTTTCCATTATAATTAAGTAATGGGCGACTTTTTATATGCTTATTGTTTTATTACTCCTTTATCTTTATCCTAGCCATCACCTGCTCGTGCATCCTTTTCACAAACTCTGCCCTGTCCTCAATCTTCATTAAATCCGTGAAGCCCTGCAAAAACAGGTTGAATGCAAACGGCGACGGAAGGTTTGTATTGATTTCCTTCACAAGGATCTTTTTCTGCTCAATCCCCTCAATCACCTTGGAGGCGCTTTCTATGTCCATCAGGTCCTCCAAAACCTCCCTTCTTGCCTCCTTAAGAATGCAGAAGTCAGTGCTTATTCTTCTCACGGCATTAATCAGGATCATTGACGAAACCTGCTGCCTTCCAACCCTTTTCTGGCGCCCCATGTAGCTCCTCAAAATCATCATAGCCCGAGTTGCGCAGTGCCTGAACCTTCTTTTCAAAACTTCTGTATGCTCTATAGCCATTTCCATTATTTTCCCCATTTCCTTTGATTTTACAAGGTTGAATGCCTGCATTATGTTGATGCTTTTCTCAGATGCAACATAAAACCCGTTGTCATTGATGCCAATCTCGACATCCCTGTGCTGAGTTCTTCCAATCGCAAATGCAACTGCTCTTGACAGGCAGTCATTAACCCTTCTTCCGTACAAAGTGTGGAATATTGCATACTTCCTTTTTGACTTCGGGTCAGCGTAGTGCTCGACTATGATTCTTGAATGGGACGGAATCTCGGCGTAGCTGAACTGCTCGTAGAAATACCTGTAAATTGACTCTGAGGAGTTTTTGTCAACGTAAAGGTACTTGTCTATGAAATCAAGAACTTCCTTTCCTGATTTGTTTGCGCAAAATAATTCATTCATCAGCTTCCTGAACCTTCCGATGTCCAATGCCAAGTCAAAGCTCAGCGGCAGCATCTCGGAAAACCATGAGGGTATTGTCGGAGGCCTGTAAACAGAGGCATTGACATAAGCAACCATGCCTTTTGCGTACAGAAACTCATAGCGCTCGCCTCCAAGCACAAAGACATCTCCTCGTTTCAGCCTTTCAAGAAACGCCTCGTCAATGTACCCAATGGGCTGCTCGCCAACCTTGACTGTAATGAAGGATTCTTCAGGAATCGTGCCAATGTTTGTCATGTAGATAACCCTTGACATCTTGCCCTTTTTTCCAATTTCCTGTGTTTCCTCATCGTACCAAATCTTTGCGTAGATATGCCTGTCCTCAAGCGAAATGTATTTTCCTGCAAGGTATTCAATTACCTCAATGAAGTCCTTCCATTCCAATTCATTGTAGCAGTAGCTTTGCTTTATTAAATTAAACAAGTCCTTTGCTTTCCATCTTTGCTCAAGGCTCATTCCATGGACTTGCTGCGCCAGGACATCTAGGCAGTTTCTTGGGATATGGATTTTGTCAATCTTTTTTTCAATGGCTGACTTTAGAAGCACGGCACACTCAACCAAGTCATCCCTGTCCAAAACTATGATTCTTGCTTTAACAGTGTCGTGCAGCCTGTGCCCCGAGCGCCCTGCGCGCTGCAGAAACCGTGCAACTGACTTTGGAGAGCCGAGGCATATAACCAAGTCTATGTATCCAATGTCAATGCCCAGTTCCAATGAGGTGCTTGAAACAATGACTTTCAACTCGCCTTTTCTTAATCTGTTTTCAATATTGTGCCTCAAAGTTTTTGACAATGAGCCATGATGCGCCCCGATGTTTTCAGTGTATTTTTTCGGGAACTTTTCCTTTAAGTGATGCACCACCCTTTCTGTCGCGCTTCTCGTGTTTGTGAAAATCAAAGTTGTCTTGTGGCTTTGTATCAGGTCATCGATTAAAGTGTACATCGAGCTGTGCATGAAGATATGCTCCATGCCAACCAAGTCAGGCACAGGGCTTAAAACCTTCAAGTCCATGTTTTTTATAAACTGCACATCCACAATCTTGCAGTTTCTCAGCTTGTCATTTTCGTAGCCAACAAGAAATTTTGCAATATCCTCCAATGGCGCAATAGTTGCGCTTAAGCCTACTCTTGTCATTGCAGGCGAAATCCTCTGCAGCCTTTCCATCGACAATGACAAATGAACTCCTCTCTTGTTTTCCGCCAGCGCATGCACCTCGTCAACAATGAGCCATTCGACATTCTGCAATAAGCCGCTGAATTTTATGGACGAGAGCATTATCGCAAGGCTTTCCGGGGTTGTGATTAGGATGTGGGGTGGATGCTTGAGCATTTTTGCCTTTTCAGAAGCTGATGTGTCGCCTGTCCTTACTGCAACTCTCACTCCAAGCTTTTTTCCCGCAATCTTTTCCATTTCCTTGAGCGGCTCAACCAGATTGAACTGAATGTCATTGCTCAATGCCTTCAACGGGGAAACATAAACACAATAAACACGATTTTCCAAAATCCCTTTTTCACTTGAATCAATCAACTCATTTAAAATCGACAGAAATGCAGTCAGTGTTTTTGTCGCTCCGGTTGGCGCACTCACAAGAATATTGCTTCTTGAGTGGATTTCCATCACTCCAAACAACTGCGGCAAAGAGAATTCCCTGAACATTGTGAAGAACCACTTGTCTATGATAGGATTCAATATATGCTTGATCTGCTCGGGCTTGTACGGTTTTTCCAGATGCTCAATCATTTTTAAACAACTTAAATATATTTAAATAATCTTTTTATACTGCCTTTCAATATTATTTTTCTATATGGAAAATAAATATGTATACTTTAATTGTTATTATTTGATAATGTGTGGAAATTTATAAAGATTTTGACAATTCGAAACAACAACCTTTTTAAAGAAGCTGATTATCCCGATATCCGTGCTAACGCAAGTTAGCCAATCTAGCACCGCAAGGTGTAAAGAAAAACTGTTAAAATTTAAATAAAATCACGAGAGCGACTTTTTGCTGCAAAAGTTATTAAAGTAATCCGCTTGTGATTTAAAATTTGGATTTATAAACTGTCAAACAAAAATGCCGACAATGTATGATGCGGATGCGCAGGAATTGGTTGAAAAGGCAGCTGAAGAGCTGAAGAAATTGCCGGAGATAAAGCCTCCGGAATGGGCAGCATTTGCCAAGACAGGCGTGCACAAGGAGCTGCCGCCTGTAAAAAATGACTGGTGGTACATAAGGGCAGCTTCTGTTCTGAGGACAGTTTACCGCTTAGGCCCGGTCGGAGTCTCAAAGTTAAGGGCGAAGTACGGCGGCAGGATGAACAGGGGAGTCAAGAAAGACAGCTTCTTCAAGGGCTCGGGAAATATTTTAAGGAAGTCGCTGCAGCAGCTGGAAAAAGCCGGATTTGTAAAGTTTGCTGAAAAAGGCGTCCACAAAGGAAGGGTGGTAACGCCAAAAGGCAAGTCGTTTCTTGACAGGATAGCATCCCAGGTTAACGGCTCAAAGCCAAAGCACGAAATCCAAGTCAGGGAAACTCATAAAGAAGTGGTTGAGGTAAAGGAGGAGCCAAAAGCTGTAAAGAAAGCAGAGGCGCACGAATCGAGCCCGGCTCAGGCTTCAGCGGAAATTAAAAAAGAATAGCCAAATGCCCACTCTCGAAGAAATCAGGAAAAAGAAGCTTGAAGAATTGGCCAGGCTCCAGCAGGAAAAACTGCAGCAGCAGGCTCAGGAGCAGTCCCAGCTGCAGCAGCAAATAGAGCAGATTGAAAGTACCGTAAGGCAGTTTTTCACAAAAGAGGCGCTGGCAAGATACGGAAATCTGAAGGCAGCTCATCAGGAAAAGGCTTTGCAGCTGCTTTTGGTGTTATTCCAGGCAATACAAAAAGGGCAGGTTCAGGGCAAAATTGAGGATTCGCTGCTTAAAAAAATATTGGAGCAGCTGACTCCGAAGAAAAAGGAAATCAGGATAAAAAGGGTTTAAAAAACAACAAAATGGCGCGTTACAAGCATCCAAGCAGGAAAAAAAGGCTGGCAAGGCTGAGGAAGCAGACAAGATGGGCCCCGTTCTGGACAGTGCCTAAAATATACGGCAAGACTCGAAGAATCCATCCGGGCAGGCACACAAAGCTGAAGAGAAGCTGGCGAAGGACAAAGACAAAGGCGTGAAAATGGAAAGCATATTGCACCTTATGCAATACCATGGGAGATTAAAGCTGTATCATGGCTTTCAATTTATGGTTGCAATAGAACACGCCAATGACGTCATCCAATCAATAAAAATACGGGAATTTCCACGAAGTGAGGTGAGTTTTGGGCATATACCCCACCAAATAAGGCATGAAATAAACCACGCATTCGAATCTTTAGGGGTTTCCATCCCACCAAAATATATGGGGATTTCATATTTAAACTAAAATGGCTAAAAAAGAAGAAGCTTCAAAAATAATATTGGAAAGAACCTACAATATTCCGCTTAGAAGGGAGACTTTGAAGGCGCCTTCTTACAGGAAGGCTAAAAAGGCAATCACTGCCATAAGGGAGTTTATAGGCAGGCACATGAAGTCTGAAAATATTGCTATCGGCAGGTACCTTAACCTGAAAATCTGGGAGCACGGCATCAAAAACCCGCCGCATCATGTCAAAGTTACTGCATCAAAGGACGACAAGGGCAAGGTTTTTGTCGAGCTTGTCGGCGCCCCGAAAGAGGCAAAGGCTGAGGAGAAGAAAAAGCCAGAGCCAAAAACTGAAAAGCCTGAAGAGAAGATTGAAGTGGCAAAGGAGGGAAAGGCAGAAGAAGCCAAAAAAATAGAGAAAGAGGAGATAAAGGATCTGCAGAAGGAGCATCCGAAGCACCATGCTCCCAGAATGCCCGCGATGCCTAAGAAGCAGGAAGCGCATCCAACTGCGCCGAAGAGCGTTTGAGTGGGTAAATTTATTAAGTAATTCCAAGTTCTTTTTGGTATGAACAGCTTATTGCCATTTGAAAGAACAGAAAGAAAAATCCTTATCAGAAAAGAAGCAGAGACTGATGAAAAATACGGCTGTAATCCAAACGACAGAAAAACTGATGAAATAATAAACTATGGTATAGTTAATATAGACAAACCCAAAGGCCCCACTTCACATCAAGTCTCTGATTTTGTTCAAAAAATTCTTCACATAAGCAAAAGCGGGCATTCAGGGACTTTGGACCCTGCTGTCACGGGAGTTCTTCCTGTAGCCTTGGGCAGGGCGACAAGAATCGTGCAGGGGCTGTTGACTGCAGGAAAGGAATATGTTGGAATAATGCACCTGCATAAAGAAGTTGATGAAAGCATATTAAGGGAAACAATAAGCAGGAATTTTATCGGAAAAATCCAGCAGTTGCCTCCGATAAAAAGCTCTGTCAAGAGGCAGCTTAGGACAAGAAGCGTTTATTATTTTGAAATCCTGGAGATTGACGGGAAGGATGTGCTGTTCAAAGTCGGGACTGAGGCAGGAACTTACATAAGGAAGCTTATTCACGATATCGGGCAAAAATTAAAAACAGGGGCGCATATGGCAGAGCTTAGAAGGACAAAAGCAGGCCCTTTTGGCGAATCCACTTTATTTACACTGCATGAGCTGACAGACGCTTATTATTTTTTTATAGAAGAAAAAAATGACAAATTCATAAGAAAAGTCATACAGCCAGTTGAAAATGGGGTCAGCCATCTGCCTAAAACCTGGGTTTTTGACACAACTGTTGAAAGCCTTTGCCACGGCTCTGACTTGAAGGTGCCTGGAATAAGCAAATTGAATGACAGCATAAAAAAAGACGAGATTGTTGCAATAATGACATTAAAAGATGAGTTGGTTGCATTGGGCACTGCGCAAATCACATCAAAAGAAATGCTTGGAGAGAAAGGAATTGCTGTGAAGACTGAGAAGGTGTTTATGATGCCGGGGGATTATAAAATCCGTGATTAAAGATTTCTAATCGTTAAATTTAAATATTTAATTATAAACTTGTTTTAATATGAAATCGTCCCTTGAGTGCCCGTTGTGCGGGGCAGAAGTTGATGAAAGTGAGAATTATTGTTCAGAGTGCGGCGAGACGCTTAAAAAAGAGTGACAAAAAAGAAATAAGCTAGTTCTTTCTGGGATTAAAATGGCAGAAGATAATGGAAAAAAGAGCCTGAAATATTCGCTTTATGACGGAGCTTCCTTTGCCGTAATGGAAGGAATGACAGCTTCTTTTGTCACGCCTTTTGCAGTTGCACTGAATGCCTCTGTAAGCATGATTGCGGCCCTGACTTATGTGCCGCAGCTTTTTGGGGCTTTCATACAGCTTTTTGCAGCCAAGATAGTGGAGGCGCTTAAAGACAGGAGAAAAATACTGGTTATAAGCTCTTTCCTGCATGCAGTCCTGTGGATTCCTTTGCTGCTCATACCTTACGCGACTCCAAGCCGGAAATACCTGCTTGTGGTTTACATTGCACTGCAGACAATGCTTGTCCAGCTGATGCAGCCAATAGGCAATTCGCTGCTTGGCGACATTGTGCCCAAGTATGAAAGGGGCAGGTTTTTCGGCCTGCGCAACAAGGTTGTGGGCGCGGTGTCATTTGCCTCTGCATTAATTGCCGGCTTGATGCTGAATTACCTCTCGCCGAAGAACCCTTTTCTCGGCTTCGCAATCCTTTTTTCAGTTGCGTTCGCAGGCAGGGCACTTTCAGGGGTTTTCAAGGCTATGATGGCAAATCCCGAGCCTGACTTGGCGCATGAAGGCAAATTCTCGATTTTTGATTTTGTAAAGCGGATGGAAAAGACGAATTACGGGCATTTTGTCATTTACATAACCTTGTTTAAGTTCGCAACAAGCATAGCGTCGCCTTTCTTTGTCGTCTATATGCTAAAGGACCTGGGATTTACTTACATACAGTTTACTGCAATGGTTGCCGCAGAGCTTGTTGCCAGCTTTATAGCAATGGGCATTTGGGGAAAGATAATTGACTCAAGGGGCACAAAATTTGTATTGTACGTCGGAGGAATGCTCGCAGCTCTTGTGCCATTGATGTGGCTTTTCTCGCACAACTTTTATTACCTTATTGCTGTAGAGATGTTCTCAGGCATTTCATGGGCTGCATTTAACCTGAGCGCTTCAAACTTCATGTTCGATGCCGTGCAGCCGGAGAACAGGGTGAGGTGCATTGCTTACTACAAGTTTTTTGAGGGCATTTCCATATTTGCAGGCGCCTTGCTCGGCGGGTTTTTGATAAATGCAATCCCGGCATGGATATTCATTTCAAGCATACCTTTTGTATTTTTGATTTCAGGAGTTTTGAGGCTGGCTGCTTCTTTGGTTTTGCTGCCAACGCTGAAAGAGGCAAGGCTCATAGAATTCGGCATAGGGCATACTTTCTTCAAGCGCTACCTTACGATAAGGCCGAGCGAAGGGCTTGTTTTTGAGGTTATCGGCAAATACCATAAGCATGAGGAGCAGAAGCATTTTGAGAAACAACTAAAGGCTGAAAAGCAAAAAACAACTGCAAAAAAAGACGAGAGAGACGATACAAAAAAACTGATGAAATTTATTGGCAAGGACATTTCGCCGAAAAAAGAGCAGCATGACATAGGCAATATGCACGAAATCGAGCACATTACAGAGGAGATTGAGAAGGGGAAATAGTGTCGTGACTATCCTTTGTAATTCGGATTCTCTATTTTGAGCCTGTAACGAAAAAGGAAAGCTCCAGAATCACTTGCTCCCAGAATTTCAAAAATTGCTTCCACTATTCGGGCCTTTTTCTTGCTGGGAATAAATGCAGTATACTCTAAAACATCATACTCTTTCCTCTCATTCCCCTCAATAATAGGCTTCAAAATTCTTTTTGAGCGGTCCGTGTCGTCATCTTTTAGAATTACGGCTTGGCTCGGATTAACCCGTACAATTTTGACGTCCATGTATTTTAATTCGAGATATCTCGCATCAAATGAAATTTCTCCTGCCCTATCCAGCACTTTATCAAGAGTTTGAACCTGCATCCGCATAAAAAATGTCATTCATTTTTTAATGGTTTCGCTTTAGTCTTTAGCCAAAGTTCCCAAAAACCGCAATTTATTTATATTCCTTAATCAAGGAAGCAAATTATAGCAAAGAACACAAATAAATGACTAATAGCTAGTGTTCTTTGCTTATTGCGAACGAGCATGTATTGCTCAATTAATTATGCGAGTAAGTATAGATGCAAAATGGTGCTAACCTCTTTATACACATGCACAAGGTGCAGAAGAGACTTTAACTTTGACAACATCAAGTACGACTCAAACAACAAATTAATATGTGTAGAATGCCTTGAGAAGCAGCAGAAGATTGAGAAGAAGGAAAAGCTAAGCTTGGAAAAGGCAGACGAAGGCGAAGAAGTCAGATTCATATGCGTAAGC
>JACOZN010000009.1 GCA_016181305.1 Candidatus Woesearchaeota archaeon
CCTCATCGCCGCTTTTTCCAAGCTCCAATGAGACTTTTACATCTTTCAGCAAGGAAGTGGCATAATTCTTCAGTTCAATCATCAGTCTTGCTTTTGAGCCAGGCGGCATAAACTCGGGAATTGTGCTGAATTTTTCCACGGAAAGAATCGCGTCCTTTGACTGGACTTTCACTTTGAGGTCTTTTACCGTAACCCATGTATTGAAGCCGCTGCTCTTGTACCTTGCCCTGATTTCATGGCTGCCGTCAACAGCATGCTGGTCAACCTTCACCTTGTATTTCACGAACACGCTTGTGGCAGTGTCCTGCGCAGTGCCCAATGTCCCTACATTTTTGGAGGCGCTTTCGCCGGGCAGCATCGAGAATGGGTACTCAGGAAATATCTCAAAAACCACTTCCTTCGCCAATGCCCCCTGGTTGTCGAGCTTGAAACTCACCTCAGCTATGTTTCCCGGCTCCACAGGGTCAGGCTCCTGGCTTGCCAGGCTTACTACAATGCTTGGGCTTTCCCCATAATAAGATGTGTCCACAGCAGCGCCTGCCAAAGCTGCAAACATAGCCACCATAATAAACAATGCCATCCTTTTCATTTTAATCTTTCCTCCTGTTCAATGATTTTATAGAGAACTTTGACAAAATTAATGTATTTCAAAATTCTCTATAACTTTGCCGTCTTTAAGGAACTCTATCCTGTCGGCATGCTTTGCAACATTGTTGTCATGCGTAACCATTATTATTGTCTTGCCTTCCTTCCTGTTGAGGTTTTGCAGGAACCCCATCACAGTTTCCCCTGTGCTTGAGTCAAGGTTGCCTGTTGGCTCGTCCGCCAAAATCACATCCGGGTTGTTAGCCAGGCTTCTTGCAATCGCGACTCTCTGCTGCTCGCCACCTGACATTTCAGCAGGCTTGTGGTTCATCCTGCCGCTTAAGCCCACAATTTTCAGCAATTCAGCAGCCTTTCTTATCCTTTTTTCCCTGCTGACTGACTGGAACACTATGGGCAGCATCACATTTTCAAGCGCTGTCAAGGTCGGAATAAGGTTGAATTGCTGGAAGATAAACCCTATCTTGCGCCCCCTTACCTGGGCAAGTTCTGATTCGCTTAGTTTTGAAATGTCATGGTGCTCGAGCGTGATTTTTCCCCTTGTTGGCACATCTAAGCACCCAATCATGTTGACTGCTGTTGACTTTCCGCTTCCAGAAGGGCCCATTATGGCCAAAAATTCGCCTTGCCTGACCTCAAGATCCAGCCCTTGACCTGTCCTTTCCTGTCGAGTAAAGCTCGAATATAGTCGCCCTGAACTCGTTCAGCTCGGGGTTAAGCTCCTTGAACGGAAGCTGCCCCTTTTTCAGGCTGTTGAAAACCTCGAGCATAAAATTCATTTCCCTTCTGTCGGTTATTTTGCCGAACGCATTCCATGTTGCAATCAGCTTGTCCACCAAAGTGTTCTTGCTTTTGTCTATAATTCCAAGGTGCTTCTTTCCCTCTTTTGTCAGGAAATAGAGCTTTTTTCTTCCCTGTACTTCCACATCCACAAGATTTTCTTTAAGCAATTTGTCAAGAAGGGGATAGATTGAGCCGAAACTCGGCTTCCATGTGCCTGTATGCTTTTCTATCTGCTTTATGAGGTCGTAGCCTGACAGCTTCCTGCCTGCAAATGTCTTCATGACAATGAGTCTCAGGTAGCCGCGCATCATAATGTATCGCTTCCGATACATCGGTAACGATATATGGATATTTAAATATTTGTATTTTTCGGCATCAGCCGGCTTAACCAGCAATAACTTTTTAAAATACCTCTTTTTCTTCCAGTCCTATGAAAGACAGAAAGGAAAAGAAGCGCTGGGGGCTGATACTTTTCATAGTGGTTATAATGGTGGGCACGTCTGCCAGCTTCGTGCTGATTGGCTCCCAGCAAAATGAGGTTGCCAAATACAGCGGAATAAAATTCGTAAGCCAAAACAGCGTTTGGATTGCAAAAATCAATGGAAAAGATGCCGCCTTCAGCTTCCTGCCGGGCGATGTGGAAAGCATTCGTTTGTCCCAAGAGTCTGCGCAAAAATTAAAGGGCAGGCTTGAAATAGACTTTACTTACGACTTGAACAGCACTTACAGGGAGCCGATTGCGCTTGCACAGCACCAGATGGAATTGACTTTGGGGCGGTACAGCATTTTTGTCAGGAAGGGATTTACGTCAAACAACACTTTTAACCTCCCGATAATAACATGCAATGACGCGACGCCTATTGTGCCTGTTTTATATTTCAGGGAGGGAAACACAACAAGCATAAATGCCGAAGGCGACTGCATTATCGCAGAGGCTTCGTCAGGCGAGGGCTTTATAAAGGCAAAAGACAGGATTTTATACGGCGTGCTGGATGTGATAAAATAATGGATCCGAAAAAAAAGCTTGAGGTATTGGAGGGAAGCCTTGAGTCAGGCGTTATAGGGAAGGAGGAGTACGATAAATTGAAGGAAAAGCTGGAGCCTGAGGTTAAGGAGTTTGACAGGAAAGCTGAGGAAATGGGCAGGGCAGAGCAAAATCCTGAAGAGCAGCCAAAATCCCCGGAAAAGGCTTTGATAATAAGCATCGCTGTAATTGCCCTTCTGTTTGCCGCAATATTCACCTACAGCATTTTCAGCAAGGAGCAGCCGAAAACTCTGGAGGAGCTGCATGTCCTTAACCTGAAGGGTGAGCTGAAGCCCGGGCAGGGCTATGTCTACAAGGGAGTTTACAGCTTTGTCAAATTCGATAATTTTTGGTACACCGGCCTGAATTCCCCGAAAGGGACAAAAACCTACAGCATGAATTTTAGATACTCTCCAAATGAGTTGAAAGATATTGTTATAGAAGGCAGCCTTGACAGGGACTTTTTTAACAGCAAAAATGAGTTTTATCCCACTTTTAATCCAACAGGAAAGGAGCTTACCCATGTTCAGCTTGCAATTGCGGATTTTGACACCCATCTTGCAAAGGTTTTTGAAAAAAATCCTATAGGATCTTGCGACAGAAATGAAACACAAATTTGCAAAAGCCGCCCGATAGTTACCTGCGATGACAAGGAAAAGCTTGTGCTTTACGTAAAGGAGTCAGAAAGGCTCAGGGCGTATTACAATGGCAACTGCATTGTTGTCGAGGGAAAGGGCTTTGACCTGGTGAAGGGCGTTGACAGGATTCTGTACAACCTTTACAATATAATGGAAAAGGAAGAAGCTTAGAAATGGAACACTATTTTTCAGAGAAGCAGGAATCGCCCTTAACCCTGAAAAAAATAAGGCAGAAAATAAAAGGGATTGATTTTGAGTTCTATGCCTCATCCGGCGTATTTTCCAAGGAAAAAATTGACAAAGGCACGCTGGTTTTGGCTGAAAATATGCAAGTTTCTGAAAATTCCGATGTTCTTGACATTGGATGCGGCATTGGGGTTTTAGGAATTGCTGCAGCTAAATTATTCAATGCGAATGTCGAGATGGGCGACATAAACAAAAGGGCTGTTATGCTGGCTAAAAGAAATGCGGTTTTGAATGGAGTAAAAGCTGAAATTTATCAGGGAAATCTGTTTGAAAAAATCAGGAAAAATGATTTTGATGTTGTACTTTCTAATCCGCCGCAGACTGCGGGAAAGGAAATTTGTTTTGAGCTGATAGAAAAATCAAAAAATTATTTAAAAAATAATGGAAATTTGCAATTGGTTGCAAGGCACAACAAGGGCGGAAAAACATTGAGCAAAAAGATGGGGGAAGTTTTCGGGAATGTTAAAGTGATTGCTAAAAAGTCTGGGTATTGGGTTTATTTGAGTGTTAAGTGAAATAAAAATGGGTCGCTGGGGTTCAAATACAAACTTCAACGATAATTTTTCAATACACAAAATAAATACATTTTTATATTAGCTTAATATATTGCCTGATAAGATGGCAAAACCAATTAGGGCAACCCCAACTTTAAGGGGAGAAGAAGCAAGGAAATTTGTAGATTCAATGATTAAAAGAGAAAAATCTCCAATGTCACAAATAGATAAACTGCTTTATGCTGATATTAACAAAAACAGAAAATATTTTGAGTTATTTCTTAATTTTAATTAAGTCTTTGTACATAGGCAAAGTGCCTTTTTCTCTTTGCTTTAAAACTTCAAATCCCAATCTCTTGTAAAAGTGGACAGAATCTTTTCTTGGGTCAGGATTTCTTTTTGCATCTGTTGTTATAAATCTTAATCCAATTTCACTGCCAATTTTCTCAGCCAAAACTATAACAAACTCGATCATTAAAGTTCCTATTCCTCTGCCTAAGTAATTATCTGAAACACATAATCTTCCTATCTTTAAAGCAGGCAATGATTTATAAAAAATTCCTTCTTGTCTGAAATATTCTTTTAATTTACCTTGTAAATTAATTGCATCGGCTAAAACAGTAACATAGCCGCATAGTTCTTTATTTGTTTTATAAAACCATAAGTAAGTTATAGAGAACTTTGAATAATTCATTATTTCCACTATTTCATTCAAAGTTCTCTAAGAGAATTTTGACAAGATTAATATATTTCAAAATTCTCTATAGAGATTTTCTTGTTTTGATTATCTAAAGCATCTTCAACCAAAAAATCAACTAGCTCTTTTTCATAAGAGTTGAAGGTTAATATAACTGATTTATGAGCGTCATTAATTTGCTGAATATCAATATTTTCCATATTCACATTTTCTTTTTCATTCTTCATAATCATAGCTCCCTTACCCCATCCTTCGTCACAGCCATCAGCCTTACTCCAACTCCTAGCTTCAGCAATGCAGATAAAATAGCCATGTGCTCCTTGCCTGAGCCAGAGACAATGTTCAAGGCAACTTCCAAGTCTGTAATTTTCCCCTTCAAGCCCTTTTTTATGTCCTCAATCAGTTCAAAAACAGGCTTCTGGAAGTCGACAACAACAAATTCAACTTCTTTTTCAGCTTTGAAGTTATTTTTTCCAAAGTCATTTGTTATGAGAAATACCTTGCTCCAGCCCTGCTCTTTGATTAAGCGGGCAACATGCCCCCAGCTTTTCTCCCCTGATGAGAGGCACGCAACCAAGTCTGTCATAATAGCTTAGAATAAAATAAGATATATTAATGTTTTGGGGTTAATTGGAAATTCTTACCCAAGCCTTAGAATTATGGAGCCGTTGACTTTCTGGTAGCCCAAGTCTGCTGAAGGTTGCGCAAATGCTAATTCCTCTTCTGCACCATACCATCCCGGGCTCAAGACTATAAGTATCTTTGGAGTTGTATTGCTTTCAATCTCCTTAGCCTCTTTTTCCAATACATCCATTTCAGCAAACACCTCTTCAGCAACCACATTGCCGGTAATAGAATTTGCCAATAACCCT
>JACOZN010000006.1 GCA_016181305.1 Candidatus Woesearchaeota archaeon
GAGGCTATTACTTCGGCAACATGCCTATAGTAAAGGAGAATTTCACGATTGTGATTTTGATTATAATAATTTTGTCATTTATGCCGATGGCCTGGGAGTTTTGGAAGCATAAAAAGAGAAAAGAAAGATAGTTGATTTTTATATAACAGTTTTATAGGCATGAAGGAACGCCAATGGCTGGCTCTTGTTCCTGATATCTTCGTTTAGCCGTACATACACTGAGATTTCGTCCTTAACATAGCTTACTTTAAAGGCATTTGAAGCATCAAAAACCCCGAATCTGTTTTTTGGCATTGCTTTCAGGCAGTCCTCAAGGCTTCTTTCAAAGGTTTTCCTTATCAAATTTTCCCTGAATTCAGGGTCATCCTCTTCTTCCAGATGGAAAACAACACTGCCTTTTCTCGATATATATGAGCCGAGAATGTTGTAGCCTATATTCCTGATTATCCCTTTTTGCTTTAGGCTAAGTAGCGCATCCCTATAGCTGTTTTTTAGCTTTATATATCCAAAGTACTCCTGCGATTTCTTAAACCCAAGCTCCAACACCAAACCCATCAAATCCCTAAAATCGGCATCCCGATATGCCTTCTTTTGGAAAAACTCCTCTGTGAATCTTGACAGCTCTTCGTCTATTGAAAATGGTTTTTTATGCTCTGCTGGCATAGCCATTTAAGCATAGAACCTAGGTTTATAAACCTTTTTTAAGCCATTATCGCTTTAAAAATATCTTAAAAACCTTTATAAACACCAATCCTTACTCTTTCTGCATGAAGCCGAGCTACCAGGAAGCTGAGTCAAAGGCTGTTGCAGCCATAAAAAAAGCCATTCCAATTGTTTGAAAACAATGAGGTTTTTCCGAGGCATTACCTTGCCAGTACAATTGACGGCGTAGGCACAAAATCCATAATTGCAGAATTGATGGACGAATATGGTACAATTGGAATTGACTGTGTTGCTGTAAATGCCAACGACTTGGCAACTTTGGGTGCAGTAAGCCCATTCTTGTTCATGGACTGCATCTTGTGCCAGCCTGAAATTTTGGAAAAAGCAATAACGGGCGATATAGTAAGAGGAATGTCAAAAGGCTTGGAGCAGTGCAATGCATCAAATATACTGAGAAACTCTATAAAAATAAATTTTGGAAAGGGGGAAACCGCTTCCGTTGATGAGCTGTTAAGCTCGCCTAAGCGCGGATACGCTTTTGAGGCATTCGGCTCCATGGTTGGGTTTATACTAAAAAATAAATTTGCAAAGCACAAAATCATGGCTGGCGACAAAATAATCGCATTAAAAAGCTCAGGGGCGCATTCCAACGGCTACACTGACTTAAGAAGGCATCTGTTAAAGGGAGATTTTGAGACAAGGCAGGAATACAAAAGGTTGTACAAAGGCAGGTTTTCCTTGCATGACAGGTTTGACGGCTCAACAATCGGCAAAATACTGCTTGAGCCGACAAAAATCTATATTCAAACAATGGCAAAAATATCGAAAAATTTTGATGTTGCGGGATTTAACAACACAGGCTATGGGCTGAAGAACCTAAATCGCGCAAAGGAAAATGTCGAGTTCAGGATCAACAAGCCGTTAAAGCCGCAGCCTATTTTCGAGCTGATGCAGAAGGAATCAGGATTTACCGATGAGCATATGTACTCGACTTTCAACATGGGTATGGGATTTTTTGTTGTCTGCGATAAAAAAGATGCAGATGATATTCTTAATATTGCAAAAGAAGCGGATGTTGTCGGTGAAGTAAGGAAAAGCAATAAGGCAATCACAATTCTGGAAAAAAACAGCAAAAAGATTATGTTTGAAGGATATTAGAAAATTTTCATCTGTTTATTGCAATAAGGCCGTCAAGCAGCTTATTTCATCAGAAACTCGCCCATATTGTCGTCAAAGTCCTCCAATTTCAGGCTCCTGACCAAATCCTGCTCTGCATCGGATTCTTTTATGTTTTTCATTTCAAGTGCCTCCATCTCTTTTGTTGTTTTGTGTTAGCATTTCAATAACCTCCATCGCATTTTCTTCGCTTATAAGCGGAATCATGCTGCACAAATGCCTTTTTAACTGAAATATCTTTAAATTCAGCATTGTATTCACCTTTTTGCATTTTAACTGCAATCCTACAGATACCTGCGCTCAATTGACATGACTTCCCTGTATATTGTGCCTTCGCAATCCATGCAAAGGGCTTGCATATCATTTGGCATTTCATTGCCGCAAAAGTCTGCTGCAGAACCGCAGCACGGGCATATTATATCCATAAAACCCCCTTTTGTATAATCTTTTTAGGCAGTATATATTTGATGCATAATATATATTTTATCCTTACACTATGCTTATAGGAGCATATATATGCTTATTTTTAAATTACGCAAATAAACGAAAATTATATATACTAGTTAAACAATATACCCAACATTGCAGTAAAGCATAGGGTGGTAATAATTAAAAGAAAAGTTGTCCAGCACGGGCCTTCTACATTAATCATATCGCTGCCTTCCAAGTGGGTTAGGCAGCATAATGTGAGGAAGGGGGATGAGCTTGACGTAGAAGACACGGGAAACAATATTGTGATAAGCCCGCAAAAAAGAGAAAGTCTGGAAAAAGTCACTCTCGACATCAGCGCATTTGGGAATATGATTCCAAGAACTATATACTCCATGTACAGGAGGGGGGTTGACGAATTAATTATTTCATTCAAAAACCAGGATTCTTTCAGCTTAGTACAAAGTTCCCTGGGAAAGGAAACTGTGGGTTTTGAGATACTGGAAACAGGTAATAACCATTGCTTAATAAAAAATGTATCAGAGGGGGGCAAGGAATTTAACCATCTGCTAAGGCAGACATTTTTATTGCTGTTGTCTATGGCGGAAGAGGGGCATAAAGCCTTAAAGCAGGGAAATTTCAAGCTGTTAGGCAATTTAATATCTTTGGAGGAGGCAAATAACAGGTTCACAAACCTATGCAGGAGGTACTTAAACACCAAAGGCAGCGAGGATTTTGACAAAATCGGGCCAATTTATTATATAATCGAGCAGCTGGAAAAAATTGCAGATACATACAAGTATATGTACTCTTATTTGGCGGGCATAAACAGAGAAAATTTAAAAGTTAACAAGGAATTGCTGGAAAATTTTTATGAAATCAACAAAACCTTAAGAAAATACTATGACTTATTCTATAAGTTTTCCCCCCAGCAAGTTGCAGAATTAAAGGATGGGAGGGATAAAATAATAAAAGAGCTTTATTTAACGTCATCCAAAATAAGCAAGCCATATGACATCATATTTTTTCACCACTTGATGGAGCTGGTCACTGAAATATTTTCTTTGGTTGATCCCTATTTGATACTCTCAATCAAGGATTCAGCTAAAACAGGATGAGGGACCATATGCCTGCTGCACGATTTCAAAAGGTAGTGCATCCTGTCTTGCAGGCTGCTGCTGTCTCTTAATTTCGGCTGCGGCGCATGAAGCAAGCCTTTCTTATAAGCCTCAAAATCAGTCTGCCCTAGATTTTCTTTGATTTCTCTAAAGCTTAAGCCCTGTTCCAGATATCCTGCAACCAAATGCCCTAGCGATGCAAACCACAAAGCTTGGTTGCCCCAGTGCAGGGCTTTTCTTGCATAATCCTCCATGTCAGCCCTGTACTGCTCTTGGCCGATACGGCTTCTCTTAGCGTTATAATGCTTCTGATATGAACCAACATGCTCAGTTAAAATACGGCACTGCCTCCATATGGACTTGTACAAGCCAACTGAAGCATAATCCATCCAATGATAGGGGGTTGGATTATCACCAAATTTTTTTGTAGCTAAATCAGAAAAATGATTTATTATTTCCGGTGGTGTTAATCCAGCTTCAAGGCTGTTAAAAAAATTAACAAAATCTTCATAGGTATGCGCTATCCTATGGTGGCTGTCAACTAAAGTGCGCCTATTCCTCATAAAACTCAATGCACTCTGTTTTAAGCGCCAGTCGGGCTTGTCCTTCAAAATGTCCCCAATAGCTTTATCTTTATCTTTACTTTTGTCAGGGATTTGATGTGAGAAAATTTGCTCATAGAGTTGCTCACGTGTCGGTTTTCGAATTCCTAAATCCATGATGAGATTTCCATGGCTGTTGTCCGATAGCAAAGAGTAGACCCCTGTCCCTATAGTATGGGCGCTTAACCAGCTGAAACCATCCAGTGCCATAGAAAATTGCCCGATTTCCGAGTCTGAAATCCTTCTGTCTGCATGAGATTCGGCTGGACTTTTGCCGATAAGCTCCATTACCCTCTGTTCTATTGACTTTTCAGCCAAAGCCCTCAAACTTTTAATAACCTGGCCGGAATAGTAAGGCCTGGCTTTTTCAGCTTCTGCCAATTCATCTATTTTTGGGCTTATATTATTTTGCCAGTTCATCATCAATTTTGCATTTTCCTCTAAGAGCGTATTTTTTAGCAAAACAGATATCCTGTCTTTTCCCAGCATAGCAAAAACATCCGCATAGCTCTGGCCAATAACCAAAGGAATTAATGCAAAACACCTGCCATCATTGCCGTAATAAACGGCGGTTGGCCTTGCATGATTTATCCCGGATTCGGATCTGTAGCATCTTTCAGAGTTCTCTATAAATGCTTTTATTTCAATTTGAGAGAATTCTTTTATTATATACGCTTCTTGATTTCTGCCATAAAATGTGGTTGTATGCACTGGTTTAAATGGGATGGCGCCCCCTTTTGCATCAACAATAAATGCAGGTTCGGTCCCCAAAATCCTGTCGTGCAATACCTTCAATACTTCTCCAATATCAGGGCCCACTTCCGCATATGTTTTTTTCTCGAAATGCTGATGCAACTGATATTGCCCATACAACTTCCAAAATTCTGCATGAAGTTTGTGCTCTCTTGAGCGCCGTGTGTGCGTCAATATAGCTTCTATGGTATCTCCTAATTCAATATGCGGTTTGGACAAGTATCTTACTATATTCTCATTTTCTACAGCTTCTTTTGCTGTCTTAAGAGAAGGATGAGCAGTTGCGATTGCGCAAGCAGCAGTCGGATCGTATTTTTTCAGTTCCTCAATTAACTGTAACCCATTCCTTTCCTCACCCAGCCTCAAATCAATAATGCTGCCGTCAGGAGAGTATTCATCAAAGGTTTTGACAGCCTCATCAAAGGTGCTGGCTGTGACTACGTTTAATCCAGCGTTTTCAATAGCCTTGCTGAGTATTTCTAAAAAAGAAGGGTGGTCATCAACTACCAAAATTAATGGTTTATCTCGCAAAAGCCTCAGTTCTAGTCCTGATTTGTTCAAATCTAATTCTGGCTTACTCATAGTAATACTCATTTAACTCGCTCTCAGAGCATTTTAAATTATGCTATTTTTCGGAAAGCTATGCGACAATTGGCAATTTTCGAGCATAATCAACTACTCTTTGCCAATCAGTTGCTATATAGATGTGATCTCCTGCATTCCTCTTGTCTTTTCCCTTCCCAAATAAGATAAGGTGCATGCCGTCAACAGGCTTATCAGGCAAATGCCTCTTATCATCATCTACTAAAAGCCAGGCGCCCAGTGTTAGTGCAATATCAGCCTTCATAGTGCCAGTGACATTCTTTATGTTAGCATATTTTGGGCTGTATAATGATAAAACTCCCTGAATGCAATCAGATAGCTTTAACCCCCCTAACCTTTCCCTGAGGCTTCTAATTTCTTCGGCGTCCCTGTTTGATAAGACATAAACCAAGCCTAACCTGCTAAGTTCTTGAACGCCTTCTAAAGCCCCCTCCAACGGGTGAGTATTCAAGGTTGATTCCCTAGATTTAGAGTAATCATTTGCCTCAGTGTACCATGAGCTTCCAATTATTGGGGTAAGTTCTGTGCGGCTGCATTGGTATGGCTGGATACCCTTAATGATTTCTTGGTCCGGATAGCGCTCCCTTAGGAATTCAAGTTTTTTTTTGCCTGTTTCAAGCAAAACATCATCAGCATCCAATACAGACACTAATCCCCTCACAAGCTTTGATTCTGCCATTTCCGTTTTTCGTCTTTTAAAGTACGATATTCATAAACTAGTAAGCAACAATCTTATTTAAATGTTATTGAGTGAGTTAATAATATTCAATATCGAAAAAGCATATTCTGCATATAATGTCCACTAAAATTACTTATAATCAAAAATCAAAGGTTATGTATGAAAAAATACGGGAAGACAAGCTTATATTCAATTACAGTTTTAGTAGTAGTATCACTTCTAAGTTTTGTGTTTTTGGGCGGTGTAATTGTAAATGGACAAAACCTAAATACTTCTGATAGTTTGCCTGCTCAGCAAATAACAAGCTCTGTTGGAGTTCCAAATACCATTCCCCCACTCCAGAACATTGTAGGCGAACTCCCAGCCACTATCGGATTGCAGCTGCCCACCATCATTACCGACACAACATACCAAATCCTGCTTCCGGGCAGAACTATCCGCAATGTTAGGCACGACTGCACAGGATTCGCTAACTGCCACACCGACTTGCAGCCTGCGCTTGACGAAGCCCAGCCAGGCGACGAAGCGCAAAAAAGACAGCTCTGACTGGATTACGATAACAACCTCCAATCCGGAGGCATTGCCGCCACAAGGAATCAGGATAACCCCCGCATACGCTGATGTTCTGCCAAAAATTGTAACTCCAAACACAGCGCCTGCATTAAATTTTGAGCCGGGCGCTAACCATTACAGGCTTCTGGGGCTGGAGATTACAGGCACCCACTCCAACACAGATTTTACACTTTACAATGTTGTCTTAATGGGCTATGATATTACTGGCAACATAGAAGTAGCATCGCTTTCTGAACTTCCCCATGACATAGTCTTTGAGCGCGTTTACATCCACGGAACTCCGACAGGAAATGTAAGGCGCGGCATAATGCTGAACGGCATAAGACTGTCTGTGATTGATTCCTATGTTTCAGACATTCATGAAGTAGGGCAGGATTCCCAGGCGCTTGCGGGATTTAACGGGCCAGGGCCAATCAAAATCATAAACAATTATCTGGAAGGGGCCGGGGAAAATATAATATTCGGGGGCGCCCCCTCAGTCTCGCCGGATTTTATACCCCAAGACATTGAAATTCGCGGAAACCACTTCAGACAGCCGCTTCACTGGAGGATAGAAGACCCGAGCTACGCAGGCATCCCCTGGACGGTGAAAAACCTTTTTGAACTGAAAAACGCAAAAAGGGTTTTAATAGACGGGAATATTTTTGAGTATCATTGGGCCCAAGCCCAGTCCGGGTCTGCCATAGTTCTTACGGTGCGGAACTCCGATGGCAACGAAACCTGGGCGACAATAGAAGATGTGATTTTCTCCAACAACATAGTGAGGCACAGCGCCGCAGGCATAAACATACTTGGGCAGGACGACCTTGGCCCAAGCGGGCAGGCAAAGCGGTTTTTGATTAAAAACAACCTCTTTGAGGATATAGATGCAAACAGGTGGGGAGGCGGAGGCTGCTGCCTCGGGTTCCTTCAGGTGCTGAACGGCATAGCAGACTTGATTGTGGAGGGCAATACTGTACTGCACACAAACAATTTCATCATAGCTGATGGCATTCCCAATACGGGATTTGTTTTCCGCAATAATATTATTCAGAACAATTTGTATGGGCTCAGCGGAACCAATAAAGCACCTGGAAATGATGCATTGTCATCATTCTTCCCTGGCGCTGTTTTCCTTGATAACGCAATAGTCGGCGGCAGTCCTGCAGTATACCCTCCAGGCAATTTTTTTCCTTCTTCCATAGACGAGATTGGATTTGCAGATGTTGCATCCGGTGATTACAGGATTTTGGCAGGAAGCCCATTAGCAGGCTTATTGCCTAAAGGTATTGGCGCAGATATTGATGCTATTTACGCTGCAACTTCAGGAGTAGCAAGCGGAGTATTTGACAATGCACCTCCAGCGCCACTTCCAGACTCTGACTCAGACGGCATTGCGGACATAAATGACAGGTGCCAATCCACAACTCCTGATTTTAAGCCGAATATTTTTGGATGCCCCTTGCCCCAAGCTACAAAATTTGAAGATGCATTAACAACAAACTTCCTTAATGTCGACTTGAGGAATTTCACGGGGTTCAAAATAGGCGCTGACAGCCTTGGGCAGATAGATTATGGCAGCAGCATGGTCAGCCTTCTTAATGGAAGCAAGGCTGTTGATTTAGACAGCCTTATCCTGTTTTTCCCGCGCAGGATTGTTGTGCGCTCTGAAGCATTTCCTGAGCTGAACAAATCCGCTACAATAACCTTTTTCAATGTCACAATGGCAAATCCGCTCATACGCAAGGATAATTCCACTTGCACTGAATGCACTATACCGAGCTTTAGCTCTGGCATCCTTAAATTTACCGTACCTCATTTTACAGAATACTCAATCGATGAAGGCAGCTTTTGCGGAGACTTGTTTTGCAGCAGCCTTGAAAACTGCTCGAGCTGCGCCAGTGACTGCGGGGCATGCCCTGCGCTAGAAAGTCCTCCAGATGGGGGGAATTCAGGAGGTGGAAGCGGCTCTTCTGGAGGGGGAAGCTCAAGCGGAGGTGGAGGTGGTTCTTCCGGTGGCGGAGGTTCAAGCGGAGGAGGCGGCTCAGGAGGTGGAGGCGGAAGCGCTGGATTTGTATGCAACATGGACTGGAAATGCACAGAATGGAGCGTTTGCGACAATGGGATGCAGACAAGGCAGTGCGATTTTGTAAATGTCGGCACAATGCCCCTCCAAGTCAAGTCCGCCCCCAACAACCCAGAAATGTGCTTTGCCAAAGCAGCCTGCTCCCCAAGTCTCGTGCAGTGACAGAATCAAAAACCAGAATGAGGAAGGCGTAGACTGCGGAGGAGCCTGCAAGCCTTGCAGCCAAAAAAATTTTACTGTGAAAAAAACAGAAACTCAAAAGCCATCAAAAGCGCAAGCCCCGGCAAAAACAATGCCTATTGGAATGCTGCTTCTTGGCATAAGCTTGCCGATTGCCATATACCTTGTAATCTTGGCGGTGCTGGCTTTTATAAGTTCTAAAAGGAAAGAGAATGTCCAAAAAATAAAATCAAGTGATATAACACGAAAAATAAGTTTGCAGAAAGGCAATGAAGTTAAAAAAAGAACTAAAAGGGCAATCAAATAAAAAATAAAAGGCTAAAACAGCTACTCACAGCACATTACCATCCTTGCAGCAAGCCTTATCTCTGCTGCTGTTGCCTTCAGGTTTTCCACAATTTTGGCTACTGCAACAAGGCCTGTATATTCTGGCTTGCGCTTGCGGCTTCCGCATTCATGGCTGTACTCTTCAAGTATCCTGTCGCATGCGGATGTCCTATCCTTATGGGAATCCTCGATCAGGAAAGAAACTTGCCTGTCATTGGTGTAATATGCCTTCATAACCTCATTGTAAGACTCGCTTATGTCTGTGTGAACCCTGTCCAGCTGTGCAAGGGTAGCCCTGTCAAGGCTGGATGTGCATACATACCTTGCAATCCTTTTCTGCCTGTCAGCTATTTTCTCAAGCCTCAGGATGATATGCGAGTCATTATGAAGCTGCCACACATTCAATCCAAGCGATTTTGCAATTCTTGGGTTTTTCATCGCATTTTTTATAACCCTGTAGCCCAGAAAGAACAGCCTGTTCACGTCAGTGTCCCTGTTTACTATGCTGTCGTAATTGCACTCCCCCCTGCAGCACAAGATGCAGTCCTCCATCATCGCCCTTGTTATTATGTCCATCCGCCTTATTATGTTGGCAATGGATATATCATTCACGTTGATCAGGTTTTTTGCAGTTATCCTGGTTGAAGTCTGCTCCATGATCTCCAGGCCTGAAAGGTTCCTTATTATCTCTTTTATCCTTGGGACTTCCTTGCTGCCGCTCTCAAGCAGGATGGTGATTGTGTCGTAGCCGTTAAGGTAGGAGCTTACAATCTCTGACTTAAGAATTCCAAGGCTCTTGCCCTTGGCGTCTATGCTCGCTTCTTTTGAGTCCGGCTTTTTCTCCTGCTGTCCCGCGCTTAATACAAGCTCAACCCCGTCGTCGCTTACAGAAATCAAGTCGCCTTTTTTCAGGTTATTTTTTTCAACCCAGCCCTTCGGCATTGACACAATGTAAGAGCCCTTGCCAAAGCTTATCAGTTTTCTGACGTCAATGATTACCACCCTTTGTTTTAGCAGGTTGTGCATCAAAATACCTATATAAAGATTGTTATTGGGAGTTATAGATATTGGAGAATATATTCTACTATATAGGGAGTTTAATTTTTATATATTATATATGTTATATAGATTAACTATTTATATTCCTTTAATGATTATCAATAAAGAGGGGGTGATGAGGATGCTGAAAAGGAAGTACCAAAGGGATGAAGAGAGCGACGACGACATAAGCATCTATTCAAAGAGCGTGCGCGAGTCGCTGCTCGACGACGACGAGCTTAGCCCCATGGAAGAGGCGTTCATGAATGGCTATGAGGACGCTGTATAAAATAATCAATGCAAGAATTAATTGTGAAAAGGGTGGTAAAAATGGCCAGATACATCTGCATCAATTGCGGGACATTCATCACAAAGAGTGCCTTAAGCGACCCTTACATGTGCAGGGACTGTGAAAAATTGCTTGAAGGCGAAGGCAGGGAAGAAAGGTTTACATACCTTGACAATTACTGATCAAAATGAAGCTTCATCAGCAGTTTGACTTGAACCTGAAAACCATAAACGATTTTGGAAGAGAGCTGTTGGCTATTCCTCCTTACATAGTGGAGGAGCTGGCGGCAAAACTCACAAAAAAGGGCTATACGGTCATTAAGTCATCTGCGTACTACATGGGCATTCCCCAAAGCATAACGGTCATAAAGGACTTTACAGGGCCTTTTGTAACAAGGTTTTCCATGAAGATAAGGGAAGATTTCAGCGATGTTTCCAAAGCCCTTGGAATTGAGAAATTGTTTGAGTGACTACAGCAGCAATTCCAGCTGGTGGAACTTGTATCCGGCAACTTCAATGTCTCCTTTTTTCTCGAAGCCAAATTTTTGGTAAATCTCCATGGCTTTTTCAAAGTCAGGAGCCGCTAATGTGCGGATGCGCTTGAGCCCGTATATTGCAGTTTTGGCAACCCCGATTATTATGCCCAATATGGTTGCTTCTATATTATGTTCTTGATATTTTGGATCTATGCAAACATGGTACAGAAACGAGTCGCTTTTTCCGTCAAACTCGAATGTTGGAGGGCTGCCGCGGATCAAAAAGCCGCTTCCGACTAAAGTTTCTTTGTTGTTTGCAAAAACATAAAACAGATGTTTGTATTTAAGATGAACGCCTTTCATCAGCCTGTGCTCAGCCTCAACCTGCTGGGCACCCCTATCGCTTGCGCTGTACCTTTTCACTAAATCTGAGAGGTGCATTGCGCGCTCCGGGTTCATATCGCTTTCCAGCTGGTAGAGTAAATCCATACATGGCTAATATGGATTTTTGAGCTTATAAACTTATTTTGCATATTATATGCTTAATATGCGTAAATACCGCCATCTTTAATCCGGGCTTGTCGAGAATTTATGATGACAGAAAAATTTTTTGAGTGAATTAAACTGCAATTGTTTGGGCTGGGTTTAAGCTTAATTCTACTCTTGGAAAACTAAATTTAAAATCCCCAATGGTGAATTCAACTTCGCCTGTTTTTCTATAGCCAAGGCTTAAATAATGCTTAAGGTTTTTTTCAAAGATAGAAAAAGCATCAATAGTCCTTATGCCGCAATTTCCAGCCCGTTCTATAATAATATCATAAATTTTTTTCCCCAAAAGATGCTTCTTATATTCAGGGCGGACATACATTCCATATAAAAATGCATCAATGCCATTGGCTGCAAAGTCGGGAAACTTTCCATGAGCCAAAAAGCCGTTTCCTGCCAAAACTCCATTATCAAATGCAAAAACAGAAATTACAGGATTTTTCTTCAATACACTAATTTCGTCTGGAGAGTACATTGACAGATAAGTTTCCAGTTCCCTTTGCGAAAAAGCATTCTGGCGCTTATTCGCATCATCCAGCGATGACTTAACAACATTATGGACTTCTTCAGCCAAATCCCTTCCCAATACGGGGCTGGTAGTTAACAGGTACTCTATCATTTTTACAAAGCCAACAGGGCATGATTTATAAAGATATTGCCGCATATAAGGGGGTTATATTGAAAAATTGATGTTGTTTAAAATGGCAGAATTTGCCCATTTTAACCATTATAAAGCCATTCTGGGAGCGAAAGATTTATATAGTCCGAGCCTATAAAAAATAGTGAATTCGGGTGCTGTTTTATAGACGATAAAATTGGTTTTAATTATTTTCATACGAAAAGAAAGTAGAAATAAAACTAGATAAAATGGAACAGGCACAATCTCAGCAAAGCGCAAGTCAGGAAACTCAAAAACCGGAAGATTCCGGCTACGATGCAAAAGACATCCAAGTTCTTGGAGGCCTGAGCGCAGTCCGAAAGCGCCCGGCAATGTACATCGGCAGCACGGACATAAAAGGGCTGCACCATCTTGTCTACGAAGCTGTTGACAACTCGATTGATGAGGCTCTTGCAGGGTTCTGCACAAAAATTTCTGTCGTAATACACAAGGACGGCTTTGTGACAGTTGCAGACAACGGAAGGGGCATTCCTGTCGACATCCATCCGAAGTTCAACAAGCCCGCTGTCGAGATTGTAATGACTAAGCTGCATGCAGGCGGCAAGTTTGACAAGAAGGTTTACAAAGTAAGCGGAGGATTGCACGGAGTCGGAATTTCAGTTGCAAACGCATTGTCGAAGGAGATGATTGTGGAAGTCAAGAGAAACGGAAAAGTATACCAGCAAAAATACCAATATGGGAAGCCTGCAACTGAGCTGAAAATAATAGGCGATGCAGGCGCAAAAGACACGGGCACGACCGTGAAATTTATGCCTGACAATGATATTTTCCAGGCTACTGAATTCAGCTTTGAAATACTGTCAAGCAGGCTGAGGGAGCTTGCGTTCCTGAACAGGGGCATCTTGATATCAATCGAGGATGAGGCAACAGGCAAGAGGCACGAATTCCGCTACGACGGCGGCATAATCTCTTTTGTCGAGCACCTTAACAAAAACAAGAACCCATTGCACAAGATAATCTATTTCAGCAAGGCGAAAAACGGCATCCAGTTTGAGTATGCCCTTCAGTACAACGACGGCTACCAGGAAAATGTATTTTCGTTTGCCAATACAATCAACACTTATGAGGGGGGCACCCATCTGATAGGCTTCAAGACAGCGCTGACAAGGGTTATGAACAATTACATTGAGAAGAACAACATCAAGGGGATAAAGCTCACAAGCGAGGACACAAGGGAGGGACTGACGGCAGTTATCTCAATCAAGGTGCCAGAGCCCCAGTTTGAAGGGCAGACCAAGACAAAGCTTGGAAATTCTGAAATAAAAGGATTGGTGGACAGCATTGTCAATGACTCATTGGGCTCCTACCTCGAGGAAAACCCCCAGATTGCAAAATCCGTCATTTACAAATGTGTTAATGCGGCCCATGCAAGGGAAGCGGCCCAGAAGGCAAGGGAACTGACAAGAAGGAAAGGCGCATTGAATCATGGCTCGTTGCCGGGAAAGCTTGCAGACTGCTCAGAGAAGGACCCTGCAAAATGCGAGCTGTTTATTGTGGAGGGAGATTCAGCCGGGGGGAGCGCAAAGATGGGCAGAAACCGCCAATTCCAAGCAGTTCTTCCTTTGAGGGGCAAGATCCTGAATGTCGAGAAGGCAAGGCTCAACAAGATTTTCGAGAACGAGGAAATAACGACAATGGTCACGGCAATAGGCACGAGCGTGGGGGAGGAGTTTGACATAACCAAGGCAAGATACCGCAAGCTTGTTATAATGACTGATGCTGATGTTGACGGCAGCCATATAAGGACACTGCTGCTGACCTTTTTTTACAGGTACCTGCATCCTTTGGTTGAGGCAGGCTACATATACATAGCCCAGCCGCCTCTTTACAAGGTCGCAAAAGGAAAGCTGACGAAATATGTCTACAGCGACCAGGAGCTGGAAAATTTGCTGAAAGAGATTGGAAGGGAAGACGCGAATGTCCAAAGGTACAAGGGCTTAGGGGAGATGAACCCCCAGCAGCTCTGGGACACCACAATGGACCCGGACAACAGGACTATACTCCAGGTTACGCTGCAGGATGCTGTTGAAGCAGACAAGATGTTCACGCTGCTCATGGGCGACCAGGTTGAGCCCAGAAGGAAGTTCATAGAGATGCATGCAAAGGAAGTTATTAATCTGGATGTTTAAGAAGTATATTTCTGAATATAACAAGCTATTACAAGCGGGTTTCCTCCTTCATGCATGCATCAAGAGGACGCTCACGTGTTTTTTGAATATTTTTATATCCCTTAATGCTTTTTTGACAGATTTTAAATACACATTTACTAAACATTGCTATGTGTTTTAAGTCAAACTTATCCTTATTTTCTTAATCCTGTGAACCTATAAGCAAAGTAAGGAAGTATATCTCCTTTTGCATTATATGGTTTTTTGCTCCGAACTAAAACTGGGCTTTCTACTGACTCCGGGTTGTGATATTTTCTTATCACGTTCTCCAAACTTGGCGAATTCAAATCAGGAAGCCTTTCAAAAGCAACATGACTTTTAGCTCCTGTTTCTACAGAATACCGATATGCAATATAATTTCCACCTGATTTCATTAGTAGCAGGCCTCTGCCAAGAATTTCATCGCCCAATATATTATCCGGGGTGATTTGGACTTGAAATCTTACATTCTCCGATAATTCCTTGATAATTGATTCAACATGCTGTTCATAAGGCAAAAGAAATTGTTGGAGTATCCGCGAGTCTGCAAGATTCTTGGAATCCGCATAAGCGTGGCCGGGTATCATAAAATGAATAAGGGATGCTAGTGGCTCCAAGCTGCCAGTTTGCCTTGCACGTTCCAGTAATCTATGCATAGATTCTCCTGTTGCCTTGCCAATAAATTCCTTGAATGGCAGCTTTGCATTATGGTCAAAACCAATTCTCGCCGCCACTTCTCGGCTTCTGCTGGCAAGTTCATCTAATAATGGAAAATCTCCAACTTGAATCCCTCTTATTGGATATACAAGTCTGACTGGATGCTGTTCGTTCATAGGCCTTAAAGAACTGTTTTGGATTTTTAAATATTTCGTTTTTGTAACCACCCTTAAGTCAATAAAATTTATTCACCGGATTTGGATTGGATCACTTACAATTCTATAAATACCACATCATTAAAAAACTTTAAATACACATTCTTGAATTTTCAATCAAAAAGGGGTGGAAGATGAGGATTTATTTACCTGCATTAGTTTTTATTTTATTAAGCTTTGATTCTTATGCTTTCTGGCAAACCTACCAGAATGACTTGAGGAACACGGGCAGTTCTAATGGCACAGGGTATTTTCCGCTGAAGACAGCAAATTTTAGTGTTGATATAGGAATGGATTTCCAGCCTCTGGCGGATGACTTGGACAACAACGGCAACACTGAAATTGTGATTTTTTCAAACAATTCACTGGTAATATTCAATCCGCAATTGGATATTTTAACTCAAACAAAAATCGGCGCAATACTTGGGCAGCCTGCCCTATTCAATTTTGACGATGACAATCCGGTTGAAATAATATTCAATGCAAGGCAGAATTCAACAGATTATTTTTTTGGCTACCAATTCGGCAATTCAAGCCTGCAGCAGGAATTCAACATAACGCTTGCAAACAATGCCAGCTTTGGAGGGATAAAATGCTATTCTGACGGCTCTGGCTATTGCGTATTCAAGGACAAGAAAAACTATGTGCACATAGTGAATTTAAGCACTAGGACAGACAGCTCCTACAACACGTCAGTTTATGAAGAGATTCAGCAGACAGTCCCCGCTATAGGCGACATTGACAATGACGGCAGCTTGGAGGCTGTTTTCTGGTTCAACGAGGACAACAACTTTGACTATGGGTTTCTTGTATTTGACCTTGGCAACAGGAGTCTAGACACAAATTTTAATGGAAGGGGGATTATTGACAATATATACGAGCCGTTTGCATCCAATTATGTGCTGAAAGGGCAGCCTGTTTTGGCGGATTTAAACAATGACGGCAAACTGGAGATTGCGGCAAGCGTTTTTTTTGATGATGTTACAAATGTCGATGCTACAACTGACTGGTTTACAGAGCTCTTTGTATTTAATAACAGTGGTGGTAAATTATTTTCAAAATGCAGCCAAAGTTCCGGGGGAAGCTGCAATGATGAATCCAGCGAAAAGAGCAAATGGGAAGGCACAAACCCTTTTGTCATGGATTATGATAAAAATGGGGTTGATGAGATTTGCTTTATAAAAGACAAAAAAGGAGGATCGATTTCCATGGCAATCAATTGCTATAATTATTCCGGAGATCAAATTCTGGAGTCACGGGTAACCCCATCAACAGTTACTGTCAAAACAGCAATAACTGCGGATATTAATAATGATGGTAATAAAGAGATTATAACTGAAAAACAGGTATACACTCAAAATGGAAGCTCTATTTTTGAGCTTCAACTTGGCTCTAACTTTGTTATCCCTGTTGACTTAGACGGCAACAATGGCTTGGATTTAGTTTGGACTTCAGGCAGCCAGACAAAAGTGTTTCTGGACAACGATAACTACAGCATTGATTTAAGCGTTAATAGTAATGATATCAGTTTCTTGAAAATAAACAAAACCCATGTAAATGTCTCTGCAATGGTTAATAACATTGGAGAGGTTGAAGCTAACGGAATTAAAACAATAATTTATAATGCTGAGACACTGGAGAATAAAACTGCATTATTAAACATAAGAAAAGGAAGTAATTTGACTTTTAGCTCTGTTTTAGCTTTGAAAGAAAATGAAAAAGTCATGGTAAGCGCTGATTTTGACAATGAGATAAATGAAAGCAATGAAGAGAACAATTTTGCATTCAGGGAGTTTATTGATTTGCCTCTTGTCTTTGTAAGTGCAGATGTTGAGCCTTTTACCCTAAATTCAGAGTTCAGGGATTACATTAAAAACAAGCTGGTTTCAGGGTATTATACAGCAGACTCGGGCAGGGCTGATGTCGAGGTTTACATCGGCAAGAACAACCCAAGGAACAAGGACAATAACATCAGAACATTGAGGGAGTTTGAGTTTGGATGATGGCGGAAGGGTAAAAATAATGATTGTCGGCAATGAGATTGAAGGGGATATTAATGGGGCTAAGGAGTTTATCAAAAATCAGGCAACGCTGCTTAATGCTAAAGATAAAGATGCAGTATTTGTTGATGATGAAAATGCCGATGCTGTGAAAGTTTATGATTATTTGCATTTAGGGGGCAATGAAGAGCATTATAAGCTGCAAAATGAGGAGTTCAGGAAAATAGTCAAAAATGCCTTGAATGACGAGATGTTCAGTGTTTTTGACAAGGATGTATTAACCAGCAACGGAATAACATTAAGGCTGAGGAATTTGAAGCCGAATATTTCAAGCGATTATCTGGAGTATTTGAATTCTACAGGAGTTCCAACAGAGCTGCCTGTGGTGCTGGCTCATGGCTTGTTCAGCAATTTAACAACCTGGGAAGTTTTAGGAGCTGAGATTTCCAACACCGGAAGGGACACATGGCTTATTGAAATAACAGGAGGCACAGGGCAGGACTGCGATAACTGCATTGACTACACTTTTTATAATTTGACTGACATTTTTGTTCCTGCACTGCTGAATGGCATTTTGAATTTTACCAATAAAGACAAAATACAATATGTCGGATTCAGCAATGGCTGTCGTGCAGCTTTGGACAGTTTGGAAAGAGGAAAGTTTGATTCAAACAAGGTTGAGATGTTTGTGGCTGTTGGGTGTCCGGGAGGGTTTGAGGGGAATAGTACTATGGGAAATATAATAAAATCAAAAAATGGTCAAATTTCAAGAAACTTAGAATCTAAGAATATTAAGCATCCATCGTTTGGGGAATTAGCGGTAATCGGACTTCTGGACAAGAATTATATCTCAAAAACACAAGAAGGTAGAATCTCTTTAAATTTATATAAATTTTATGAAAATATAATATCTTCAATTAATGACTCGGAACCTGGTAATATTCCTATTCAAAATTTTATTATTGTTCAGGGTAGTGCTCTTTCAAGTGATGATGGAATAGTCACAATTAAGGATGAAGAGAAAATTTATCAAAACATTGATTCAACTAATAAAAAATATTTTGATATATTCGCTACACATATAAGTTTAGATGATAGACAAAGTACTAAAAACATCGTAAGAAAATCATTAAATAAACAACCATACAATTTTTATGAAAGAACCATAAACTTAATAAATGAAAGTTAATAATGATGGAAAAATGATAAAAAACAAACAATTATTGTATATTCTCTTAGTAGGTTTGTCTTTAAGTTTGGTAATGGGGCTTATTAGCTATATAACACTTCAAAAATGTACTGACAATATTGGTTGTCTCTTATATTTTACAATACCCCTATTACCAGGTATATTACTAAATTTGAAGGGTAATATAAGTATAATGGTTAGTCTTATCTTCTGGTTCCTTCTCGGCTCTTTAATCGGCTTTTTGGTTTATAAGGTAAAAAAATAAATATTTTTAATAAATACTCTCAAAGAATTGTGGATAATATTTATAATAAATACAATATTTTTTAAGTACTTCTGTTTTTATACCTATCTTTTTACTTGGATTTGATCTTAGTTTTTTATCTTGCTTGATAAGGGAATCTATATGCATTTTTTCTTTTAATGAGATTATAGGACAATCTATATCTAGAATTTCTTGAGTATTCCTGCAAAAATAGAAATTTGATAATTCTTTTTTTAATATTCCTATATCCAACTCTTTACAGAATATAACACCGAATGTATACATTCTTTTTGTATCCTTATAGGATAAATTGAACATAGGTATATATGCAATCTCTTCTATTTGATTTCTTAACCCATTTTGAATCGAGGTTATTAAAATTGAATTTAACATTTTTGGAAAGTCTTTGATATCTTTTAGCATTACTTCTCCAGGGAGGTATTGTTGATATTTCGTCTTGAAATTTTTTAATGCTTCTAAACTACTTGGAGATTCACCTTCAATAGTCACCAAAAGAAAGTCATTCGCTTTAGCATGTGATGAAATTATTTCCACATCAGATATCATCGATTCATCTATTTCTTTATCATAATCTAACCATACAAATAATTTGTCATTCCAAGGTGCAAATCTTTGAAAATATTCTTGAGAATCGCAAATATTTAACTTTACAAAGTCAAATGGTTTATTAAATTTAAATCTAATCTTATCATCTTTTTTATTTTCAATCGAAGTCATTTTATTTATGTTAAGATACTTATGGAACATAATAAAATCTGCAAAGTAAACAGAACCAAACCCAATATAATGATATTTATCTATTTCAATTTTTATAGAAGCACTTAGGTGTAATAATGCCTCAATGATAAGCTTACGCTCAATTTGCTTTTTAAGACGTAATAAATAATTTACTTTCTCATAACTATACTCTACTAGATTAGTCATTTGTTATCTCCTCTATTTCAATATAATAGTCAAAAGTTTTTTCTCCAACCGATCTATTGGACATTGAGGAATCTCCAAGTTTCTTTTTTACCTTTTTTACTAGTTCTTTTTCTTTTGAGTAAGATATATTTGTCCATTTTGATATCGGTGCATCTTTATAAACAATATCACCCTTAACAACAGGTATAATACCCTTTGATTCTTCTTTAATATCCTTTCTTGCAATTTCAGTAATTCCTTTAAAAAGAGATCTACCTATTGTATCTCCAGTTTCTTTATCTTTTGTTCTACCAGCAAGTCGTATTACTTCAACAAAAAGATTAGTAACCGATCTCATTTCAACTTGTGCTTTTCGATATATAGGTGAATCTTCTTGTATATCTTCTTTAGTAGTATGCCATGGTAATGAGATTGGATTATCTGATCTAAAAAAAACTAATCCTAAAAACTTATTATCTTCGGCATAATGATAAATTTTACCATCTGACCCACCCCAACCTGTTTTTGTAGTCGTGTCATTTCTAATAATCAATCGATCGTTACAAAAGACATACCAACCGTATGTTTTAACCTCCCAAATGTCTCCTGGGGTAAAACCCGCATAAATTTCTACTTCTACTTCCCCCCAATTAAATTTTTTATGATAAGGTTTAAATTTTTTATTCTCAGATAAAAAATTGAATTCATATGGTTCTACTGGTATATTCTTTACATTAATTGTTACTTTTTCAGTTATTAAAATTGAATATGTATTCTTTATCTTCTCTCTAAGAGTATTTTCAAAATGAACTGTATCAAATTCCTTGCTAATCCCAGAATATAACTCGGTTATAGTAATTCTTGTCATCGGTTTTCCCTTGGATTTTGTTTCTTTCTCAAAACTGAGTTTCCAGTTTTCTTCATCAATAATCCATTTTTCATTAATTCTAATAGAATAATAATCATGACCATCATCAGATTCAATAAGTATATTTTTACCCATCTTGAATATTGCTCTCTTCATGCCTACCCCAAATACACCGATAGTTTTTACTTTTACCTCTTTTAGCATTCCAAATCTGAATACCTTATCATAGATATTTTCTTTTTTTATACCTCCACAATCGTCTTCTATAACAAATTGATCTTTAGAAAAGTTGACTGAAATGTTTTTTCTTCCTTTCAACTTATTCTCAATATATCCATCTATGGAGTTATCAATAAGATCGAGTACTGCATCAGTTAGTTGTATATCTCTAACAAGAGTTGCGATAAAGAAACTTTTAGTTGGAGATGCATCTATTTCGCTACTGGGCAAAGATTTAGGCATATTACCACCCCATTAATTAACAACAAAACAAGTATATAAAAATCTTATGTTTTGTAACCGATATAAACTATACATTTTTATACTAGTATTTATAAGAGTAGATTATGAACGTAAAAACTCCAACATTCTTAAAATGGGCTGGTGGTAAACAACAATTATTATCTCAATTCTCTAACTATTTCCCAACAAATGTTGATTACTATGTAGAACCTTTTTTGGGAGGGGGGGCAGTTTTTTTCTATATCTTAAAGTACAAGCATCCAAAATCTGCAAGGGCATTTGACAGTAATAAAGAGTTGATTAATGTATATTTGCAAGTTAAAAATAATATTGATGAACTTATAAAACAACTTGAAATACTAGAAAACGAACATAATAATACAAACGACCCATTAAAATACTATTATTCAAAAAGAACAGAATTTAATCATTTAATATCAAATAAAAGACATCTTAGGAAAAATGATATTAAAAAGGCAGCTATTTTTATATATTTAAATAAAACTTGTTATAATGGATTATATAGAGTAAATTCTTTAGGCGAATTTAATGTTCCCTTTAATGGGTGTGAAAAAGTCAATCTGTTTGATAAAGAAAATTTAATTGAAGCCAATAATTTAATTAAAGACATAAATTTTGAATGTAAAGATTTTAGAGATGTCAAATTTTATAAAAAGGAAACAATATATTTTGACCCACCTTATTGGCCCAAAAAAAATGGGTTTATAAGCTATACTAATCCCCAATTTAGTCAAAATTCTCAAATTTTATTAGCAAATTTATTTAAAAAACTTCATGCAAAAGGGTACAAATCATTGATATTAAGTAATAGTGATACTCAATTTATAGATCAACTTTATAATGAGTTTAATATATTTAAAATAAATGCTAGACGAATGATTAATTGTAATGGTAATGGGAGAACTAAGATTAACGAAGTATTAATCACTAATTATTAGACATAAAGTTTATATAGACCACTATTATAATAAATTCCAAAATGCCTAACGTAATAAAATCTGAATGCCCAAAATGTGGTAAAAAAGGAAAGAATTATGAACAGATTGAAGATAAATTCGGTTGGAGAATAATTAAGGGTAAAAAGAGGCCTCAATCTTATTGTAGGGAATGTAGGAGAAGATTTTGAAAACCGCAACATTTATATATGTGTTTACTTCGTGCGTTCTATGTGGTTAAATATATATAAGCTGGTGCATTCATAGAATGCATGGAAAGACAAATTATTAAAGGTATAAGCCTTATCAAAAACTCTGATTACAGGAAAAGAATATTAATCAGTTTAAGTGACATAAACTATTTAACCCCATCAGAAATTTCACAAAAAACAAAAATAAGACTTAATCATGTCAGTAACTTTTTAAAAGACCTAAAAGATAGCAAATTAATATTGTGTCTAAATGATGAGGACAAAAGAGGCAGATTATATCAAATTACAGATTTAGGAAAAAAGGTGATTAAAGAAAATGGAACTCAAGATTAACCAAATAATTCCAGGAGATTGTTTGGACACATTTAAAAAAATCCCAGATGAGTTTGTTGATTTAATAGTCACTGATCCACCTTTTAATATCGGCAAAAATTACAAGACCTACAAAGATAGGATGACAAAAGAAGGGTACATTAAGTGGTGTGAAGAATGGCTTGCCGAATGTATAAGAATTCTAAAACCTCATGGCAGTTTATACTTATTCAATTATCCGGAAAATAATGCTTATTTAATGCCCTTTCTTGACAAAAACATGATTTTCAAAAGATGGATGACTTGGCATTATCCTACAAATACTGGAATGTCCCCAACAAACTATACAAGATCACAGCACAGCATACTTTTTTACACAAAAACGGAAAAAGCAACGTGGAATAAAAATTCAATAGCAGAGCCATATAGGAACCCGACAGATAAGAGAATCTTGGATAGACTAAAGAATGGAAGTGCAGGTAAAACTCCTTACGATGTTTTTAATTATAATATTGTCAAAAATGTAAATAAAGATAAAACTGAACATGTTTGCCAGTTGCCTGTTGAATTGGTTGAAACACTCATTAGGGCAAGCAGTAATGAAGGGGATTTAGTTTTTGATCCTTTCATGGGTTCTGGAACTGTGGCAGTAGCAGCTAAAAAGTTAGGTAGGAATTATTTGGGTTGTGAAATCGATAAGTATTATTGCAAAATAATCAACGAACGATTATCGAAAATTGAAAAACCATTAAGTAGATTTACTGAAATAAAGGCAAAGAACATGGCAGCAATTACAAGCTTTCTATAATTTTACTTTTTCTCGCTTTAGCTTTACAGTATTTCTAGGAGTTATTTCAAAATCTCCAAAGAAAACAATTTTATCTTTTTTCTCATAAACTGCTTTTGCTGTTAATGTTGGTCCATAAAATTTCTTTTTAATGTTAGATTTCCAATCGACATTTTTAAGTTGGGTTAAACAACAAAAAAATTCGTCAAAATTCCCTCCCCAAGATATTAGTAAATAATCAAATGGTCTTTGACTAAATTCACCACCTGTCCAAGCGTTTTCAGTTGAGGTCATTTTTATTTCCATAGGCTTATTTATTTTAGTGAATAAAAGGTCTGGTTCTCTATCAGCCAATGCCCTTTTTACTTTGTAACCTAATCTCTTTGTAAAGACATCAGACGCCACCTTTTCCATAATTTTGCCTATGATTTCAGATAAATTCTTATTACTAAAACTGAGGTCGTATTCGTCCATAAGTTCTTTTTTGAATTTCTGCATCCTAAAAGAAACCCCTTCAAGAATTTCTACTACCATATCTTTAGTAATATTAAATTCATTCATTTTGTTGAAAGCACCTCTCCTTTTTTTGTTATAACATACAATTTTCCAATCTTATCTTTAGGATTAACACATTCTATCAACTTTTTATTAGAAAGTTCCTTTAAAGTAAAAGAAGCCTGAGAAATGGCTATTTTCAGCGATTTCTTGATATAATTAGTAGATAAAGGCTTATCCGATTTTGCAAGTAACTCTAATACACTCTTTCTTCTAGAGCCTCTATTAACCCAAGCATACAGCCCCCAATCCATAAACTATAGAAAAACTTAAATATATATTTAAATTAAGTTAAGAAAATGTTAAGAAAATTAAAGGTGAGGTAATTAACATGAAACATAATGAAATAGAAAAAATCGCCGTTGTTTACGGCAACAAAGATTTAGTCAAATACTTTGTTGAACAATTCAACATGGATAGGCTTCATGGTAGAGAAGAAATAAAAGCAATTTTAGTTAAAGATGATTTAAAGAAGGATTTAAAGCATTTCATCTATAAAGGCGGTTAAAATCAAGCTCCAACAAACTCTTTTAATCAAGCGCTTTACTGTTGAGCATAAAGTCAAAACCTATTATGTCGAATACGCCAATTCTGATGGTGTTGCTGGCTACATATTTAATAGAGATACTTGGGAAATCTTAGACGAAGAACTTGAAGAATTATGCGTCTGTGAATTTCAAGATGATACCAAAGAAGAAAAACAGCAAATAAAAAATAACATAAAGCTGGCAGACAAGCTAATCAACTTTTGTATCAAACATTTCAACGATTACAAGCCGAAACATTTATAAGTAACTAATTACTTATATTAGTAAAATGTTACTTAATAATACAGAACTACTAATCATTGAGCCTTTTGTCCTGAATTACAGGGCGAGGCTTACAGGCAGCGCTATAGCAAAAACCAAAAAGCTGAACCAAAAAACAGTCTCAAATTATCTAAAGAGCCTTGAAAGCCAGAATTTCCTGAAAAGCGCAGAAGAGGGCAGGAACAGGCTGTACTTCCTGAATCTGAATGATGAGCAGCTTATAGTAAATTTCATCTCAGCGGTTGAAAATGCGAGAACAATAAATTTTTATCAAAAGCATATACTAATAAAGGAAATAGCGGCGAAGATACTGCCGCATACCAGGGGAATCTCATTGATATTTGGAAGCTATGCGAAAGGAAATGAGAAGGAAGGCTCGGATTTGGATATTTTTATTGCAGGAAGCGCAGATGAAGGCCAAATTGATAAAATTGCTAATGTATACCATTTGGAGATCAGTATCAAAAAATACACGATGCTGGAATTCAAAAAAGCTCTAAAGGAAAACGACCCGTTAATAAAAGAGGTAATAAACAACCACATTTTAATGCAGAATGCGCAGGAATTTGTGGGATGCGTGAGGGATGCCGAAAATGATTGAATGGTGCATGAAGCTGAAAAACGGAATTGAGCTTGCAGCCCCAAACGACAACCTTTGCAGAGCTTATATGCAAAAAGCAGAAACAGCGCTAAGTGCAGCTTCAGCATTGAGCGGGAATAAAGAATGGGAAGTATCTTCAAGCTATTATGCCATGTACTTTTCCCTGTATGCGGTTATGAGCAAGATTGGAGTCAAATGCGAGAATCATAGCTGCAGCATCGCTTTCATGAAAGAGTTCCTGTCTGAAAAATTCAAAAAGGCTGATTCGGATTTTCTCAAAAAGGCCATGCATGCAAGGATCGATATGCAATATTATTCAAACAGGGGCATTGATGACGAATTCTACCAGAAAATGATGAAAAATGCCCCGGTTTTTCTTGTTGAGTGCAAGGAGATAATTAACTCAATAAAGCATGAGGAAATAACCCAAATAAGGGATGAATTGGAAAAAATAAAAGAAGAGCTCAGTAAAAATCCAAATAAGTAACAAAATCCTTGCAAACAACCTAATCTCCTTCTGCATAAGGCATTTTGATGATTATGAGCCAATAATAAACCAAAAGATTTAAATACTAATGTAACAAATATGTTACATATGAAACAAAAATTATACAATACTATTTTGAACCTGCTTAATGGGGACAACCATCTGAGGCAGATAGCCAAGGACATCAAGACAAACCATATGACAGTAAAAAGAGCCCTCGATATTTTAATAAAGGAAAACGTCCTTGATGTGAGGAAAGAGGGGAAAAACAGCATATATTCGATAAAGAAGACTTTGGAAGCGCAGAACTTCGTCTTTATGGCGGAAATCTACAAATTCAACAGCTTAATAAAAAAGCACCCTGAATTAAAGCAGGATTTAAAGGAATTAAAAAAACTGCATATTAACATTATTGCAGTCTTCGGAAGCTATGCCAAGAGCATTGAAACAGATAAAAGCGACATTGACATGTATATCGAAACTCAGAATGGTAAAATAAAGAGGGAAGCTTCCAAAATAAACAGGAAATTCAGCATCAAAACAGGCTTATACGCCAAAGACAGCCTGCTTATAAAAGAAATTGAAAAAAACCACATAATCGTGAAAGGGGTTGAAATTTTTTATGAAAAAAATAAATTTTTTGATTAAGCTCAAGGAAGAGGGAAAGCTCTCCATTACAGATCCAAGCGAAGAAGTCAAGGAATCTTATATAAGGAAATCCGCAAGTTCGTTAAAATCGGCGGAATTTTATTGGGAAATGGGCAGGTGGAAGATGCAGTACCCATGGCGTATTATTCCATGTACAACATGCTCACTGCCCTTCTCTATAAAGCAGGCATAAAATGCGAAAACCATTCGGCATCCATAATCATTTTAAAAGAATTATTTGGCATAGAAAATTCAAAGATAATCTTCGCAAAAAAGGAAAGGGTGGATAAGCAATACTATGTGGATTTTAAAATAACAAAAGAAGAAGTCGGAAATATGATTAAATCAGCGGAGCAGTTTAATTCAATGCTCTATGATTTTATTGACAAATTAACGGCAAAAAAGGCATCAGAGTACAGGAAAGAGTTTGAAGACAGTTTAGTAAATTAACTTCATCTGTAAAGGTGATTAAAATCAAACAGCAAAAATAGCTATTCCCAGATCAAATATCTTTACTTCTTTCCTGCGCTGTACTGTACATCTGCCAGCTTAGATACCCGGTCACAACAACTGCAACATAGCTGTACCACACAGGCACGTCAAAGCCGCCTATGTTCGCTTCCCAGCTGAAAATGCTCCTCAGCAAATGCAGCAGAGCTATAATGCCGAAAATCACAGCTGCCAGCATCAATAATTGGTTTTTGTCCATAAATTCATCCATTATATTTGAAGTATTTAAATATTAGTAGTTTTTATGGCTTTGGGCAGCGAGGAGTACTTTCCTGAGCTGGGTTCCCATTATAGTATGCAGATGGTGGGAAGCGACGTATTTTTTAAGTTGTTATGGGTTTTTATTTTATCCAATTCATTTAATTTTCAAAACAGCAACCTTTAAATATATCTTACTAGAATAATTTACTTTAAAATGGTAATCAGCCGCATAAAGAGGTTCTTTGAAAGCCAGAGAAACAAGCTTGCCGAGCGCAGAAGGGAAAAGGAAAGCGCAGAGTCTTTCAAGGAAACAGAGGAGATGCGCAAGGCAGAGGAATTAAAGAGGGAAGCAGACAGATTAGCGCAATTAAAGCAGTACCAAACCGCAATTGAAGAATACAACAAAGCATTGGAATTCTACCCTTACAAGGGCAATGAGCAGGACTTGTTCAAGAATGCAGCAGAGTTTTTGTTCAAGTGCAACTACAACATGGCAGCATGCTATTCCTACCTTGACAATTTTGACGCGGCAATAAGCTACTTCAACAATGCGCTGCAAATCCAGTCAGCAGAGGATGAAAACAAGGTAAGGGCATTGATGGGGAAGGGAAGCACTTACTACAGGAAGAAATTGTTTATCGAGGGAAGGTACAGGGCAGGCGCTTACAGGATTTCAATGGACACAGACTGGGAAGTAAGCGACAGGAAGATCGAGGAATACAAGAAAGAGGACAGCAAAAAAAGCTACATAAAGATGGCGCATGAGTGCTTTTCAAACTCCGCAGAGCTTGACAGGAGCCATGCAGAGGCATGGTACAGCAAGGGGCACATGGAAGTTTTAATGAACAAAATCAAGGATGCAGTGCAGTCATTCGACAATGTGCTGAACATCAGCAAGAGCTATGAAAACAAGGAAAACATATCATTGTTTGACGAAATCAAGAGGGAAAAGGGAATTTCAATCAAGGCTTCTGAGATAATGGAAAGAAGCGAAAGCTCAGAGCCAAGCTTCAAAACCAAGACAGGGCATCTTGTCAGGACAAGGGCGGAAATGGAGATTGCAAACTTTTTGTTCGACAATAATTTATTGTTCCAGTACAATGCAGTTGCAACATGGGCTGACAAGGACGATTTCAGGGCTTCATTCTACGTGCCGAAGCTTGACTTGTACATAGACCATCATCCTTATGATTATCTTAAGGAATACCAGAAAGTCATGAAAGCCAAGATAAAGCAGTACGAGAAGCACAAGAAGAAGCATGTTTACATTACTTCCGAGGACGAGAAGAACATTGAGGAAGCTATAAAATTAAAGATGAAGCCGTATATCATATTGTAGAGTTCTGGATTAGGCAATTTAGAATAATTAAAGACTTAATCAGCTAATATTTATAAATTAAGATAGATTGCTTGAGATAATGGGGCAGGATATATCTCATCTTGTGGAAATCATGGAAAAAATCAAGGATGTGGGGAGGTTGCCGACTTACGAGGAGGTGCAGTACTTCCTCAGGGCTGTCTCTGAAAACAAGGGAGGCATTAGAAGCAAGTTAGGGCTAATTTATCCGCATGACAGCTACAGCATTTACACTGGCGAATTTGTTGATGAGCTGGCATCCGTCATAAGGGGACTAAATGAGCACCCGATCATAGAGATATGTGCAGGCAACGGAAAGCTGTCCTATCATTTAAGGAAAAGAGGGTTAGAAATCAAGGCAACAGACGACTATTCTTTAAAAGAAATAGAAAGGCAGGAAGAGCTTGTGGAAAGAGCCACTCATAATGAAGCTTTGCGAAGACACCAGCCAAGAATTGTCCTTGGCTCATGGATACCTAACCAAACAAGAATAGGGTTTGATGTTCTGGGATTCCCGACAGTAGGGTACTTCATTGATATAGGGGAGGATAATCTGGCAGAAGATAGAAATAGGCATGGCTGGAGGACTCTAGACTTGTATATGAGGGAAGATTTGCAGGTAACCCATTTGGCAAGTGCTCAAAAATATCACTGCAGCCACTGGAATCCAGATGTTGTCTTGTTTGTAAAGAAAGGGAATGGCTCAGGCAGCACAACGTTATAAGATTATAAATATACCCCATTCTAAAACAACACTTAGCCAGCTTTGCCCAAAAACCCGCCACTGGACATCTGCTAACGCAGGCTATTTAAGGGAGTTCTGCATTGCTTTGCTTAATGATAACCTCCACATTCATCTTTTTGGAAAGAATAGGCGATAAGATTGAAAAAAACATATGGAACAATGGGATATCTGACTGGCACTCGTTCCTCAACAGAAAATACATCAAAGGCATGTCAAGGCACAGAAAGCTGCACTATGACAGGAAAATACTGAATGCAAGAAAAGCGCTCTATAATTTTGATTCAGGATATTTCCTTGATTTACTGCCACAATCAGAAATGTGGAGATTGTATGATTTCTTCAGGGAAGATGCCGTTTTCCTGGACATTGAAACAACCGGCCTGAGCAAAAGCAATGATGACATAACAGTTTTCGGGCTTTATGACGGGATAAGCACAAAAATAATGATAAAGGGAATGAATCTTCACTACAATTCGCTGAAAAAAGAACTGCAAAAATACAAATTGATTGTAACCTTCAATGGAGCTTCTTTTGACCTGCCTTTCATTGAAAAAAGATACCCGGATTTGCTGCCCAAAGTGCCTAACTTTGATGTGAGGTCAGTTACAGACAGGCTTGGCCTGAAAGGCGGCTTGAAAAATATTGAAAAGGCTTTGGGAGTCAAAAGAAGCGGCATAGTTGAAAAATTATACGGCGGAGACGCTTTAAGATTATGGAGAATGTACAGGGCAACTGGCGATGATTACTATCTTAATTTACTGGTTGAATACAACGAGTGCGATATTATCAATCTGAAAATTGTGGCTGAGCATTGCGTGAAGAAAATAAAGGAGAAGATGTTTAATTTATTCCATTAATCAACAAACCAATTATAAAATCAAAAAACGAGAAATGCAAAACTATTCAATCACAACTTTGCTCCCGATGCTCTGCCCCGGCATTCCACTCTCGAAAATAACCCTCAATGCGCCTGAGTTGCCGTGCGCAGATGCAATCTTGCCCGCCAACACTTTGCCTGCAGAAGTCTTCCACTCAACCATTCTGCCAACAAGCTTTGAAGCCTTTTCCTTTGAGTCAATGCTGCTGACTTGTATAATCATGTGGTTGCCTTTCTTAACCCTTCTCGAGCCCCTGTAATTGACTATCGTCCCTTCCATGAGAATTCAGGAAAATATGGTATTTTAAAAAGGTTGCTGTTTTTGTATATTCACGCTATGAACATGTGGATAGCATATCCTCTATGCTTAAAAGGCTTACATTAGAATGGCCCTGCCCTAAGAAATCCACTAAATTGTCTTTTCCTTCTGTATCTTTTGAGCTTCTGAATCTTACAACAACAATTTCTCCATTGCTAGTCTCTGTATTCCCGGTAAAGGGCACTACTTCAATTTTTGAGCCATTATCACCTGTTACTTTCTTTATCCTATACCCAATGGGCTCTGAAGAAGGTTTCTCCAGCCTGTCCGGTATTGCAATATCCAACCTCCTTGAAGGGTATAAAAAATCAATGAATGCTTTTAATCCAACTAATGGGGAGTATGCTTTCAAGACAACATGATTATCAGCACCATACGCAACCTTTGCAATATGCCTGAGTTCCCATTCCAGCTTATCTGGGTGGTAACGCATTAGCCTGCCCAAACCCCTGCCATCTGCTGAAATGTCTCCGAATTTAAAATAAGTGCGGACTCCGCGCCTTGTTTCTGATATTTCAACGAAATGCTCTCTTATTTCCTGCTCTGCTTTTTCATAGCTACCGCCGTCCAATATAGAATTAGCAATCTTGCCAATAAGCTCCTGCTGGGACTCTGGCTTTTCATGTAAAGATTTGATTGGAAGGATAAATCCAATCCCCCCATATATGTTAGTGGGCAGCGATAAGACTTCTTCTTTATTAAATATTCCCCTGCCATAACGCATGGCGTATGAGGCGCCTTCGGTAAGCCCCTTTGGGCTATTCAAGCTTGGATTCATATTTTCGTGGTAATTGCAGCGATTTTAAAAGATTTTTCATTTTTGCTATGTAAGTTATATCAAATTCACCAAAATAATCGGTACAAGCAGGCAGGCCATTGAGTTGCTCCTTGAGACGTCAACAATGTTCGGGATTAGCCCAATGAATGTCGCAATTATCAGGATTAAAAACCCAACAATCCCGGAGAAATACAAAACCATCAGCCCAATGAAGGCGATAATCCCGATGCTGAGCATTGAGTAATTCAGCCTGTTCATTATTGAGGAAAACACCTTGCTTGTGTACAAAGTGAAAAATGTGGCAATCCCTCCTGCAACAAGGGCGGCAGACATGAATAAAACAAGGATATTGAGGTTTATGTTCTGCAGCAATTGCTGCACCACAATAATAGAGCCGTTCCTTGCCTTTTCAATCGTGAAAAGCGTTATAAGCGACAAAATCATTGAAACTGTATTAATTCCACCCACCAAAACCAGATAGGCAGCAACTTCTATCTTGCCTACAACCTGCCCTGCGACCACAGCAGCCTGCGCAGGCCCCAGGCCCGGAAATATAGAGACAAGCGAGCCTGAGAAAATTCCCGATGAAAGGGCCTTTGCCATGTCTTTTGTTTTTACCTTTATCATTTCTGTCGTTCTTTGGACAGGCAGGCTGGTTTTCTGAGTCAAACTCAAAAGCAGGACGCTGACTCCAAACAGTCCGCTTAACATCGGCAGCAATGGATCCTTCAAATTCGGCACATTAAAAACAACCAGCCCCAAAATTCCTGACAGGGCAGCGACAGCAAATGCCCAGAATTTTTTATTCGCATTTTCCTCCCTTAAAATCATGAAAACAACGACTGCAAGCAGAATCCATCCAATGTAATCCTTGAGATAAGCAAAGATTATCGGGACAATGAATATGAGCAATGGCGACAAAACAACAGTCAGAATCAGGCACAGCAGGCTCCCTATAACAGCCAGTTTTACCGCCTCGTGCCCCATACCTTCCAGAAGCATCCTGTGCGCAGGCAGCACAGCCAATGCAGTGTCGTCAGCAGGCGCCCCAAGATAAGTCGCGCTTATAAAATCAGCAAAAGTATGCGTTATGGACATTGCTATTATGAAGGACGCAACAGCAATGACATTGGTGTAGCCCAAAAGAAATGGAGAAATGCTGAACAAAATCAATGCAACAAGATTTATGTGCAGGCCGGGAGTCAGGCCCGTCACAACGCCCATAAGGCAGCCAAGGACAATTGCAATTAATATTTCCAAAAACACTATCCGGTCACCCTTATTTTCTGGGCAATAATCTCATTCCTGCCCTTGTATTCCTGGACCTCGCCAATGACTTCCACATTGTCGCCATCATGCAATTTTAATTTGTCATCGTCTGTGAACAGGACAACTGTTACGGGATTTTGCTGGTTGACATCAATGAAAACAGCACTTCCACTGTCTGTTATCTTTGTTACAACGCCGTTCAGCTTTACATCATCTCCTACGTTTTTGTTTAATATATTTGGCTTGTAGTCTTTTATCTCGATTTTGGTTGATATAAAATAAAGGGCAACTAGCCCCACTAAAGAGCAAATAAGCGCAATTTTCAATAATGTAGCTTCTTTCATTTTTCAAATACGCCGATAATTACAAGGGGGTTTCCTCATTCATGCTTGAATCAAGAGGACGCTCTCGTGTTTTTGAATCTATCATTTTTAATGTGTTATTTTTATTAATTGTTTATAATATTTCCTATGCCCCGAGTTATAATAGCAACCTTTAAAAATGCCCAAGCACTTACAATACAGGGATGGTTTCCATTAAATTCAATTCAACAGCGGACATTAAAATACCGAAAAAGCTTATAGAGCAGGTCATAGGTCAGGATGAGGCAGTTGAAGTCATAAGGAAGTCTGCCCAGCAGAGAAGGCACGTCCTCCTGATAGGCGAGCCGGGCACAGGCAAGTCCATGCTTGGATTGGCTCTCGCAGAGCTTTTGCCCATGGAAAAACTCACTGATACTATTGCATTTCCCAATCCGAATGATGAAAATGCGCCCTTGATAAGGACGGTTCCTGCAGGGCAGGGCAGGGATTTGGTTGCAAGGGCAAGATTGCAGAGCATGGCAATGTTCAAGAACCAGAACATAATAGTTTTCATACTGGTGCTTATCGCCATGTTTGCCCCGTGGTGGGTGCGCTCCTACTACAAAAGCGACATAATGTTTGCAGCCTTCTTTTTGGGCGGCATGGTATTCCTTGCATCGTTTGTCATTTTCATGAACTTGAGCAAAAGAGTCGAAACCAAGGTGAAAATCCCAAGAGTCATAGTCGACAATTTCAGGAAAAAACAGGCGCCTTTCAACGACGCAACAGGAGCACATGCAGGAGCTTTGCTTGGAGACGTGCTGCACGACCCGTTCCAAAGCGGCGGATTGGGAACACCGGCCCATGAAAGGGTTGTTGCGGGCATGATTCACAAATCCCATATGGGAGTTTTGTTTATCGACGAGATAGCAACTTTGCAGCCGGCAACCCAGCAGGAATTGCTGTCAGCTTTGCAGGAAAGGAAGTTTGCAATTACGGGGCAGAGCGAGAGAAGCGCAGGCGCGATGGTAAGGACAGAGCCGGTCCCTTGCGATTTCATACTTCTTGCAGCAGGCAATCTTGAAACCATCAAGCACATGCATCCTGCGTTGAGAAGCAGGATTTCAGGCTATGGGTACGAGATTTACATGAAAGAGACAATTCCCGACACAGAGGAAAACAGGAACAAGATTGCTGTTTTTGTCGCGCAGGAAGTCACAAAGGACAAGAAAATACCCCATTTCAGCAGGGAGGCAGTTGAAGCCATTGTCGAGGAAGCAAAAAGAAGGGCCAACAGGAAAGGGCATTTGACGTTAAGATTAAGGGAGCTTGGCGGCTTGATAAGGGCGGCTGGCGATTTGGCTGTGGAAGACAAGGCAAAGCTTGTCATGAGAAAGCACATTATCGGCGCAAAAAAAATAGCAAGGACGCTTGAGCAGCAGCTTGCCGACAAGTATATCGAGCAGAAAAAGGAATATGAAGTCATTGTTACTTCAGGAAAAAGGATTGGAAGGGTTAACGGGCTGGCTGTGATTGGGGTTACTCCACCTTACTCTGGAATTATCCTGCCGATTGAGGCAGAGGTTACGCCCGGAGGGAAGGAAAGTGAGATAATCGCCACCGGAAAGCTAGGCGACATTGCAAAAGAAGCGATAAAGAACGTAACCGCAATCATCAAAAAATATTTCGGAGAGGACTTGAAGGAAACTTACGATATTTATGTCCAGTTCCTGCAGACTTATGAGGGCGTTGAGGGTGATTCTGCAAGCATCGCAGTTGCCACATCTGTAATTTCGGCATTCAAGAAACTGCCCATAAAGCAGGACTTTGCAATGACCGGAAGCCTGAGCGTCAGGGGGGAAGTGCTGCCGATTGGAGGGGTAACGGCAAAAGTTGAAGCTGCAATAGAAGCGGGCATAAAGAATGTTGTTGTCCCAAAAACGAATTTGAAGGATATAATAATTGACAAGGAAAAGATGAGTAAAATTAAAATCATTCCGGTCGAGACAATACAGGATGTTCTCAAGGTTGTGCTGGACTGGCATGGCAAGCAGAGGATTTACAGGCAGATTGTTGCTGCTGATTAGTCACCTCCACTTCACTTCCACATCATCAGTCCTTTCATAAGGCTTGATGTCTAAAGAATTATAATTTGTTGTTGCCTGTTTTCTCTGCAAAATCCCGAGCCAGCTTATCATAAGCCCGTTGTCAACCATGACTTCGTTTGGAGGAGCATAAAACCTGCCGTTCCTTTCATTGCACATTATCGTGCACATCTCCCTCAGCCTTTTGTTGCAGCCGACACCGCCTCCAATAACCAACTCGTTCTTGTTGCAGTGCGCCATTGCACGCTCAGAAACCTCGACAAGCATGGCAAAAACAGTTTCCTGCAAAGAAAATGCCAAGTCTTCAGTATTATATTTTTTTGAGTCGTATTTTTGCTTTAAATTTGTCAAAATCCCCGAAAAGGAAACGTCCATTCCTTTTACAACATAAGGCAGCTCAATGTAGTTTTTGCCCTGCAATGCCAATTTCTCAATCTTCGGCCCGCCTGGGAATCCCAAGCCGATGTATCTTGCAAAGGCATCAATGAAATTTCCAACTCCCTGGTCCAGAGTTTCTCCAAACACCCTGTATTTTCCGCCGTCATAGGCAATGACTTGCGTGTTTGCCCCGCTCGGGTACAGCAAAACAGGGTCTTTTGCCTTTGTTAATAGCTTGCCAATCTCGAGATGGGCTATGCAGTGGTTTACTCCAACAATTGGAATATTCAATTTTTTTGCCAATTCTGTTGATTTTTTTAATCCCACCAGCAGGCAAGGCGCCAATCCGGGCCCTTGGGAAAAAGAAATCAAATCAATATCTTCCGGTTTTAAATTTGCAGCTTTCAAAGCATCTTCCACAACCTTGTCCTTTGCATTTTCGTGATGCTGCTTTGCCTCTGTTGGATGAATGCCTCCTTTTTCTGTCTTGTACGCATCCGTAACATTGGCAAGGATTCTTCCTTTATCATCAATTATTCCGCAGCCGAAAGTGTGGGCTGTTGATTCTATGCCTAGGCAGTTCATAGCAACTTAGAAAATGATATCCAATAAAAACATTTCTAATAGAAATAAAATACAAAAACCATAGCCACCCCTCTTCGTTCCTAATTTTTATTTTCTTTGTAGATTAATCTAGTTCTAACAAATCAAAAAAGAAAAACGTGGTTGAAAAAAATATGAAAACCATGCATAGGCTTGATCCTGCAATTAAACTAGAGGTATGGACTGTTAGTGAGCGCATGCTGAACATCTCGCCGAAGCTTGATGC
>JACOZN010000007.1 GCA_016181305.1 Candidatus Woesearchaeota archaeon
CAGTACATGATTATCCAATGTCTCATCAGCAACAACCAAATCCCCTTCTTCCAGCAATTGAGTTGATGGGATTTTTTCAGCAATGTCTGGATTGGTGTAGGCAGTTGTGCCTTTTTGCAGTGTTCCGTTTATTGTGACAGTCCCGTCTGACGCTATCTTCATTCTTTCACCAGCACCCCCATTTCCTGAGCTTGTTGTCCAGAATGAAGTTTCAAATGTTTCAGCTCCGGCACTTTGCCCAGTTTGGATGAAGAATATCCCAGCGCCAAAATTATTTGAGCTGGCATCTCTGATTGAAATTCCAGAAGCGATATTTGTACCGGTATTTGTATTTCTTATCCTTATGGTGTCGCCGCGCGCTTCAGCGGCATCGACATTAAAGGAGTTTTCCCGAGTTATCGTGAGCGCAGGGGCGTTGCCGTCGACTGGCGTGGTGATGCTTGCGTCGCCAACGACAGTCAGTTTGGCTCCCGGGCTCGTTGTGTTGATGCCGACGTTGCCTCCGCTTGTTATGGCAAAAAATATGTTATTGGGCACATCATTAAAGTCGTTCCCTGTGCCAATGGAATATACGTTCCCGCTACTTGCCGCTAATCCTGTGTACCAGTTATACGAGTTTACAGTATCCCTAAACTGAGCCATGGCTCTGTCCGCATTCTGTTTTCTTGAAGTGATAAGCATTGCGTTTCTGCCAGTTGTACCATAGCTTATTTCCAGCTGGGAATTAAAAGTTGTATCAAAAACACTAAGATCCATATTGTTATTATCTGTGCCTGAGATATTTAACTCTCCGGTTATTGTTGCATTTCCAACAACCTCAAATTTCTTTACAGGTGTTGTAGTTCCGATGCCGACGTTGCCGTCGTCTTTGACACTTAACCCTGACGATGCCCCTAAATCACCAAGGAGATCCAGTCTGCCAATTGAGGAGTCTCCATACAAAGTTGCATTAACTACCAGGTTTCCGTTAACCTGTAGCTTTTCTGCAGGCGCCGTCGTCCCAATGCCGATTTTGCCTGCACTTGTGATTCGCATATATTCAGTTCCTTCAGGAGCAGTAAGGTTGATTGCGCCATTGCCGCGAAAAACTAAATCAGCGCCAGTTTGAGCACCGGAGCCAGTAGCTGGCACACCTATAGCCCACCTAGCCGCCTTATTAGCTTCGGTGAACCTTAATATCTGGTCTCCCTCGTGCCGAATATGAATGTTTCCGTGCACCTGGAGCTTTTCGGTTGGTGATGTAATTCCAATGCCGACGTTGCCTGATGTATTTTGAATTGTAATAGCTGTTACTATTCCAGCGTGTTGTATATACAAATCTCCATTTGCACTTCCACCAGAACCTCCTGCGCCTACAACCCATTCCTTACCACTACCGCTTCCAAATAATCTTAAGCGAGCATCATTACTTGTATCATTAACTAAAATATCACCATTTATGTGTAATCTATCTAAAGGACTCGTCGTCCCAATCCCTACCCTATCGCCAGTAGCATCAACAAACAAAGTATTGCCGTCAACCGAAAAGTTCCCGTCAACAGACAAATTGCCCTTAATCGAAACATTCCCTGCATTAACCAAGTTATTCCCGCTCAAGTTCAAATTCCCAAACACATTGATGAAACTGCCGGTTGTCAGTTCAATAGAGGTTGCTCCAAAAGAAAGAGTAGAAAACAATAAACTCATCACTACCAAAACCATAATTCCATAATTCCTTCCAGTCATCTTATTCTTCCCCATATTCTATTCCAAGCTCCTCAACCAGCTTCATTGTCTTCTTAGAATCGCGTATCTTCCTCAGGGCATTGCTCAAAAACCCAGAAACAGCAGGCTGTGAAATCTTCAGCCTGGAAGCTATCTCATTCTGCCTTAACCCCTTCTTTCTAAGCTCCAAACACCCATTCAACTTCATGGAAGAGCGTGGGTCTCTCGGGTTTTTTAATTGAAAAGTCATTGAAATGGATTAAATTTAAAGATAATAGAAAAATCAATTACAAAATAATTGAAAATTAAATCAAAAACACATTCAAATAAAAAACTAAAAAATACGAGAGCGACTTCTATAAGTATTAGTGATGGAAGTAATCCTCTTGCGCTTCTTTCCTAAAAGTAGTCACTGATGGGCACTAGTTATTGCTTCTTTTAGCACATTTTTATTTAAAGTTTTACTTGCATTTAAAACTTCAATTCCAAGAAGCTTACTTTTTTTGTCAAAGTCAAGAATTATGGGATAATCATCTAATGACACTTGTGTTTTTGATTCCCCATTTTTTATTGGATATTTTACATAAATATACACTGCATCTGCTTCTTTGTCGTAAGTTATTCTCATTTTTTCAACATTCTCATCATATCCTTCAGCTTTCTTGTGTTAATAATGTCATTCTTTGTTGCCCATCCTCTTCTTGCAGTTCCGATTCCAAGCTTAAAGAAATGAAGCTGGTCTGTATTATGGGCGTCAGTGCTTATGACAAGCTTTACTCCGGCTTTTACAGCAGCCCTTACATGGCTATCCCTTAAGTCCATCCTTTCGGGATAGGAGTTTATTTCCATAATGGTATTTGTCCTTTTTGCAGCGTCAAAGACAGCTTCCAAGTCAATGTCATAGCTTTCTCTTCTTGTTATCAGCCTTCCTGTGGGATGCGCAATAATGTCAACATTCTCGTTTTCCATTGCCTTTACCATTCTTCTTGTTATCTTCTCTTTCGGATTCTTGAAGCCCGAATGAATGCTTGCAACAACAATGTCCAACTCCTTAAGCACTTTGTCAGGCATATCCAGCTTTCCATCATCTGTTATATTCACTTCAACACCCTGCAATATTTCAATGCCGTTTAATTTTTTATTCGCTTTGTCAATTTCTTTTCTTTGCCCTTTGATTCTTTTCTTGTCAAGAGGATTTGCAATTGCTATCCTCCCGGTATGGTCTGTGATGCAAATATACTCATGCCCGAGCTTTTTCGCAGCCAAAGCCATTTCCTCTATCGTATTATTGCCGTCGCTCCATTTTGTGTGCATCTGCAAATCGCCTTTTATATCATTATAGCCTATCAGCTTTGGCAGCATGTGGTGCTGCGCCATTTCAATCTCGCCTTCGTCTTCCCTCATTTCGGGCTCAATGTAGTCCATGCCCAGTTTTTTATACACTTCCTCTTCTGTCCTGCCTGCCACTATTTTGTTCGTCTTATTATCAAACAACCCATATTCGCTCAGCTTGAGCCCCTTCTCTATTGCAATCCTCCTCAAGATTATGTTGTGCTCCTTGTTGCCTGTAAAATAAAGCAGCGCAGCCCCAAAGATGCTGTCATTCAAAACCCTCAGGTCGACTTGGATGCCTTCCTTCAGCCTTACTGAAGATTTTGTAGGCCCCTTCGCAAGCACCTGGGCAACATTAGGCATTTTTGTGAAGAATTCTATTACCTTGCCAGGATTTTTTGATGTTGCAAGAATATCAATGTCTCCTATTGTTTCCTTCATCCTTCTTGTTGAGCCTGCAATGCTGGCTTTTTGCACCTCTTTCAATGTTTTCAGCATCCTCACAACTTCCTCTGCGCTTGCAAGCGCAAACCCCAGAGGCACCCTTTCCCTTGATTTTCTCGAAAACTCTATGCTTTTCAGGATGTTCTGCTCAACTATAGGGCCAAGCCCCTCTATTTTTTGTATTTTGCCCTGCTTTGCTGCCTTCTCCAAGCCAGCCACATCCTTGATTTTTAATTCCCTGTAGAGCTTTAGGATTGTTTTCGGGCCAACGCCTTCAATCTTGCCAAGCCCTTCCATGTCAACAGGCGTTTTCTTCTTAAGCTCATCAAGATGCTTTAATTTGCCTGTCCTCAGGAACTCGTCAATCTTCTTTGCAATGCCTTCCCCGATTCCAGGCAAATCTTCCAATCTTCCTTCTTTCCAAACCTGCTCTATGTCCTCTGAAAGCCCTTCAATAACCAAGGCAGCTTTTCTATATGCCCTTATCTTAAACCTGTCTTTTGCATCGGTGCCGAATTCAAGATAATCTGCAATCTCATTAAGAAGCTCTGCAACCTCGATGTTTTTCATAGAAATAGATTTTAAATTTTGAGGTATTTAAATTTTTGGTGGATAATTTAGTTTGCATTAATGTAGGTAGGGTTTATCTAAAGTGGCTAAAATTTTTGTGTATACCTCTAGCTCCTGATCGGCTTCTTCTGTTCTTTTCAAAGCAAGAAGGGCATGGTACTTAGTTTCATGAGCATCGGCTGAAATTTTTCTAAAATTTTTGTCAAGAATGTCCGGGGCTTCTACAACTTGGATTACGTCGTTACATAATGTTAAGGCTTCTTCTCTAGCGCCTTGATTCATCAGCGCATTTGCTCTTCTCAAATCATCACTTAAATAACCAAATAATTCTGCATAATCCATTTTATGCCTATTTTTTATTTTCATCTAAAAACTTATTTGCTTTCATCAGCAATTCCTTTGCATTGTTGAAAGTCAGCTTTTTATAAGCGTGCTCGTAGCCCATCCACGCGTATCCAATATGCTCCTTTGACAGTTCAACATGCCCTGTTGCTGACTGGGCAAGGAAAAAGACGACCTCCTTAAAAATTGTTTCATCGCCACTTTTGTAAAAATACTTTACCAGTTCCCTAAACTCATCAACAAACTCTATGTCCCCGATGCCAGTCTCTTCCTTGATTTCCCTTGCAGCAGTCTGCTCTTCCTTCTCATTCTTTTCCTGTTTGCCTTTTGGAAGATCCCAGTGCCCGGCTTCATAATGCAAAAGGAGGTATTTTATGCCATCCTTTTCCCGTTTAAAAACAACAGCTCCGCAGCTTTTTTCTTTGGGCATTAAAAACGGTAATTTCAATGGCTATAAAAGTTTTATTCACTAAAATAGAAACCTTTATATACAATCTATACTATAAAATATATACTTCCAAAAATATATGCTACAAAACAACAAAGTTTATATATGACAAGCACTCTTAACGTCTGCAATAGCCTTCTAAACCTATTGCAGTTTATCACATTCACAAACTAGTCATTCCCGTCTATTAGTTGGGAAAAAATGGGGTGGAGAGTCAGGGCGTGAAGCTTGGATAGGGGCAAAAATATCACATTTTAATTTGTCCCACCTTTTAAGGAAGTGTAGGAGTTTTTCAATCACCTCTTTTCTTCTGCGCTCAACCTTAAAAGAGTGGGCTTTAATCATAAAGGCAAAATGAAGATAACAAACACAAAAATAAATGACACAGTCAAGGAAGTAATCGGAGAAGACTCTCTGCAGATAATTGAGTACCTCAAGGACAAGAAGAACATTTCTGACTTCAAGATAGCGGAAAAGGTTGACAGGGACATTCATGAAGTTCGCAATATTCTTTACAGGCTCTATAATTTCAACCTTGTTTCATATTACAGGAAGAAAGACAGGCAGAAGGGATGGTACATCAGCTACTGGACTTTCAACAAGAAAAGGGTCAAGGAATTGCTTGACAAAACCAACAGGGACAAGCTTGCCAGATACACCCAAAGGCTCAGGGAAGAGGAGGCAAATATCGGCAATTTTTACCTTTGCCCGAATGCATGCGTCAGGGTTGGGTTTGAAAAGGCTGTTGACTTGGAGTACAGGTGCCCGGAATGCGGCTCAATCCTCAACCACCAGGACAACGCAAAGACAATAGATTTCCTAAGGACAAAGATAAAGGAACTGCAGAACGGGCATGCAATTGGGAATGGAAGGATTAGGGGAAGGGCTTGATTTAATGTATTTTATACAAAACATTAGGGTCTTTTTCTTTTTCTAGAGCATACGACAATGCAGTTTGAACAACTACTTTTTGAAATATATCATATACATCTTTCTGACCAGATAGGCTTGCTAAAGTTTCTAGGCTGCCTAACAATTCTTCTTCGGACAATTCAAATCTATTCACTTCGTTGCTGATATTAGCATGATGGCTTAATCTGCTGTAATCTGGTGAGCAAGCTGACTCTAATTGGTAAGAGCCATCAACTTTTTTAAAATTCACAATCGCAGAAATTCGCCCATCTGAATCCTGATGTACAAACTTAATTCTTGGGAAGCCCTTTTGAGCATCCTTTAACCCGCCTGATGGAACAAAAAATATTGTCCAAGAGTCGTCTGAATCATCAAATTCTAAATCTAGAGAATCCCTAGCAATGCGTGCAAATTGTTCAACACCCATTATGTAATACTCCTTTAAAGTTTCTATATTTAATTCTTTCTAATTTTCGCCACAAAAAATCCCTCAGTATCATTATCCTGAGGCCAAATTCGCAAACATTTTTTTAATTCATCATCATATTTCTTTCCATCAAATTCCAAAATTAGATTGCTCCTTTTAATGTCCAATTTTATTTCCTCAATCTTTGCATTTTCATATTTGTTGATCAAATAATTGACAACTTCCTCGTTTTCTTCAGGCTCAAGGGAGCATGTTGAATATACCAAAACACCATCTTTTTTCAATAAATTAAATCCTGTTTCAATCAGCTGCCTCTGGGTTATTGCAAGCCTTCTTACTATGTCGGGATTCCATATGTTAATTGTCTTCAGGCTTTTCCTTATAGTGCCTGTGCCGGAGCACGGCCCATCAACCAGGATTTTGTCAAACTCTATGCCGCTTCTTTTGAACCACTGCCCTTCCATCAATGTTATTACTGCATTTGTCACTCCGCATCTCTGCAAATTTATAGACAATGGCTTCATTCTCTCGTAAGTGTAGTCATTTGCAATCAAAATGCCCTTGTTTTCCATGTACTGCGCAATCTGGGTTGTTTTGCTTCCAGGCGATGCTGCAATGTCCAAAACAATTTCATCAGGCTTCGGCTCAAGGACAATAGGCGGAATCATTGAGGCTGCTTCCTGGGTGTAGAAGTAGCCAAGCGAATGCTCGATTAAATTGCCAATATCCCTTCTTTCCTTTTTTGCATGCTCAATCCAAAAGCCTTCCTTGCACCAAGGAATCTGCTCCAAGTCCCAGGCTTTTTCTATTCTTTTTTTTAGCTCATTTATTGTTATTTTTAATGTATTAACCCTTATTGAGCGCTTTAAGAAAGACAAAGAACACTGCCTGAAAGCGTCCCAGTCTGTAAGCTTTGAGTATCTTTCAATGAATCTGGGCTTGAATTCTATTTCTGGCGCATTGTGAAAAGGCTTTGTTTCCATTTTTTGATTTGTAATTGTCTTTAACATTAAAGGCTTTCGTATTTTATCCAGACTTAAACAAGTTAACAGCAAGATTTAAAATACAGTGTAGATTTCTTTAGATATGAAATCCAGACTCGTAGATAAGGCATCCCTGCCATTGTCATTAGAGGAAAGAACTGCTGTTTTATGCTCAAAGCTGAGGGTAGGCAGGGGGAAATTACACGAATTTTCAGGTGCTGGCGGCATAGGAAGGGAAGACTTAATAAACGCTGCTGTGTTTTTGTACTCAAGGCTTAAGTATTTGGGATACAGCAAGGCGTCTGCACTTTCTCATATAACAAGCGGCATACTGGGACTTTTAATCTTTCCAGACAAAGATATGCTAGAAGCAGACTTATCGGCAGCCAGGGCAATAAACGAGTCATTCAGGAACGAAAGAAATGAATTGGAAGCGGAGATTGGATTTTCTGTCACTGCACCGGAAATACTGAGGATAGAAACATTCCGTTATGCAGAGGGCAAAGAATTGAAACTAAATGCTGTTGAGGCAAGAAATAGGTGGGGACAGAATGTTGAATTTTCTTCATATGACTTAATAAGGGGCATTAAACTGCCCATGGAAATAACACCATACGAAGCTGCATTTCTAGGAGCCATTTATCCTCAGATGAGCATTGTTGGGCATAAAAATACTATGAGGATGTACGGTAATGGCGGCAAAAACATGGAATTATTTGAACTGCTTAAAATTATGTCAAAGGGAATGTTTAACATCCAAAGTAATCACAACAATTCTTCAAATCTATTTTTGAGTTCGAGGGCACTCTATACATGGTTTACGGAAATTCTGGGGTTGAAGAAGGAGCTTGATGAAAGAAGTTTTCCGGAATTTAATGAAATATGCAGCGGCAAAACTGCAGCAGCTAGCGAGGAATCATTCCTATATGGGCTGATAGCAAGGAGAGCTTTAATGTATAATCAGAAAACGGATTATTACTTTGTTATAAACTCTGCCAGCAGGCAATTCCTGATGCGAGTTAAAAGCCTATCAGAAAAATATGAATTAGAGCCCCACTTGATGCTTGAGAATGGCGGGGTGCGTGGCAGGCTGATTTATCACGCCAAAGATGTAGGGACTATAGAAAAAGCAAATGTGTTGAAAGGCAGTTTACCAACTGGCGCAGCTTATAAGGGAGGTTTTTTTAATCCGTCTCATGTAGCAAAGCTATCTTAAATCTTTCACCATATAAGCCCCTTCCAACTCGTATCCAAGCTTCCTGAAGTACTCCCTTGCCCCTATTCCTGAAATCACAACAATCTTGTTTTTGCCATTCTGTCTTGCAATCTCCTCAGCTTTCAATAAAAGTTTTTTTCCAATGCCCCTGTGCTGGAAGCTTTCATCGCTTTTTCTGCCGATCTGAGCTGCTGCTGAAAATACATGCAGCTCCCTTATCAGTGCAGAACCTTTTGTTATCTCCTGCCTTAAAAACTGCGAAGGAAATCTCATCCTGCAGAATCCGAACAGAACATCATTTTCCAAGTCTTCTGCTGCAATAAAAAATTCCTTTTCACTGGAAGCTTCATATTCAGTTATTGTTGTTTGGATATTGCTGAAGTTAACCTCTTTATTGTTTTTCAAATGAAAACCAACCTCTCTGCACCTTATGCACTTACATACTATATTTTTCTCCTTACATAATATATTAACATACTGCCTTAAGTTAGTCCTGTCAACACCCGATGCAGTTGCAAATGTCGGTATGTCCCTTTGCACTCGCATGATCCTGCACCATTTAGGCACATATCTTTTTGCCTCTGCTATAATTTCAGCAGCTTCTTTTGTTGTTAATGGCTTGAACTTGCCATTCCTCCAATCCTCGTAAAGCCTTGTGCCTTCCATAACCATGCACGGATATATTTTAAGCATGTCCGGCCTGTAGTCAGGATTGTCAAACAATTCTTTCAGCCCGTTTAAGTCCATTTCTTTTGTAGTCAGCGGCAATCCCGGCATATAATGTGCATTTATCTTGAAGCCCAGGTCTTTCAGAATCCCAATTGACTCGATGTTGTCAGCTACAGAATTTCCCCTGTTGGTTGCCTGTAGGACTTCATCATAAACCGATTGAATTCCAATCTCTACCCTTGTGCATCCAAGCTCAAGCATCAGGTTGCCGTGATAAAGCTTGCCAAAGTCGCTTTTTGTCTCAATGGTTAATCCAACACACCTTATAATGCTGGTTTCATTTTCTTTTTGTATCTGTTTTAGTGAAAGATTTTTATTATCTTCATTTTTTAATTTTGATTGGATATTTTTTATTGCCGAAATATTTGGATTTTCATTGGCGTTGCCGATTTCACTATTTAGTTTATCATTAAAACTATTTAAATCATCAAAAAAATCATTACTTGGATTATTGCCAAAGAACAGCTCACCAGCTTTTTCCATCATTTCTAGTTTATTCAAGTCCAGATTTTTTATCTGTATTAGTTTTTGCTGGATTTTTTTGACTCTTTTGTCTTCTTCGCCCATCACCCTGGGCAGCTCAAAGAATTTCTTGAATTTCAGCATGTCAATTTCCCCATTTTCGCTGAAAAACAACCTTGAGAAGTCATTCATTGCCTTCAGCGCGTACTTTACAAAATATTCCTGGTATGCTTTCGGGAAAAACGTGAAAGTTCCGCCTTGGACGATTATATCCGCCTTGTCAGGAATCCTTCCCATCGCTACATAGTGCTCAAGCCTGTTGAAAATAATAAGATAAGGGTCGTAATTGTTCCTTATCGCCCTTCTGGTTGAAGGCTCCTTGCCTGTGTAGCTCTGGGGCACCTCCCCGAAAGCGCTTCCCGGGCCTCCGGGGCAGTATGTGCACGGGCCTATGCCTTTCATTGTATGGGGGCACGGATAAGGCTCGGACATCAGCGCAATTGGGGATACTCCGCTTATTGTCCTTACAGGCTTCAATGAAAGCAATTCCCTGAGATTTTCCCTTTCATGCTCTGAAGCGGCGAAGTAAATGTCGGCGTTTTTTGGAATCTGGCTTAATCCATTGGCCTTGTGATTGTTCAGGATTTTAAGCTTCAATTGGTTTAATTCGTGCTGGCTGCTCGGGAGGCTTTTTTGCATTTCTTCCGCTATTTCCGCGCAGGCTTGCTTAAATTTGTCCATAATGCATAGAATTGGTTTTTTCTTTTTAAATGTTGACTTCAACAGCCTCGTTCCGCGTCTTGTAGTGCTTGCACAGCTCAATTATGATTGCGCCGATGCTTGATATTGCCACTATAAAAATAAACTCTGCAACGCCCAGCCGCGACATATCCACAAGCCTTCCAAACGAAGGAATGAAAATAGAGGCTGCAATAACCACAAACGAGCTGAGCGCAGCCAAAATCAGGTATTTGTTTCTGAACAGCCCGACTTTCACAGCAGGGTAAATTGTTGACCTGCTCGCAAATGCCTGGTAAAGCTCAAACATGCTTATAGTCAAAAAAACAGCTGTTTGCGCCATAAAAAGATTATCTTTCCCAAAATAAAACCAGCCGAATACCAGCAAGGATGTAATGGTCATAACTATCGGATAATAGACAAGGAAAGGGTTAAGCCCTTTAAATATCGGCTCATCCAATTTGCGCGGCTTTCTTGCCATTGCATTCGGCTCGTATGGGTCTGCGCTTAATGCAAGCGCCGGCAGCCCGTCTGTCACAAGGTTTATCAGCAGTATCTGCGTTGCAGTCAATGGCAATGGCAGCCCAAACACTATTCCAAGGAATATTATCAAAACTTCGCTTATGTTGCCCGAAAGCAAAAAGCCAATGTATTTTCTGATGTTGTCATAAACTCCCCTTCCTTCTTCGACAGCATTGACTATGGAAGCAAAGTTGTCATCAGTCAAAATCATCGCGCTTGCCTCTTTTGCAACATCAGTGCCTGTGATTCCCATTGCAATGCCAATATCAGCCTTTTTCAGCGCAGGCGCGTCATTTACCCCGTCGCCTGTCATTGCAACAACATGCCCTTTTTTCCTCAGCGCGTCAATAATCTTTATTTTGTGCTCCGGATTCACTCTTGCGTATATCGCTATGTCTTCAACCCAGTCCTCGAGGTTTTTGATTTCATCAAGCATCTGCCCCGTAACCACTTTTCCGCTTAGCCCTATCTCCCTTGCCACGGCCTTTGCTGTGACTTCATGGTCTCCTGTGACCATTACAACCTTAATGCCGGCCTTATTGCATTTTTCGATTGCCAGCTTTACTTCCTCCCTTGGCGGGTCTATCATTCCCTGAAGCCCTGCGAAAATGAGGTTTTTTTCCGGCTCTTTGTCTGTAATGATTGTTTTGTATGCAAACCCAAGAACCCTCAGGGCATCGCCGGCAAATTCCTTGTTTGCTTCAAGAATCTCTTTTTTCATCCCGTCTGTGAGCTTTTTTACATCCCCGTTCATGCTGATGTAGCTGCACAGCCTCAGGATGACTTCAGGGGCGCCTTTGGCATAGGCAAGCTTTTCGCCGTGATGATTGTGGATTGTAGTCATCATCTTCCTTTCGCTTGTAAATTCAATCTCATCTGTCCTTGGAAACTCAGTTTCCAGGTCCTCTTTTTTCAGCCCTGCTTTTGCAGCGCTTACAATCAGGCAGCCTTCAGTCGGGTCGCCAATCACGCTGCTGCCTTTCAGCTCCGCATTGTTGTTTAATGCCCCAACCCTCAGAAGAAGCTTAATTTCATCAATTTTAACAGGCTTGCCTTTGAATAAAAACTGCCCTTTTGTTTCATAGCCTGTGCCTGTAACCTCGATTACTTTGCCGTTCACAAACAGCTTCCTGACAGTCATCTCATTTGCTGTCAATGTGCCTGTCTTGTCGCTGCATATCACGGTTGTGCTTCCCAAAGTCTCCACGCTTGGCAGCCTTCTTACAAGCGCATTTCTTTTCAGCATCCTTTGCGTGCCTATCGCAAGCGCCATCGTGACAATTGCAAGCAATGCCTCCGGGATTGCGGCAACAGCCACTGCCACTGCCACTATGAGGTTTTCAAGCAGGGGCTTTTCCTGAAAAAAGCTTGCAACGGCAAAAATTATTACTGCAATCGCTATAACAACCTTCCCAATCCATTTTCCAAGCTCGTCCATCTTCTTCTGCAACGGAGTCGGCTCTGGCTTTACATCTTCTATCATGGTCGCAATCTTGCCGATTTCTGTCTGCATTCCTGTTGCTGCAACAACTGCTTTGCCCCTGCCGCTCACGACAATCGTGCCTGAAAAAGCCATGTTTTTCATGTCTGCTACCTGGATTTTTTCCGGCAAGGCTTCAGTGTGCTTCTTTACAGGCTGCGACTCTCCTGTCAATGCAGCTTCCTGGGTCTGTAGGTTAAAAGCCTCCAATAAGCGTGCATCTGCAGGAACCTTGTCCCCTGTTTCCAGAAAAATGACATCTCCAATGACTATCTCTCTTGAGTCGATTTCTTTTCTTTGCCCGTCCCTTATTACTGTGGCCTTGAGCGATGCCAGCCTTTTCAGCGCCTCTATCGCCCTTTCAGCCCTGTATTCAAGTACGAATCCAAGCACAGAGATTAGTATGACAATAATCAATATTACAATGGCGTCGATGTATTCCTTGAGAAATGCCGAAATAACAGTCGCGACAATAAGAATCCAGATGACAATGCTCTTGAACTGGTCGATGAAAATTTCAAATGGGGAAATCCTTTTTCCTTCCCTGATCTCGTTCAGCCCGTACTGCTTCAGCCTTTCCCCTGCTTCCTGCTGGGAAAGCCCGCTGGCAGCTGATTTAAGCTCCTTCAAAGCCTGCTCTGCGGTTTTGTCGTGCATCCTGCTCACAAGAAGCTGCCGGTGTTGCTGACGTTGTCCTCTTTCGGCTTTGTTCTCATATCCTTTAATTTTATAATGAAATATTCAAGGCAGTCCAGGCCGCAGAAGCTTGCCTTCTTCTTGAAGTCATCCGGCCCGAATACAAGGGTGTAGTTGCTTGTCCCGTAGAAATTCAGGTCGTTTGAGCATGTCGCGCATATCTTTTCGTGCTCCTTAAGCCTCTTTTTTATTTTGTCTTCCAGCAGCCTTTTCAGCGTTACTGCGCCGGTGTCTATGTCGCCCTTGAAGCGCATCAGCTCATTGTAGTCCAAAATGTCAACCACATCCTCAAACTTCCTGCTCATTAAGCTCACCTCATTGTTTGTTGAATTTTTATTGCATCCGCGGATAAATCTTAATCAAAACCTTATTTTCCGCCTCCCGCCTCCTCGAACTTTATGTACCACTTGTTGGCTTCACCGTCATAAGCGAAAACGACATTGTACTTCCTGTTCTTGTCAAGAGCAAACAGAAGCGGCATAGGGATTGTAGTCTCAAAGCTAGAACCTCTTTTGTAGAGCTTTCTTTTGAACTCAACCATTCTACTTATTTTTTTACTTTATTACATACTTATTTATAAATTTAGTGATTAAATCTCTTTTAAATCTTTAAAAACAACAGGAAATACTTATTTTATAACTTATTTAAATACTTATTGATTTTGGTTTCGGCTCTGTCGCCTTTAGTGGACTTAATCATTTTTTTAACCTCTTGTCGCATTAGTGGACTTACACCTTTTGCATACCATCAGAATGTAGGCTTTTCTTTAGCAATCCTAACCATTAACTATTTAAAAAATCAGATTTCATTTTGTACAATGCAACAAATCGCTATTATTGCCTCTTCCAAAGACTTGGCAGGCATAAACATTAGTAACAATTTGCTTGAATTATTTGATTTCAAGAAATCCAATGAAAAATTTGACGGAAATGACGTTTTTGAATTTAAAAATGCAAAATTATATACGATTGACGATGACTTAATCTTTGCAGAAAGCATTGACAAAAAAATCAATGCTGATTTTTTGATCTTTGCCTCAAAGCACCGCTCAAAGGAAAACACACCTTCTTTTACAGCGCATCCGATTGGGAATTTTGGCAGCGCGGATTTAGGGGGCAGGGAAAAGACATTGTGCTTTTCATCTGCGGTTTTATTAAAAAATCTGTTTGCAGAGTTAAATAAGGCTGAAAACAAAAATAATTATGAAATTACCCTGGAAGCCACTCACCACGGCCCTTATGTTGAAAAGCCCGCTGTTTTCATCGAGATTGGAAGCACGGAGAATGAATGGGACAATCCTGAAAACGGCAAAATAATTGCAAAAGCAATAATCAATGGATTGAAAAATGATAATAAGAATTATAAAATTGCAGTCGGCATCGGCGGTCCGCACTACTGCTCTAATTTTAACAAAATCATGTTAAGAACCAATATTGCAGTTTCACATATATGCCCAAAATATAACTTGGAAAAATTAAACGAGGATTTGATAAATCAAGCAATTCAGAAAACAACAGAAAAAGCTGATTTTATGCTATTGGACTGGAAGGGGCTGGGAAAAGAAAAGCAAAGAATTCTGGATATTTTAAAGAAATTAGGTGTTGAAATAAAAAAGACTGAGCAGGTATTCTAAGTTTATTTCTTCTTCTCTTCCTTCTTCGGAGATTCTTTCTTGGCTTCTGCTGCCGGTGCTGCCGCTCCCGCTGCAGGCGCCGCTCCCGGCGCAGCCCCTGCCGCTGCAGCTCCCTCGACAGGCAGCAGTTCCTTTATCATGTCGTCCGGAATTCCGGACAATACAAGCTTTGCCTTGATTTCCCCGCGAGGCTTGCCTGCCATCTGCGCAATAATATCCTTTGCAATCTTCTCGAACTCTGCCTTTCTCTTTGCAAGCTCCTCTGCCAGCCTCTTTTTCTCCTCTTCAAGCCTTGCGAGCTCTTCAGCAGTAAGCTCTGTCTTTTCCAATCTTATCTCCTCGTCAAAAAGCCCTGCATCAACGTCTTTAATGGTCTCTTTTGCAGGCTTTCCCTCGACAAGAATCCCCATTGACTGGCATGTCCCTATAATCTCTTTTACCTTCTCTTTTAATGACTTGCCCAATGTGGCAGTCTCTTTCATCTTTGCTATCTTGATTACCTGCTCAATAAGAATGTCAGCAACCATCTCGTGCTTTGCCTTGCCCGAGCCTTTTTCCAGGTTCACCTCTTTCTTAATTAAACCAGAAGCCGGGGGGGTCCCAATCACTATCTCATACTGCTTTGTTTCCTTGTCTATGAAAATCTTGACAGGCACCTGCATTCCCTGGAATGAAGAAGTCTTTTTGTTTATGTCGGATACAACCTGCCCTATGTTGACGCCCATAGGCCCGAGTGCTGGTCCAAGCGGCGGCGCTGCAGTTGCCTTCCCGCCTTCAACCAAAACCTCAACTTTTTCTTTTGGCATTTTTTATTGGATTTTTTGATATTTTTTAAATTTATAGTTCGTCTATAATTTATGTGCCATCAAAGATGGTACATTTTTGATAAAACTTTTTTCTAAAAAGTTTTCCGTCGTCAACTGACGGGACGGTTGAACCTTTACAAGCCTTCTTCTTCCCCGCTATCCTCTTCCTTTTTTGTTTCTGGAATATCCGTCTCCCTTCTTATGACCTTGACAGCGTCCATCTTGACTGTTATGGGGATTGGAACAGCGGCTTCAAGCAGCTCGACAACAACCTCTTCCTTTGTCTTGTCAATCCTTGTGACTTTTGCATTTTCCCTCTTGAAAGGCCCTGAGATGATTTCAACAATGTCGCTCTTTTGTATGTTCATCTCGTGCTTTACCTGCTCGAGCATGTGCTCTATCTCCGAATATTTCACAGGATGCGCCAAAATGCCCCTTGCGTAAGGTATGTTGAATGCTGCCTGCTCTGCATCTGTCTTTGTTGCAGCCTCTATGAAAATATACCCCCTCATGCCGTGCGGCCTTATTACTGAGTAAACCTCGATTTTTTTCTTCTGGGCGTTGCTCGCCACAAAATCCATAACCTGGTCCTCCCTGTTTGCAGTCGTCCTCAGGGCAAAAATTGTATCATCTTCTTTTGACATGTTAGTACCCGAACTAGGCTTTAAATTTAATATAGAAAACCTAGAATAGATATTGGATAAAGTATCCCTTTATAAAGTTTACCTAAAAAAACAGCAGCTTAACCATCTGTATAACAAACCCTATAAGCCCTATAATCAGAATCCCAAGGCCGCTTACCTTGACAATGGTCTTGAACTCAATCGCATCAGGCTTTTTTGTGACTTTAAGCACCCTAAGGCATTCGCCGATAAAAGCCCTGATTTTGTATTTCCATGAATTGACGTCTTCTGTTTCTTCCATTTTTATCAAAAATAAGATATCCAGAAATCTTTTATAAACTTATCTAATCCAGAAACTCAATCCCAAGGTGCTGCTCAATCTCCTTCTTTTTCTTGTCGGTTGCCTTCTTGCTTGAGCCGAAGATTTGTGAAGACTTAACTCCAGTTACAATCAGCATCGTCCTTATAGTCTTTTCCATGTCCTTGTAGATTTGCGCGCCCCATATTATTCTTGCGTCCTCATCGAGTTTTTCTGTTATTGTCTCAACCACTTTGCGAGCTTCATCCAGGGTCATGTCTTCTCCGCCTATAACATTAATCAATGCTCCATTGGCACCTGAGATGTCAACATCAAGCAATGGGTTGTTGATTGCCTTTTCAACAGCCTCCACTGCCCTGTTTTCTGTGTCGCTTTCTCCAACCCCGATCAATGCAACCCCTCCACCTTTCATGACAGCCCTTATGTCGGCAAAGTCAAGATTTACCAATCCTGCTTTTGTCACAAGCTCTGCAATTCCCTTCACAGAATTAGTCAAAATCTCGTCAGCAACCTTGAATGCCGTGTGCAATGGCAGCTCCGGCGCCAGTTCAAGCAATTTGTCGTTTGGTATGACAATCAATGTGTCAGCCACTTGCTCCATCTTTTCCAGGCCGACAACGGCATTTTCGTACCTTCTGTGCCCTTCCATGGCAAACGGCATTGTGACAACTCCCACAGTCAAGGCGCCAAGCTTCTTTGCAATCTCGGCAACTACAGGCGCAGAGCCTGTACCTGTGCCTCCGCCCAAGCCGCATGTTACAAAAACCATGTCGCAGCCCTGCAAAGACTTTTTTATCTCTGACTCCTGCTCTCTTGCAGCCTCTTCCCCCAGCCTTGGCTCAGAGCCTGCTCCGAGCCCTTTTGTCAGCTCTCTTCCAATCAGTATTTTTTTATTTGCGGTTGTGTAAAGCAAGTCCTGGGCATCCGTGTTCACGGCGATTGTGTCAGCTCCCACAATGCCAACCTCCGTCATCCTGTTGATCGTGTTGTTGCCGCCTCCTCCGCAGCCGACAACCTTTATGGTGGCTCTTTGCCTTGCCAGAAGCTGCTCAAGCTCTGCATCTATGTCCTGCACGCTTTTGTCCTGCTGGACAGGCTTTCTCTCTACAGAAAGCAGCTTGGGATTATCATTAAGCTCTGCCTGCATTGCCTGTTCTATAATGCTCACCACAAACTCACCCTTTTACTAGTTTTATTGAAAATTTAACAAAATTTTTAATCCCAAAACTCACAAGGAGTTTTCGCTATTGCAGAATGGTTATAACTAATATTTAAATCTATTTATTTTTTCTCTTCAGCGGCAAAATCAATGCTTTTTATGCCCGGGATTGCCCTAGAGGCTATTGCCCTGAGCTCATCAACTGCTTCCTTGGGAATTTTCTGCTTCGCTTTTACTGTTGCCCTGCCTTCGCTTAATTCAATTTCTGCGTCTTTGGCGTTCAGGTGCGCTTTGAGCAGTGATTTTAGCTTTTCCTTGTCGTCATCAATGATATTATTTATCCTTACCTTATAGACTAAATCCTTGCCTGCAAGCGGATGGTTGAAATCAACAAGGCATCTTCCGCCGCTTACTGTCCTGACAACGCCGAACATGCCGTCAATATTGAGCTGCAGCCCCGGAATCGGCTGTATGTTCTGCTGCCTGAACTTGCCTGCCGGAATCATCTGGATAAGCTTTGCATCTTTCCTGCCGAAGGCATTCTCGCGGCCTATCTCAAATGTGTACTCTTTCCCTGTTTCCTTCCCAATAATCTGCTCCTCAAGCCCTTTCAGGACATGGCTTTCGCCGACACATATGACGGCAGGAGAGTAATCAGCGTGCTTGTCATACACTCCATTTTCCTTTGCAACCTTCTCTTCTGTTGTGTCAAATACAGCATTGTCTTCCTTAATCCTGCCAGTGTACTCTATTTCCACAAAATCATGCTTTTTGACAACTGCCATAGAACTGGAATTTGGGCATTAATGATGGTTTATAAAGATTTCTGCTTTGACTCAATAAATTTTATTATACTATCGGCAACTTCGCCTGGGGCAATTTTTGTCGTATCAACAAAGCAGTTGTACAATTTTCTGTCGAGGTAGTCCGTGCCATAATACTTTTTGTACCTTTTCTTCTCGCTTTCCTCCCTTTTTTTGATATTGCTTATGGTGGCTTTCAGGCTTTTGCTTTTTTCATGCTGCCTTTTGTCTCTCAGTATCCTCTCTGCCCTTACCCTGTCATCTGCGTCAAGAAAAACCCTGACTTCGGCATGCGGAATGAAGAATGCAGTAAGCCTGCCATCAACGACAAAGTCGTCTTTTTCCTTCCCAAGCTCCTTAAGCTTGTTGTCAAGCTCAAAGTCAATTGACTTGTCGGTTTCAGCCAGCCGGTTCAGCTCAAGAAGGCTTATGCCCTTCTCTGCCGCCATAGCCCTCATCAGGTCGCCTATGGAATAGCGATCAAGCCCAAGCTTCTCGGACAGCAGCCTTGCCACAGTGCTTTTGCCGGTGCCGGCCTTTCCGGATATGGTTATTCGCATATAACGCTGATTTTATAATTGGTATATATATTTTGTTTTTTGGCTTGTAAATTTAATTATGATATTCTGCTTTGCCGATTTTTGGCAAAAATTTTTAAATAGGCATTTTTTCTGTTTTTACCATGAAACAGACTCTGCTTGACAAAGCCGGCATTTTTTTGCTGAGGAAGGGATTTACAATCAAGAATCTGACAAGGACATGCTTTGACATCCTTGCAAGGAAAGGGGAGCAGATACTGCTGGTTAAGGTCCTTGAGGATGCAAACTCAATCAGCAGGCAGTACACTGAGGAGATGATTTCTGTAGCATCGTATGCAAACGCCTCGCCTTTAATAGTTGCTGAAAAAGCAGGAAGCAGGCTCGAGGACAGCGTTATTTATTCAAGATTTAACATATACACTTTGAATTTTAATACATTTGCCAGCTGCATCAGCAACAAATTCCCGTTCATAAAAAGAAGCCAGGCTGGATTGACAGCGTCCATAGTTGGCAAAAGGCTTAAGGAAAAGAGGGAGGAGCACGGCTACTCCTTGAATGCATTGTCAAAGAAGATTGGAGTTACGAGCAGGATGATAATGAAGTACGAGAATGAAAACTCAGAGGTTACAATAAACAAGGCCATGAAAATCTATGACTTGTTCGGGCACCATGTTTTCAATGAAGTTGACGTTTTCATGCAGCAAAAGCAGCCCAAAAGCAAGTTTGAGACAGAGGTTTCAAGAAAATACGTCGAGCTTGGATTTGATGCAACCGAGACAAAAAAAACGCCTTTTGACATTATGGCAAGAAAGGAAAATGAGCTGATTCTGACTGAGGTCAGCGACAAAGTCAACCCACAGATGCAGTCATTGTCAAAACTGCTCGATGCGGACAACCTTGTGATATTTCACAGGAAAAAGCCGAAGAACATCCCTTCAATGACAAAGAAGGAGTTCATGGACTTCGAGAAGGCGAATGAGCTGGTGAGGTTTTTGAAGGAGTTTTAG
>JACOZN010000018.1 GCA_016181305.1 Candidatus Woesearchaeota archaeon
TTTTTTCTTTGACATTAGAAGTCATTTTATTCAAGTTGTATCAATATTTTCTCCATAAGGATGTATTAGCTTCCACCCATTTGCCCTTTTCTTTAGAGTGTATACACTACTGAAATCCTTTTTTGAGCCGTCCTTGTTTGTTATTTTTATCTTGTAATCAACACCAGCTTCTTTATCATTTTGATAAGATTCTTTTGCCTCGACTATGCTTACTCCTAAAGCAGTATCATAGAATTTTTCCATATTGGCTTTGAAATCGTTAAATGTATTTGCAGTCGGTTCTATTTGCTTGAAGCCGTCAGAAATCAAGGAATACATGACATCGTATTGCTCATCATTCCAAGCCTGAAAATAAAGAATTACAACTTCTTCCGGAGTTAATGCAGATACATCTTCTGAAGATACAGTTCTTATAGGCTGTTGTATTTGTTGCTGTGGTTGCTGTTTTGCACATGCATTGAGCAACAAAATAAAAAATAAAAAAAATGAAAATTTTTTTGCTTTCATTTCCTCACTTGACAATCAGCTTTCCTTTCATATTGCTGTGCCCTGAGCCGCAGAACACAGAGCAAAAGGCTGTGAAAGTGCCTTCCTTGTCTGCTGTGAACTCAATTTTTACTTCTTTGCCAGGGTCAAGCCTCTCGTTTATGCCGTATTCATTGATTGAAATGCCATGCGGCACATCTGTGCTTGTAACGAGCAGCCTTACTCTGTCGCCTTTATTGACTTCAATGGTTTCAGGAGTGAAGGAGAACTGCTTTGCTGTAATTTTGAACTCTTTCACGGACTCCGCTGCAGGCTCGTTTCCACCCATAACTTCTGTTTCCTTAATGTTTTCTCCCGGCACAGGCATGCTGCTTTCCACAGGAGTGCCTTGGCCGACAAAATCTTCGGGCTTCTCTGCAGGCGTTTGGCTGCATGCGCTTGCCAAAAACACCGCCAGCACCAAAAACAAAATTATTCTTCTCATGCAAACCACCTCAACATGTTTTATTTATTTATAATTTAGCGTGAAAACTATTGGCTTATTAAAGTTTATTTTTACGAAAAACGACTTAAAATGGCTGATTTTCGTTCATAAGGGTTAATTTTGGGTTTTTGATATTCAGCCAATAACAATCACCTTGAGCAAAAACCCGACATAATAGGATATTGCTGCTGCAGCACCTCCGATAAAAACAGTCTGAAAAACAGACTTCCAAAGGTTTACCCTTGTGACATAGCTTTTTATGGCTCCGACTGCAAACAGCGCAGCAAGAGTCATAATGACGGCAATTGCAAAAGTGTTGCGCTGGAAAAAAGGGGCAAAGTACGAAAACACATAAGCAACCAGGGGAATCAGCCCTATGAGTATAAATCCTATGTAAGTTGCCATTGCTGTCTTCCAGGGCGTTTTAGGGCTCACCAGCAAGCCAAGCTCCTCTGCCATCATGGTGTCAACCCAGACTTTTTTGTTGGATGTGACTATCCTGACTGCCCTGTCCAAGTCTTTTCCCATGAAGCCTTTCCTCCTGAATATCTCCCTTATTTCCTCGCGCTCGCCGGCAGGAACAGCCTTTATCTCCCATTCCTCCCGTTTCCTTTCCCTTGCTATCAAATCGCGCTGGGTTTTCTCGCTGAGAAAATTGCCGACTGCCATTGAGAAGCCGTCTGCAACAAGATTCGCAAATCCAAGAATTATAACAACAACCGATGACAATGAAGCGCCTGTGGCGCCTGCAACAACAGCAAAGGTGGTAACTGTGCCGTCTATTGCGCCATATACAAACTCGGCGAGGTACTGCTCCTTTGCCGCGCCAAATACCTCCCCTTTTGCATGCTTTCTGATTAGCTCGTTTTTATGCGCCTGCTCTGCAAGCCCTATATTTTTTGCATAGTAAGCCTGGCGCGCTTTTTCTATTCTTGACGGCATGCTGTTTAATAATGCCAACTTGTTTATAAATGTTGACATGTCGGAAATCGCAAGAATGCATCAAAATAGTTACGATTTCCGAGCATACTCAAAAACACGCTACGCAATCTAGTGCGTAGTGTTTTTGACTATCTCCGGAATCAGCAGAACTCGCATACTTTCTTGCTTTTGATTATTTTCTTTGATTTCCTGCTTTTTTTGCCTGATTTTTTTGGTTTTTTTGCCATTTTGAGCACCTTGTGCAAGTTACTGCAAATCAATTGATGATGTATTATTTTAATTTATCGCTTCTAAGAAATGTCCCTGTGGGTTTCATACAAAAATGCAGCATCCTCGTTGTGCTTTTTCAGTTCTTGTATCAAAGCCCTGAAAATGTCGCTTGAGGAGACAATTTTATGCGTTTTAACCCATTTTGTTACAGATGCAGTTACTTTATTGCATATACCTTCTGATTCCTGCACGCTCAAGTGCGCATTCCTGCAGGCAAAGAAGCAGGAGCCGTACACTTTCCTTTCATCGTAAAGCTCTGTATGCCCCTTCCTCTTCACTATCTGCAGTATTGTCCTGCCGCTGGATTTTTTAACTGCCCTATTTATTGTTTTTTTCTTTTTTTTGCCTTTCATTTTAGTTGAATGCTATCGTGCCGTTTGCAATAAGGACTAACAGCCAGCCTAAAAATATCAGTATTACGCCTGTTGCTAACCTCATATAGGTTCTATTGGCTTGTTTCCATCTCTTCAATGTTTGAACTTTTGTATAGCCAAAATGAACCATAAGCAAAATTACAACCAAAGGCATAACAAATATTACATTGTAAAATAAAAGCAAGAAGAATGCTGTAAGATTAAAGTTTTGCGATAGAAAAACAAGAATTGCAAGATAAGGACCGCCTGTGCATGGCAGCTCAACTCCTGCAACAAAAGCGCCTAGCAAAACCATAGCTGGCAAAGTAACCTTTTTTGTCATTTCATGAATTTGCTTTGCCCTTTCTGGAGGAATTGATAATGTAATGCCTTGTCCGTACCAAAAGAAATCCTTTATTTCAATTAAGCCTGCAATCACAATTAACGAACCAACAACGATAGATATGTATTCGCTGACTCTTAATGGGACAACACTTAGGAAATATAAAATGCCCAGCCCAGCAGACAAGTAAGTGACATAAACTGCAGCGATGTATATTAAGCCGTATTTTAGCATCTCCCCTTTTGACCTGAGAGCTATCATTACAGAAATAAGCAAAATTAATACACCTATAGCACAAGGATTAATTGAATCTATTGCAGCCGTTATTAATACAGTTCCAATAGTTGGCAAAGATGTTTCGACTACCATTTTAGCCTATATTTTTGTTTATTTCTTCTACTGGTTTTTCCGTGAACACGAATTTTATCCTGTCGCCGGGAGGCACTTCCTCGTAATGCGATATTGAATAATCTCCGGGATTTTCAATCAGATTTCCGTTGACAAAAACATAAAGCTTGGCTGGCTTCTCGTTGCATGTGTAGCCGTTGCGGGCAATTACCAAGCCCTCGCCAGTCGGGACCCTCATTTCATTGTCGGAAATAGAGCCGCCAACAGCGTGAAAGAAAGCGCCAAGGCTTGCGGCTTTCATATCAAGCAAAACCCCTTCAACATGGATTCTGTTGTCGTTATGGGCGTGCATCAAGTCAACTCCCTGCTTGTTGCTTAATCCTTTCGGCTCTGTCAACATCATTTCCCCATCACAAACCCAGATTTCAAAGTCTGCATGCCAGTGCACAGGCCCTTTTGTAATTGAAATGACGTTGAGGTGCAAGGTCACTATAACAAGATAAAGAGTTACTAATGCTACAACAATAAGAACTACGGAATACATTATTTTCTTAGCCATTTCATCCATTTTTTTGTGGAACAGAAGGATAACCGCAATCAAAACTCCGAAAGCCAAAGAGCCGTAGCCTGCAGCCTGCAATTGGGTTATAGGATAAAGCTGTGAGTGGTCCAGCATAAACTCGTCTTCCTCGCCTTCATGTGAAAAAGCAAAATTGAGTGACAGAATCAAAATTAAGGATAATAGCAACAAAAACCTCTTTTTCATATGATATAATTTTAATCCGTATTATTTAAAATTATCTTTTTTTTTGCAGATAAACATGCAATGGTCCTTCTGGAACGGCTGAAGCTCCCTGTAGTCTATTATCGTCAATGTTTTTTCCAGCTTTTCTTTTACCTCTTTAAATATCTGCTTTGGATTCTTTGTAACGTCAATGCTTCTTGCCTTGACAGCCAACAAGGCATAACCGCCGTTCTTCAGGAATAAATCAGCATTTTTCAAAAATATTTCTACTTGATTTTTCTGGGCAACATCCTGGTAAACGACATCAGCTGTGCAGATTCTTTCTTTCAATAAACCAGTTTTATTTGCATCTGCAAGTATTGGCGCAATATTCTTTCTCTTATAGCACAAGAAAATCAAATCCCTCATGACTCTTGGCGCAATATCAACAGCAAATACCAAGCCTTCGCTGCCAACAATGTCAGAAACATGGCTGACAGTCGTTCCGGATGCAGAGCCGAGGTACAATACAACATCATTCTTTCTAATCCCCATATCAGGGCTTCCTTTTAAAACAGAGGCTGCGAACTTGCTCTTGAAAGCATCCCATTCCCTGTACTCAACCCCATTTTCATGAACAAGCTTCTCGTCATAAACTTTTTGCCCTTGAACAAGGTTGATAGTGTAAAGCTGCCTTCTTTTGCCTTCAGATTCATAAACCTCAAATATTTTTGACTGCTTAATCATTTTTGCCTAAACTTTTCCTCCAATTCCTTTCTAAGCCTGTCGCCTACGAATTTGCCCTGGAAATAATCAACTTTGGCTGCTATTGATATCTTGTCGGCCAATGTCCTTGCAATTTTGCCATGAATTGACTGAGGTGATTTGGCAATCAAGGCATGATTTACTATAACTCCGTGCTTTGGGGCTTTTGCGCCTGTCTTCATGTGCCTGAACAAAGCCTTTTCAGCCCCAAGAATCTGGATTGTTGAAGCAGGCATTTGGCTTAGCCTCTTAAGAGAGCCTGCATGCTCCATCAGCTTTGCTCCAACCAAAACATCGCAGACAGCCTTTATGTTTGGGCAGAATTCGTCCATCAAGGAGGAAATGTAGTCAAACTGTACTTGTCTTAGCCTGTATAAATCGTATATTTGCTGTGCAAGGCTTCTTATCGGCTCCAAGCCTTCCTGCTCCAAATCAGCTCCGATAGATTCATTTTGGCTTATTTTTAATTCCTTTAGAAGCTCGCTTTTTTCCTTTTCCAGAATTTCACCTACAAATTTTTCGTGATTTTCTGTTGCCCTTGAAGTTTCCGGATTATACAACTCATACCATTCCCTTAATCTTTTAACAAGGATATTGGCTGCCTTGTCAATTTCTTCAATTGAATTGATTGCCTGTATAAGCAGAATGTCATTGCCTACAGAATTTTTGACATCAGACTTGGTTAATTGAAGATTTTTAGCACTAAAATCGTTCAAAAATTTTTTATTTCTGAAATATAAAAGCGAGTCTTTCAGTGATTTTTCATCGGGTTCTCTTGCTGTGTTATGCTTATTTCTTAGCGCTTCAGAGAATTTTTCTTTATTCTTATAATCTTCGGAATCCTTGAATAATATTTCATCAACTACATTAAATCTATCATCAAAGACAAATACTCCCAGTATATTTGAAAATATGTACATGCAGGGAAGAAGTCACTGCCCTTTTTTAAAAGTGTCGCTGCCTGCACCGGCATTCCTGAACGGCATTGACAGAAGGCATGCCAGCAGATAAGCAAAGGCCAGGTCCAGCAGCAAAGCCGGCAGATTAAACAGCTGGCTTCCGGTTTCGGTGAAATAGGCTCCTAAAGGGAGGGTTTTTATGTGCCCAACCGCATTGCCAATATCGCCGTTTACCATGTATAAAAACGGGAAGCCATGGGCCTTATAGCAAAACGCAAATAAAAAGCCGACAGCGCAGGCATCCTCAACTGCAAAGTATAGGTAAAGAACGCCTATGAATATGAATGCCAGTATCTTCAAAGTGCCGGGCTTTATGAACTGAATGAATTTCATTCTGAATTGAAAGAAACCGGATTATTTAAAATTATCGGAGCAAGCTGTAATATTCAAAAAATTAATAAACAAAGGATTATATTGCAGATGCATGGCGCTTGCTTACATAACCTGCAAAGACAGGAACGAGGCTGAGAAAATATCAATGCACTTGTTAAAAAAAAGGCTGGTAGCGTGCGCAAACATATCTCCCATAAAAAGCATGTACTGGTGGGAAGGAAAAATTGTTAGTCAGAAAGAGCACTTAATTATTGCAAAAACCAAGGACAATAAGTTCAAAAGGCTGGTCAATGAAACCAAAAGAATTCATTCCTATTCAATTCCGTGCATTTTAAGGCTGGATGCCGCTCCAAACAAGGAATATGAGCAATGGGCAAATAAGGAAATAAGGTAAATATGCCGTTTCATCTAATAAGAGAGGTGAGGGACATAAAGAGGTTTAACCAGATACTTTTAGTTCTTTTCGAAGAGGGATTTGACTTCCTGCTGAGCAAAATAAGGCTAAAGCACCGCATCCCGATAACAAAAAGGGTGAAATCCAAGCTTGCCAAAAGGCGGGAGGCAAAGCCCGAAGCAATGCTCAGGAGCACATTTGAGAGGCTTGGGCCTACTTTCATAAAATTCGGGCAGCTTTTAAGCGTAAGGCCCGACTTGGTGCCAAAAGAGTACTGCAAAGAGCTGGAAAACCTTCAGGACAAAGTTCCGGAATTCCCGTTCAGCGAGGTAAAGTCCATTATAGAGAAGGAATTCGGCAAAAGCATGGAGCATCTTTTCCTTCATTTTGAAAAGAAGCCAGTAGCATCGGCTTCCATCAGCCAGGTGCACAGGGCAATTCTGAAAAACGGCGAGAAGGTTGCTGTCAAGGTGCAAAGGCCGAACATCAGGCAACTGATTGAAACTGACATCGAGATAATGCTTTATTTCGCAAATCTCCTTGAGAACAACGTGGAAAGGCTCAGAAGGTACAGGCCTTTGCAGCTAGTCGAGGAGTTCAGGGAATGGACTGAAAAGGAGCTTGACTTCAGGCTTGAAGCCAGGAACGCAAAAAGGTTTGCGCAGAATTTCAGGGGCAGCAAAAGCGTTAAAATACCGAAGGTTTATGACGGGCTGACAACCGAGCATATACTGACCCTTGAGTTTATAGACGGGATTGAGCTGCACGACATAAAGGAAATCAAAAGAAGAAAGATAGACTTCAACAGGATACTGGGAATAGGGTTTGAAGCGGTCATGACGCAGGTTTTCGTGCACGGCATTTTTCATGCGGACCCGCACCCCGGGAACATCATGGTAATGCGAGATAACTCAATAGCATTCGTTGATTTTGGAATCGTGGGCTATTTTGACGAGAATCTCAAGAACAAGTGCATAGACTTGCTTTACGGGGTTGCGGAGCAGGACGAGGAGCTTGTGATGGACGCGCTGATCGGCATAGGGATGGAAAGCGGCGACGTCGATTACGGGCAGCTGAAAACCGACATAGCATTTACAATACAGCCGCTGCAGGGCGCTTCAATAAGGGATGTAAAAATCAGCAAAGTGCTTGAAGAGCTGCTTGACATTGCACTAAGGCACAAGCTCAGGATGCCGGCTTCATTTGTCCTGTTTGGGAAGACCATAATAACATTGGAGGGTGTTGCGATTGAGTATGACCCCAATTTTAAGATTATAGAGACTGCAAAGCCGTTCATTGAAAAAGTCATTGCCAGGAGGAAAAGCCCGCTTTATATGTGGAAAAGCTTTGTGCACAATATCGATAGGTATAGAAAATTTGCAGAGGATTTCCCTGAAAAGGCTGAAAAGGCGCTTGACAGGATACAAAGAGGCACAATAAAGGTTGACATCGAGGATACAGACATAAAAAAGCTGTCTCTTGAGATAGACAGGAGCAGCAACAGGGTTGCTTATGGCTTGCTAATAGCTGCCTTGCTTATATCATCAGCCGTACTGATGAACATCGTGAAAGGGCCGACAATACTAGGAGTGCCGTTTTTGTCATTTGCCAGCTTCTTTTTTGCATCCGTATTTGCACTGATTCTTTTCATGTCAATCGTAAGGGAAAGGTTCAGGCACTGGTGATTTAAATGCCCTTGGCAGTAACCCATGTCTTATTAACCATAATCGTAGTTGATTTATACAGGGATTATGTTGCGAAGCACAAAAAATATTTTACTTTGCACACAGTCTTTATTGCAGGCTTTGCCGGTTTGTTGCCCGATATCGACATACCATTAAATTGGCTTCTAAACTTTTTTGGGTTAAGCATAGCGCATGGCACAATAACCCATACGCCTTTATTTGGCTTAATATTTTTGATTCCAGGATTTATCCTGTGGCACCATAAAAAGCACAGGGCAGGAATGTACTTTTTTGTTGCTTGTTTTGGAGTGCTGTTTCATCTTTTCCTTGACTATTTTTTAGGAGGCGGGTATTATGAGGGAGTTATGATTTTCTATCCCTTTTTGGATACGACATTTAAATTACATCTGCTAAACAAGTTGAGTATTCCAAATATTCCAGCTGCAGTTGATTCAATAATATTGCTGCTGTGGCTATGGCATGAAGAGATAAAACATAAAATAAGCGATTTTATTTAGAAAACCCCGAAGCTTTTCAAAAATCTTGCTATCAGGGCAACGAGAAATACCATGGCAACTGCTGTGAAAACGTTATTTTTCTTTTTGTTTCTTGAATAAACGATTCCTCCTGTTAAAAGCAAGCCTATTATCAAAGAAAACCATTTCCAGCCGCTGCTTATGCTTGTGTAAAAAACATATGCTTCAACAAGCGCAATCGGAACTGCCGCCCTAAGGATTAGATTCCAGTTATATTCTTCTTCCATTTTTAGCGTATTACAGTCCCCCTGAATTTTTTGCCTTCCAACAGATTTTCAAGATTCCTCAAGTCCCTGCCGATGATGCTGACTTTCATCCCTGACTTTTGCGCCTCTTTTGCCGCAACAGGGTCAAAAGGCGCATTCATGCCCGCCTTCCATTTCCGGCTTACCAGCTTTGCGAATCCTGCCCAGTTTATATTTTCAATTCTTTTGGCATCTCTGTGCTTTTTTGGGTCCTTGTCATAGACATAATCGACATTGCTCATGTTCACTATTTCTTTGATGCGCAGATTTTTGGCAAGCAAAACAGCGTCATAGTCAGTGCTCCAACCGGGCTTCCAGCCCGCTGCTATTATAATATTTTTTTTGAAACTGATTTTTCGGGTGGGATCAGCGACAATTGAGCCGCTTACGTCATTTTTAAAAATATACCATAATAATAATGCATTTAATCTTGTTGCATAAGTACCAATCCAGTCCAAATCCTGGTTGCTGAGCTTTGCTATTTTGGAGGCTGCATCCTGCATATTCCTTGCCAATCTGCCGCCGCCGCAATAAACGGCAAACCTGTAATTTTTTTTGGCATATTTTTCAATTGTTTTTTTGAATTGCCTCAGGAATCCGGTATCTATGCTGTCCGGAACAATTAAAGAGCCGCCTAAAGACAGGATGATTGTTTTTTGCATTTTGCATTTAATGTAAAACAGCAGTATAAAAACATTTCTACTGGCTAGCTCAGCAGAAATCCTCTCACTTCGTTCGGTTAGCATCAGGCTCAAGCTGACTTCTTTATATCTATAACTGACATTCCCCGTAAGGGGCTTCCCCCTTGTCAGTTGGCTTTTAATCAAAATAGCTTTCGCAATAATGATGCTAACTTCAGGATTTCTACTGAGCTTACTGGCTCCCTATGCCAATGAAACTGACACCAAGAATTATCAATGCAATTCCAAGCCACTTCAGCCTGTTCATTCTCTCGCCGAGGAATCTGACGCTGAGCAGGCTGACCCATATGTACGCCAAAGCAACGAAAGGGTACAAAACAGACAAGTCGCCGCCTTTCAATGCAGGAATGAAAAGCAGGGTTCCCAAAGCATATAATGCAACCCCGCCAAAAAGATGGTAGTTTGTTGCCAGCGAGCTGAGATTTGACATGCTTTTAGCAGAGGCTTTTTTCAGCAGTATGGGCCCGAATGCACCAACCAAAGTAGCGAAAACCACCAGGCTTACAGCCCAAATTTGTGTTGCCATTTTTATACAGCTCCGGGAAGAGAGCCCTTGCTTCCATAGCCTATGCAGGCAATTCCTGCAATTATCGCTGCAACACCAATCCATTTGAAAGGGTTCATAATTTCACCTAGAAACCTGACGCTGAGCAGGCTGACCCATATGTAGCTCATTGCAATTATCGGGTATAGGACAGAAACCTCGCCGCCCCTGAACGAGATTATCAGCAAAGCGCCGCCAACAACATAAAGAAGAATGCCGCCGATAATGTAGTAATTTGTGATTATGCCTAAAATATCAAAAGCCAGTGTGGCAACGCCTTTCTTCCACAAGATCTGCGCTGATGAAGTCAGCAAAGTAGTGAACAATACAAGCAAAGCCGCCCATAGTTTGGTTGCCATTTTTTATTTTTGGTTTTTAACAGGAATATTTATTTTTTACTTCAGCATTATCTCGACAAAAGCGGAGTAAGCGGGCCTTGTGATGAAAACGCCGATCGTAACCCCTATTATAGTGGTTATTGCAAAGCCCTTCAGCAATCCCGCCCCTGCAAAAATCAGCGGAATCATAGCAACTACAACAGTAAGGTAAGCAAGCATTATTATCAGGAAAGCTCGCTTCACTTTTTCCTTCCAGTTGTAAACATTGGCAGTTTGCCCCTTCAAAGTTTCGTCAGTTATGACAATCTGGTCATCAACTCCTGTGCCTATTGCAACAAGAATGCCCGCAATTGCAGCCAAGTCAATATTCCAGCCTATGAATGCGGCAACTCCAAGAAGTATGATGACTTCGGAAAGCATTGTGATAAGAATCGGTATTGCAATAAGCATTTTCCTGTACCTCAAGCCGATAACGACTGCAACCGAAAGTATTGCAAGAACAGACATAATAACTGCATTCCTGACAAATTCCCTGCCCAGAACAGGGCTTATCGCGTCAGTCTTTACTATGTTCAGCTTCACAGGCAGCGAGCCTGTTATAAGTATGGTTTGAAGCCTTTTCATGTTCTGCAACGAATTTGATATTGCTTCCTGCTGGCTTGCGCCAACCCCGGGGCCAGTTATCTGGATTTGGGTGACTGCCTGCCCCTTCAAGTCAGAGCCAATGTTAAGCTCGTCAACCTTCACATCATCAAGATAAAGCTCCAGTTTTTCGCTGAGATATCCTGTGCTGCGCCCTGAAGCAGGGTCAAAAATCACGCTCAGGCCTTTTGTGGCGTCTGCCTGCTGCTGCGCCGCCTCCTGGCTCAGCGTTATTGAAAACCTGAAGCGGCAATACCACTGCGGGCCCTGGGGATAGCATCCTGTGCTTGTGTCTATGCCGGCTTCATTGGCGCTCCTGGCAACATAAACAATGTCTGTCCCTCCCCTAAACACTGTCTTGTTCCCGATTTTTGCCTCGAATTTGCCTTGGCGGGCAAGCAAGTCTTTTATCTCCTCTTCCGTTGCGCCGGCAATCTCAACCACAATGTACTGGTTCCCGGTCCCAATAGGCGGCGGAAGGTCATTTGCATCCCTGATTACAATGTCGCTCAAGCCATAGACGTTGAGCCTTTCCTTCATATTGTCTATCAGCACGCCAATGTCATATTGGCTTAGCTTTGCCTCCGGCTGCAAAAGAACCCTTGTGCCGCCCTGCAAATCAAGCCCCTTCCTTATGTTTGTTGAAGGAGCTTCAAAAACCCGAAGCCCGATATCATCTCCAGTTTTAGCAACCCTGTAAGCCCCTTTCGTTGTTTTTATCTGGACAGTCCTGTTAATTCCTATAGAATTGACATAATTGTAATAATCCCCAACATCTTCAACCGGCTTGTTGGCTATAGCAATTACCACTTCCCTTGCAACAGGCTGTATATTGGGCTTTGGCTGCGGAATGCCTGCGATGCTTGCAGAGCTGTTTGTAACAACGCTCCTTATTGCAACGCCTTTGCTTAAGGTCGGGTGAATTGCAACTAAAGACACCAGTATAAAAACAGCAAGCAATATTATCCGCCAGTTCGCAATTAATTTTTTGATTTTATAGTTCATTTTATTATATTACGACTCCCTTCTTTGCTTTTCTTTCAATATAAATTCTTAACAATCCTACATTCTGTATCCACGTGTTGAAAATGTCCGCAACCAGGCCTAGCAGCAGAATAAGCATTATCTGCCTTATCACTTCTGATTGGGTTACAAGCATTGCGACTGTCACAGCAACTATTGCTGTAATAGTTTCTGTCATTCCTGTTTTTATGGAGCTGACAATCCTGTCCATGACAGTGCCTTCCTTTCTTTTCAAAACCCTGACAGAAAGCAGGATGTCAGTATCAACTGAATAGCCGATAAGCATCAGGAATGCGGCAATTCCCGCAGTCCCTATCCTCACGTCCATGAGGTTTATTGCGGCCAGCGCAAAAGCCATGTCTGAGAAAGCTGCAAGCACGATTGCAATGCTTGGAATAAAAGTCCTGAAATAGATAAGAACAACAAGCCCCATGAAAAGAAAGGCGACAGCCAGCGCAATCAGCGACTCCCTGAAAAAGCTTGCCCCGAGCGAGGAGCCGATGATTTCAATCCCGTAATCTACATTGCTTAAGTCAATTTTTAATGAGGCTCCTATTGCCTGCAGCAGCCTGCCTCTTTCTGCATTATTGTTTGCATCGATATCCGCCTCAACAATAATGCCTCCGGCAGTCCCGGCGCCTCCCAAAGTCCTTACGGCAATGTCGTTTTTTGGAAATTCTGAAGATATTTGCTTTTCAACCAAAACTATGTCGATATTTTTATTGTAGGGAACTGTTACGGTAACGCCGCCCTTCAACGAAACGTCTTTCTTGACAAAATCCCCTGTATTGTAAATCTGCCAGCCTATCTGGGCCAGCGACAACAGCAAAATCAAAAACGGGATAATCAGCAATGCCTTGTACTTCTTTTCATATATTTCAAACAAGGCTTGCCTTAGCGATTTTTTTTGCTGCTGATTCTGAGTATTCTGCTCCATAAATACAACCCCGCATAAAATAGAAGTTAGAAAAATGTATTGTTAATAAAGGTTGCGGAAATCATTGATTTCCGAAACTCAGAAAAAATCAAAAATTTTTTTAGATAGTTTTGATGTGATTGTTATTTCCGGCAAGCTTGGACATGTCGGAAATTTTTATTATTTATGTAACTTGTAAAATTTCCGAGCATGCTCAAAAATTGCAGGCTATTTTAAATTACTTAATGCAATTTTTGACAAACCCGTAAAACAATGGCGATGGATTTCCAAGCCTTGACTTGAACTCCGGATGCGCCTGCGTTGAAATGAAATAAGGGTGGTTGGGCAGTTCAATATACTCCATCAATTTAGTCTTGTCGGCTCTCATATAACAGCCGGAAAACACCAAGCCGTTCTTCTCCAGCAAGTCAACAAAGCTTGGGTTAACCTCGTACCTGTGGCGGTGCCGCTCTAAAACAATTTTTTTCCCTTTCTCCAGTATTCCAAGCCTGAATGCCTGGCTTTTATCCTTCATAATCTCCTGAATTCTTTTTTCATCTTCGCTTAATCTTCCGGCTTCCCCGTAAAGCTTCAGAACTTTGCTTTTGTCCCTCAAAACAGCGGCGTAGGCCCCCAAGCGCATTGTGCCGCCGAACATGTGCTTTTCCAGAATTTCCCTTTGCGCAGGCTGCACATCAATGACAGGGGCGCTTGTTTTGGGATTGACCTCGGTGGTATGGGCGTCTTTCAAATTGCATACATTCCTTGCAAACTCCACAACAGCCAATTGCAAGCCATAGCATAATCCAAGATAAGGAATTTTGTTTGTTCTGGCGTAATTGACCGCATTTATCTTTCCTTCAACACCGGAAGCGCCGAAGCCGCCCGGAACAATGATTCCATCATATTTTTTCAGCTCACTGGCTGACTTCCTGTTTTCCTCAAAAATCTTTGAGTCAAGCCACTCAATTTCCACTCCTGTGTTTAATGAGGCGCCTGCATGCAACAAAGACTGGTTTATGGAAATGTAAGAGTCTGCAAGATTATAGTCGCCTATGTCAATGTATTTGCCTACAATCGCGACTTTTATTGTCTTTTTCGGGTTAAGTATGTTTTCAACAAGCTTTTTCCATTCGTGCCACTCGGGCTGCTTTTTTGGCTTCATTCCAAATTCTTTCAGTATTTTTTCCCCCAACTTTTCCTTCTCCAGGTCAAGGGGGATTTGATAGACAGTTTCAATGTCCGGCTCTGAGATGACATGGTCCGAAATAATGTTTGCGTATGTCTCAATTTTCTTTTTTCTCACCACATCCAGCGCTTTTTTAGCCCTGCATATTATGAAGTCCGGGAATATTCCTGACTCGCTCAGGAGCCTTATTGCCTGCTGGGTTGGCTTTGTCTTCATTTCCTCAATATGGCTCGGTATTGGAAGATAAGTTACAAGGACATAACTAAGGTTTTGCTTCCCCACTTCCCTTTCAAGGCTTTTCAATGCAAACAAGAACGGTATGTTTTCATAGTCGCCGATCGTGCCTCCGACTTCCACTAAGACAAAATCATTGCTGTTGCTTGCTGCCTTTATTCTTTTCTTGATTTCATCGGGAATATGCGGGATAAATTGCACTGTCTGCCCAAGATACTCTCCTTGGCGCTCCCTGTCAATTACTGTCTTATAGACTTGCCCTGTTGTGATGTTGTTTCTTTTTGGAATGTCTTTGTTAAGGAATCTCTCGTAAGTGCCCAAGTCCTGGTCAATCTCGCCGCCGTCATCTGTGACCCAGACTTCGCCGTGCTCTGTCGGCCTTAATGTGCCTGCGTCATAATTCAGGTAAGGGTCAATCTTTATTGCTGTAACATTGTAGCCGTGCTCCTGGAGAATCTTGCCGATAGAAGCGGTTGTTACGCCTTTTCCAACTCCCGACATTACTCCGCCAGCCACAACAATGTACTTAGGCATAGAAAGAATCCCCTCGGAAAAACTTAGAAATAGCAATCCCAAAATTTAATCGTTGCATTACATACTGATGAAGCAAGTTTTATTTATAGTTTATGGTTTGATGAATAAATTGGAGTTGTTTGCAATATAGAAAGTAAATATGAATAAATTTATATTTAATACCTAAATCATTAATTACTATGGACTTGACAAAAAAGAAATGCGTGCCTTGCGAGGCTGGAATGCCGCCATTAAAAGAGGCTGGAATAAATGAATTTCTAAAGGAAATCCCGACATGGCAGATTAAGGAGGGGCATCTCTGCAAGAAATTCAAGTTCAGGAATTTTAAAGAAGCAATGATATTTGTGAATTCTGTTGCTGAAATTGCTGAAAATGAAGGGCATCATCCTGATTTTTCAGTGCATTATAACATAGTAGAGATTGAAATTTGGACACATGCGATAAATGGATTGTCGGAGAATGATTTCATTGTTGCTGCGAAGATAGATAAATTAAGCCAATAAATTAATTATTCCAAATAAAATAAACAAAACAGAAGTTGCAACCTTTATCGTCTTTGCTGGCAGTTTTTCTGCTACTTTAGCGCCAATGAACACATTCAATCCAATTACTAATGCAAGCGCTGTGAATGCACCAATAAAAATATGAAATGGAAGCAGATATTTTGCAGCCAATAATCCGGAGCTTACCTGTGTTTTATCTCCAAACTCGCTCAACAGGACTGTTATAAAAGAAACCGCAAATGGCGATTTTCCTTCAGTTGTCTCATGCTTTTTCTTGCTCTTTTTTATATAAGGCTTAACTAAGCCATAAGCCCCCAATAAAACAAATGAAATTCCGACAATAATTTTTAGTATATTTGTTTGTATCTGAAAACTAAAGAAATAGCCCAGCAAAATTGCAATTCCATCCATAAAAGAATGCGCCAATAATGCCCCAATAAAAACCTGAAAATAGGCTTTGTACCTTAATGCAAGCCCTAAGATAACAAGCTGGGTTTTGTCTGCTATCTCGGAGATAAACGTAAAAAGCAGTGCAACAAAAAACGCCTCTGGCATTTGCCTTAAATTATTTCAAAAGTATAAAAATTTAACCAATAAAAGCCCTTATCAATCCAATAAAAACCTTGTAGCCGTCAAATCCGGGAATGGGCAGCATGTTGAATATGAACAAAAACATGTTTATCTTTTGGGTTAACAGCAAAAGCAAATGATGTTTCTTCCTGTATATCTTATTTTTTAATAAATACCACGAGCCAAGCCATAAAACTAAGTTGACAAAAGGGCCTGCAAATGCCGCCAATGCAAACTGCAAGTGGGTGCCAGAGCCGCTTATCTCCACAAACCCCGGCACTATGAATACAAAGCCAAAGCCCGTTAATTTTGAGATAACTGCAAGGATTCCAAGCATCAAAGTGAATGAGCTCCTGTAGAAGGCATAGAATGTCGCACCCAGGCCAAATCCCAAAGCCGCAAACTTGTGCGCCATTTCGTGGACTATGATTGCAGGAGCTGTTGCCAAAATTGCGAATTTCAATCCTTCAAAGTCAAAGCTTCTTTTGTAATGGGTTAAAGGGTCATAAGATTCTTTTCTTACAGGAATCAAGTCAGAGAAAATGTAGCCTACAAATATTGTCATAAAAATCAAGTCTATGATTTCTCCGATAGTTATTATTGGCATTTTTCATTTGATTGTGTTTTAGCCTCGCTTTTAAACCTTTAGATTATTTTTAATTAATTTTTAATCATTTTCAATAACTTTGAAATTAAAAAAATTGGAGACCCACAACGGCATAGCTCCGTTGACACGCTGGGCGACATTTTGCTTCGCAAAAGTCCCCCTTAAATGGGTCCCCTCTGGTTCTGTTTGCCTTTGATTTCTGCTTGAAAATACAAATTTCACCGAAAGATTTAAATATAAGTATTATAAGTTATAAAGGTTATATTGATAACGCGCAGGGAAATTCAGGTTTTGGAGCTTAGAAAGAAGGGGTTAAGGCAGAATGAGATAGCTTCCAGGCTGAAGATTTCACAGCCTGAAGCTGGTTGAGGAGCTTGGAATAGAATATGGGGAAGAATAAATTAATTAAAGGAAGTTATGGAATATTGGTTTTGGCAGTGATGAGTTTATTGTTTTCTACTCTTTCTTTTGGAGCAACCTCTATTGAACTGACAACTGGCAATTTCATAAATGTTTTTGGAAATTTGAATTTGAGCGGGAATAATTTAATTAATGCAGGGAATGTTTCGATTAAGGGCAATTTGTCTGTTGACGGGAACTTTTCGGTTGACGGCAATACTTTGTTTGTTGATGCTACAAGCAACAATGTCGGGATTGGAACGACTTCGCCGAATTATCTTTTACAAGTAGCTTCTGGCACAGACGGAAGAAGCGTCAATCTTTCAAATGTTTTGTTTGTGAATGGAAGCAGCGGCAAAGTCGGCATCGGAGCTGTTCCTTTAGCACTTAATAGCATAAGTCTTGGAGTGGAGGGTACTGATGTTGGAATATATTT
>JACOZN010000019.1 GCA_016181305.1 Candidatus Woesearchaeota archaeon
GATGTTTTGAAACTGGCTGCCCCGTGCCGGTGCAGCGCCTGCAGCCACGGCTGCAAGTACGGCAGCGGCTCCCTTGCAGGGGACGATGCAAAGCACATTGCAAAATTTTTGGATGTATCTGAGGAAGAGCTGAAAAAGGGCTTTTTGGAGGAGGTTGAACTATTCAACAAAAAATTATTGCGCCCGAAACTGATAAGGGAGAAAAACCTGCCTCATGGAAAATGCATATTTTTCGACGATGAAAAGGGCTGCACAATCCACGAAGTCAAGCCGCTGGAATGCAAAACAAGCATCCAGTGCAAGGATTATGGCGAAGAACTAAGTGTCTGGTTCATGGTTAACCACGTTGTCGATGCAAATGACGCGGAAAGCCTAAGGCAGTATGCGCATTACATTAAAGCAGGCGGAAAAATAATTCCGGGCGCTGAGCTGGAGAATCTGGTGCCAGACAGGGAAAGATTAAGAAAGATTTTGAGTTATGAGATTTTGAAGTAAGATGCCAAAAGAAAAAGACTATTACAAGATTTTAGGGGTGGGCAAAAGCGCTACAAAGGAGGAGATTAAGTCAGCTTACAAGAAATTGGCTAAACAATATCACCCTGACCTGAACAAAAGCCATGATGCAGCTGAAAAATTCAAGGAAATAAACGAGGCTGCTGCTGTGCTTGGCGACGATGCAAAAAGATCCCAGTACGACCAGTTTGGCACGGCAGGCGAGCAGTTCCAGCAGGGCTTTTCAGGGTTTGATTTCTCTGATTTCATGTCAGACATTGGGGGATTTGGAATGGACTTTGACAGCATTTTTGAGAATTTCTTTGGCGGCAGCCGCTCCTCTGGCAGGGCAAGGAGAAAACAGAGGGGCTCTGACTTGAGGTATGATATGGAAATTGAACTGGAAGATGCTGCTTTTGGCGCAACAAAGACAATAAACATCCCAAGGCTTGAGGAATGTGAAAAATGCCATGGAACAGGAGCTGAAAGCCCAAAAGACATCATAGCCTGCGATGAATGCAATGGAAGAGGTGTCTCAACAAGAACTCAAAGGACTCCTTTTGGGCTGTTTTCCACAACAACAACATGCAGGAAATGCAGAGGGCAGGGCAAGTACATAAAAAATGAGTGCCCTGAATGCGATGGCAAGGGCGTTGTCAGAAAGACAAGAAAAATTGAAGTCAAGATTCCCGCAGGAGCAACTGATGGAACTAACCTGAGGGTTCAGGGCGAAGGGGAGGCAGGCGGGCAGCCAAGGTTCCTGTTTCATTCACGACAGCAGCCATTGGAGGGGAGATTGAAGTGCCTACACTCAAAGGCAAGGCTGATCTGAAAATCCCAGAAGGCACGCAGAGCGGCACAATCTTCAGGATGAAGGGGCTTGGGATTCCTGACCTGCACAGCCACCATGCAGGAGACGAGCATGTTGAAGTTTACATAAAGGTCCCTGAAAAGCTGACAAAAAAGCAGAAGCAGCTATTGGAGGAGTTTGAGAAGGAAAACAAAAAGGACAAGGGGTTATTTAAGGGGGTGTTTGGGTAAGTTATTTATGATATAGAAAATGAAAAAACAAACTATATTTTCAGAATATCTTGGAAATTCACCTTTAATTAGAATACTCAACTTCCTAATACTCGGCAAGGACTTTGACTACAGCATGACAGATATTGCAGAAGGCAGCCATGTAGGCTGGACGTCTTTTACAAGGGCTTGGAAAGAGCTGGAAAAGAGGAAAGTTGTTGCACGTACAAGAGACATAGGAAGGGCAAAATTGTACAAGCTGAATACGCAAGACCCAACTGTGCAGAAGCTTATAAAGCTGCATTGGGAGATTATAAAGACAGAGACTGATAAGATGCTGGGCAAAAAGAAGATGCTTGCTACAGCCTAGAAGAATAAATCTTTTTTATTCTCTCCACACCATTAACCTTCTTTATATAATCCTCAATCTCTTTCGGCACCAAACTCTGCCAGTCCTTATTTTTAATTATTTTATCCCGTATAATGGTGCTGCTTATCCCCCTGATTAGCCTTATTTTCTTGACTTTTGAATCATGCCTTTTGAAGACAGGATAGATTTTGTAATGATTTATTTTGTTGTTTTTCAGGGTATTGGCTATCATTTGCCTCCTTTCTTTGTAAGAAAATGGGTTGTCTAAAATATTCTTTTCCTGAGAGCTCCCGATTGCAATAATAACTTCGTCAGCTTCCTTCAGGACTTTCTTTATGTCAATTAAATGCGCATTATGAAAAGGCTGGAATCTGCCGATGAAAAGAGCGCGGTGCATAAAAAGAAATGGTTTTAGGGAAGTTTATAAAGGTTGTTGGGAGTTTGGTTGACTATAGTAAGAAATTTTTTGTCCGGGTCTTCCAATTACATGGTTTTTAGCAAATTGCCAAAAATCATATTCTGCATTTAAAAACCTTAACTTTAATCTTGCCTCGGCACCATTTTCATCAGGCATTAAAGCTAATGAATCACTATCTTGGTGCACAACATCAACACTATCTCCAAATGCTTCTGATATTGTCACGGGCTTTTTTTTATCATTACTCACTAAAACTGCCTGATTCTTATAGAATGGTTTTATGAGCAATGTACCCCTTGCACCACTAACACGATTTAATAAGTTTGCTAGAGCCCCTACCCCCTCCAGCTTGTGATTTATATAGGGAAAAACCTGATGGCTGACACCTAAATCTATAGGTAACAAATTTTCTTTTCTAAGTATTTCAATTAAATCTCCCTCATAAAACGTGGCATGTTCAGAATTTTTCCAAAATTCGCCTGAATGGGAATCTATACCTATATAAACAATTCTTTTAACAATCTCTTTATCAAGCCCCTTTTGCTCTGCTCTTTTAAAAAGTGCCTCAAACATATCAGTTATGGTTCTGCCTTCTCCACAGCCGATATCATAAAAATGAACGCTAGGTTTTATTTTTGCATGTTCCAGTAAAATATCCGCCAAAGTGCCTCCTAAACCCGAGCCAAAAGATTGGGAATAGTCGGCAAATGTCCTGTTCCTAGTTAATTCAAATGAATAGTCATCTTGTGTATTCACATAAACTGGAGGCATGAAATTATAATTTTGCCATTATTTTAAATACCCTTCTGCCAAAATTATTCCAATAAGAATAATCAACTCTTAAATCTATTCATTGTCTATTTTTATAATCACAAGCAGGTTTCCTCCTTCATGCTTAATTTAAGAGGACGCTCTCGTTTTTTATTTATTTTTAATAATGGACGTAAATAATTTTTTCAAAACCTTTATAAATAAAATAACTATACTTTTCCCATGGACGTTGCAATTCTTTTTTCAGGAGGAAAGGACAGCACTTTTGCAATCCAGCATGCAAAGGAAAAAGGCTGGAACATAAAGTATTTGATTTCTGTAAAGCCCACAAGAAAGGACTGCTTTCTGTTCCATTACGCAACCGTTGAGCAGACAAAGGACATTGCAAAAATGCTCAATCTGCCGCATTTCTATGTTAAATGCAGGGTTGCAGACCCTGTAAAGGAAGCCAATATAGTGAAGGAGATTGTTGAAAAGCAGCAAAAAAGGATGAAAATTGATGCAGTTGTCCTTGGTGGCACTGGGCTGCAGGAAACCCAGCTTAAAAGCATACAAAACGCGCTGCTGCCGCTGGGAATCGAGGCGTTTGCAAGCCACTCTGGAGAGGAGCATGACTTGGTGATGGAAAAAATGTTAAATGACGGCTATGAAATTCTTGTAACCCAAATTGCCTCTGACGGCTTGAAGGACTGGCTTGGGAAGAAAATCACAAAGGAGAACTTTCCGCAATTGAAAAAGGACTCTGTAAAATACGGCTTCCATATCGGGTTTGAAGGAGGCTATGCAGATACGCTTGTATTGGACTGCCCATTGTTCTCAAAAAAGCTGGTTGTTGAAGACATGTCAGTCATTTTTGAGGACAACTACTGCGGAGACTATTCCCAGCGATGCCACCAAAGTGACTGTTCCCTTAAACCCGCCAGAAACAAAAAGCTTCAGGTAGCCGTGATAGGCAAAAATAATTCCGAGAACGACTCTCAAAATTGTCAATGCCCATTGGTTAACGCTGGTTTTTGCCATTTAAATCAACACAATTAAAATCAACACTGACGCAATCGATGAAACAATGCAGTACTCGCACCATTTCCTGAGCACAAATGCCTGAACTGCAGTAAGGTAAATTGAAAACAGCACAGAGCCGATGCTTGCACCCACTATAAAATAGTAAACAATATCTGCTTTAAAAATGTTTTGATTCAGCAAAATGAAGATTCCATAAAGGAATATAAACACATAGTAAAGCATGCCCGGTATAGTATTTTCAACTCCGAATGTCTTGCCGTACCTGCTTTTGACTACAGCATCGCAGTTTTCCCCTATCAGGCAGTGCATCGGCTTGCTATACCTCTTTGTGTAATAAATGTAAAAAGAGACTGCAAAGCCTATAGCAGACAATACCATTAAATATAATGGTTTCATTTTTTTAATTTAGAGCTTTTGTACATATGTTGCATGTAAGGGCCTATCCGTATCACATCAGCCTTAATCCCCCTTTTTTTTAATTCATCTTCCACTTCCTGCTTTTGTATTCTCTGGTCGTAGCCGAGGCAGATGGCATCGGGCTTTACCTTTTCTATAATCCCAAAAATATTGTCTTTATTGCCCAAAACAGCCTCGTCAACGATTTCAAGCGTCCTTACCGCCTCAAGCCTTTCCCTTTCATTATGCGCCGGCTTCCTGCCCTTGAATTTTTCAGATGTATCATCCCTTGCGACAACAACAACCAATTTGCTGCCGTATTTCTTGGCTTCAGAAAGGTAATACAAATGCCCTGGATGAATTGTGTCAAAGGTGCCTGCGCACATAACTTTTTTCATAATATGGAGAAATAAAAGGAAGGTTAAAAAGGTTATGATAAGATTGACTCTATGCCGTTCATTGGGCATATCCTTAAAACTTTTTTAATTTTTATGCCCTCTTGCGATTGCTGGCAGTTAACAACGATTGGAACCTCTATTTCCACCCCTCCTAAAGATTTTCCGGTGGCGGACAGCAGTTGCCTCAGTTCATTAGTCAATCCGCCCTCAAAATGGTATAAAACATCATCACCAGAGCCATTGCGCCTGGAAACAACTCCAGCTACGTGCTGCCCACTTACAAATAGCCCTTTGTAAGAATGAGGGCAATCTTTGTCAGGTATCCCAATAGTGACTGCAGACATGGCTATCCCGCCGCTGGTTCTATCAATTAAATAAGAAACTGAAGCGCTTTTTGGGCTGTACACCCCCCCGAAGCGATTCAACCTATCCGTAATATAGCCTGTGTCTGTTTTTTCCATTGCCCTCAACAGGTCTTCAGGGGGATAAAAAAACTGCACCCATTCGCTAATTCCACTTTCAAAATTCCCATTTTGGCTGAAAGCTATTTTTTTTGGAGCTACACCTACGCCTCCAATTGGGGACATATCACTTGGAAAGAAGACACCAATTGCATAATTACCGATGCTGGAGCGATAAACTCCGTGAATTGCATCATCGCTGTTTTTTCTTATAACTTTGGCAATCTCAACCACCGCACACTAATCTGTAAACCAATTTTTGCACCATATTTATATAATTTTTCCAGATTTTATTAAACAAAAATCAGATGTCATAATAAAGCTGGTATTCCCAGGGATGGGGCCTCAGCCTTATCGGGTCAACCTCCTTCTTTCTTTTGTATTCAAGCCAAGCCTCGATAACATCTTTTGTGAATACATTACCCTGCAGCAGGAATTCATGGTCTTGCTCAAGGGCATTTAATGCCTCTGGCAAAGATGCCGGCACGCTTGGTATTTTTCCTGCTTCCTCTTCGCTTAAATGGTAAATGTCCTTGTCAAGAGGCTCGCCTGGATCAACTTTTCTTTTAATTCCGTCAATACCTGCCATCAGCATTGCTGCAAAGCAAAGATAAATGTTGCAGCTTGGATCAGGCGTTCTGAACTCAACCCTCTTTGCCTTGTCGCTTCTTGAATAGACCGGGATTCTTACAGCAGCGCTCCTGTTTCTTTTTGAATAAACAAGATTTACAGGCGCTTCAAATCCAGGAACTAATCTTTTGTAAGAATTTGTTGTTGGCGCAATTATGCCGCATAATGCCGGAGCATGCTCAAGCAAGCCTCCAATAAAGTGCATTGCTGTTTTGCTTGCCAATGCATATCCTTCTTTATCGTAGAATAAATTTTTTCCTTGCTTCCATAAACTCATATGGGTATGCATTCCAGAGCCATTGTCATTGAACAAAGGCTTTGGCATGAATGTTGCTGTTTTGCCATGCTTTAATGCAATGTTCTTTATTATGTATTTATACATCATTACTTGGTCTGCCATTCTAACTAATGGAGCATAGCCCATGTCAATCTCGCATTGCCCAGCAGTTGCAACTTCATGATGATGGCACTCCACGCTTATGCCTGATCTTTCCATTATTGAAACAATTTCATTTCTTATATTCTGCAAAGAGTCGCTTGGCGGCACTGGAAAATAGCCTTCTTTGTACCTTGGCTTGTAGCCAAGATTATTTGATTTAGCCCCATTCGCGCTTTCGCTGCCTGTATTCCAACTTCCTTCAGCAGAATCAATATAGTAATAGCCAAAATTTTCTTTTTGGTCATACCTTATGCTATCAAAGATAAAGAACTCAAGCTCTGGGCCATAGTAAGCAACATCTGCAATTCCAGTTTCTTTTAGATAAGATTCTGCTTTTTGGGCAATATACCTAGGATCTCTTGAAAAAAACTCGTCTGTTTCAGGGTCCTTAATATTGCCGATTATGCTCACTGTATTGTTAGAAAATGGGTCTGTGAAGCCACTCTTCAAATCTGGAACAAGAAGCATGTCGCTTTCATAAATCTCCTTAAAGCCCCTTATTGATGAGCCGTCAAACCCAAAACCATCTGTTATCGAACTCTCACTTAACTGGCTTATTGGCACAGTAAAATGCTGCCATAAGCCCGGCATGTCTGTAAATTTCAAATCGACAAATTTTACCCTTTCCAAATCTTTTTTCAAGTTTTCAACTAAATCTTCTTTAACAGACTTAAAAGGCTCTTTTTTTATTAATTCTAAAATTTCAGTTGGACTCATTTTTACAACCCCCGTTTTTATGTATTATTCAGATTTTGTCAATATTTATATACTTTTTCCAAGTTTTATTAAACAAAAACATTATAAAAATCGATAATTTTAAATATTTGTTTAAGAATCTGCTATAAATTTGCTATAAAATAAACAAACGTTGGGTAAAATGCAGCTAGAGGAAACAGACAAAAAAATTCTGAACATTCTTGTAGAAAACTCACGGCTTTCTCTTAGGCAGATTGCTAAAAAAGCAAATGTTTCCGTTGCAACTGTAATGCACCACATAAAAAAGCTCGAGAAAGATGGCATAATCAAAAAGTACACTTCAAAGCTGGATTACGAAAAGGCAGGTTACGACGTTGAAGCCATGATTGAAATCAGGATTTCAAAAGGCAGGCTGTTCGAGGTTGAGAGGAAAATTGCCTCTAATCCAAATGTTTTTGCCGTTTACGACATTACAGGAGCTTTTGACTCGCTTGTGCTGGCAAGATTCCCCACAAGGAGGCAGATGGATCATTTCCTTAAGAAGCTGCAGACTTACGACTTTGTCGAGAGGACTGAAACAAAGCTGATTCTTAACACAATTAAAGAGGAGAATATTGGAGTGTGATGGGGCTGGGAGGATTTGAACCCCCACCACGCAGTCCCGAACCGCGGATATTGGCTCAAAGGCAATGCCCTTGCCATGTCTGGCCAAGTTATACTACAGCCCCACCAAACAGCAGGTTTTTATCTTGTTATTTAAAGATTTTTAAGATAAAGCCTTTTTATGGCCAGGTAAGGCCCTACTACGATTAAAACTTCCAGCAGAACTATCAAGGCTCCGAAATTAGGGCGGCTGCCTGCCGGCTTGGCTGCCACGGCTGTTACGCCTGAAAATCCTGACGGCAAAACTTTAACCCTTCTGAAATTACCCATGTAACCGGATTGGTCTGGATCAATGGCGTTTTCCTTTGGCTCACCGGCAGTGCATTGCTCTGACTCAATGGGCTTTTTGCCCGGAAAAGCGCAGTTATCGGCATCGATGCATTTTCTGACCCTGAAGCCGTTGCTGCATTTTTCCCATTCACTGCACTGCCAATTGGGATTACAGGCAATGCCGCCTCCGCCTCCGCTGCCCCCTGAAGAGCCGCCTGCAGATGCGGCAGTGCCGCTGCTGCCGCCGGGTTTTGCGTAATCAATCTGCACAATGCCGGAATGCCCCAACCCCTCGACTTTGTACCTGCCAAGCGTGGAGTTGTATGCGCAGGTGTAGGAATCCTGCAAAGTGCCGTCGCACTCAATTTTGTGCTCGTTGCCCGAGCTGCAATCTGAGCTTATGTCCCCTATTGATGATATCTCCTCGTCTTTAATGCAGATTCCGTTCAGCCCTGCATCAGCCCTGTCGACATACAGCGTCTTTGTCGTGCCTTCGGGCATTTTCAGCCCACTTACGATCAATGAGCCGGTGGAATTTGCGCCCTGCTTGTCGATTGTAAGGTTTGTAAGATTAAGCTTGTACCTGGAGAAGTCAAAGTTAAACTCCGCAACTGCAATATCCCCGTCCCTGATTATTATGCTGTCAGTTTTGTTAAACAATTTGGATATATTCCGGGAATTGCCGACAAGCAGCGAGAGGTTTATAGTCGAGGTTTTGACTGACTTTTCGTCCCCAAAAAGCCTGTCCTCGCTGTCATTCACCCCGTCATTGTCAGCGTCTTTTTCAGGCGCATCAGCAACAATGATTTTGAATATTCTTGAATGATTAAGAAAACCGTCAGAAGCGGCTGCAATTAAAGTGTAATTGCCGCTGTCGGTAGTTGATGTGCTCCACTCAAAAATATTGGACTTGTTTGAGAATCTGGACAGGTTGATTGAAAAAAATAAGTCGTCGTTATTGGGGTCAGATGCGGAAAGGCTGATTGCAATTTTATCAGTCTCATTTATAGTCATGTTGCTGACAAGGGCCAAGGCCGGTTGCTTGTTGAGCTTTACCACAATCCTTTCAGCATTGTTGCTTTCATTAAGCTCCTCAACAAAATCCTGCAGATCAGCAATCGCTGTTATCTCAAAATCCGATATGCTGGAAAAATTAACCTGGTGCTTAACCTCGGAGTTTGCATTTATGATATTGGACTTGTTGGCTCTTGAAAATGTTTTATTGTCAAAAACCTCTGTAAAAACGTTGAATGCGTGATTCCTGCCGATATTTTTGAACGTAAAGTTTACTGTTATGTTGCCTATCCCATAATGATACTCTCCGGAAACGGATATATTGGCTTTTAAATCCGGCAAATTTGTGCTGTCAAAGTCGTTAAAGTTGTAGTTTCCTGTCGTATACGCGTCACTTATTTTGTCTATCAAGGCGCCGTCCTCGTAAAGCTCGGCGTATTTCACGTTAAAAGGGCCGTCAAGCTTTTTGCCATGTATTTTCGAGCCGTTGAAATTGAAAGATATTTTGCTGCGCCCTGCATTTAGGAATAGCGATGAGTTTTTTATTTCTATAACATTGCCAAACAAGTCGTATAAAGCCAGGGCGATTGTATATGCATTGCCGCCGATAATCTGCAGGCTTGCATTAACCTGCAGAACGTCAAATTTCCCGTTATCGTTTGTGTCAATTCCATCGTCGGTAAAATTGAAAATGTAGGATTTGGCGGCAAAATCCCCGAAGTCATAGAACGCAGTTGTAAAATTTGTTTTGATTGATTTTCTGCCGATTTTTATTGAAGATGTGCTGAACTTTCCTGTGTAATGGGACAGTTTTATTGTTTCATTTTCAAATTCAAAGACTAAGTCATTCATTGAGTTTATTATCGATACGTTTTTCTTAGAAGCTATTATTGAGCGGTTATAGCTTAGAAATGCTATTGCTTCAAAAGTTCCGTTGATAGTTGAATTCAGCGTCACATTTATTCTTAAATTTTTGCCGGCTTTTGCATCTTTTATGCCTGATATCTTTAATCCTTCTTCATAATTAAAATAATTTTGGGTCAGAATATTGCCTTTCCTGTACTTAAGGCTGTAGCTTGAATTGTAAACTTTTATTGAATAATTGAATTGGCTTTGGCTTAAAAGCATTGAACTGAAGGTTATGTTTAATTTGTTTGCTCCGGAGCTTAAAGTCTTGTTTGTCTCATTGGTCAAAACCCCGTTTTTATCAAATAAATTAACGACAAAAACAAAATTTCCGTTTGCGTTGCTGGTTGTCAGCTCAAAAACCATAGTGTCATTAATTCCATTGTTGCTTTTGTCAATCATGAAGTCCGTATAATTTGTGACATTCATCTGGCTTGTGGCGGTTGAGAAGCTGTACCTTGACAGAAGCTCCCTTATTGAGATGGAATAGGCTAATGGGATTATGAGTAACAGAACTAAAACTACCACCCCTTTCATTTTTAGTTTGATTAAAATGGGCTTATAAAAAGTTTTCTTTATTTTGCACCAACACTTTTATATATAAAAAACCTTTCTCGACTGCTATGGCTGACAGAATGGAGTTTTTCCCATTGGACGCAACCTACAGGGTGCAGGATGGAAAAGCAGTCATAAGCATGTACGGCAGGGCAGGCGACGGAAGGCAGGTTTGCGTGCTTGACGGCAGCTTCGAACCTTATTTTTACGCAATCCCAAAGGACAGCATAAACATAGGCGAAAAGCTGGAAAAAATAAGGGTTGAGCAGGACAATGACGCTTACTTTGTAACACGGGCAGAGGCTGTCCTGAAAAAGTTCCTTGGGAAGGAAGTATTTGCCTTAAGGGTTTATGTAAACCTGCCTGCAGGCGTCCCGATAATAAGGGACATAATAAAAGACTGGGATTCTGTAAGCTCCACGCACGAGTTTGACATACCTTTTGCCAGAAGGTACCTCATAGACAAGAACATAATCCCCCTGAATTTGCACCAGGCAGTTGGCGAATTCATCAGCCAGAAGTCAAGAGTGCAGGTTTTCAGGGCCGACAGCATAGGGCAGGCAGGCACAGACACCCTGCACAATCCGAGAGTTCTTGCATTTGACATTGAAACCTACAGCCCGTTTGACATGGCAATAGACGCCGAGAAAAATCCCATCATAATGCTTTCATTCTACGGAGAAAATTTCAGGAAGGTTTTTGTCTGGAAAAAATTCAGGACAAGCATTGATTATATAGAGTTTGTCAACAGCGAGGCAGAGCTTATAGGGAAGTTCAGGGATACGATAGACACGTACAAACCGGACATACTGACAGGCTATTTTTCCGACGGGTTTGACCTGCCGTACATAAAGACAAGGGCGGACAAATACAAGATAAAGCTTGACATAGGCCTGGACTTTTCCGAATTGAGGGTCAAGTCGGCAAGGGAGACTGCGGTTGCAGTAACAGGAATAACCCATCTTGACATCTTCAAGTTCATCAAAAAGGTCATGGGAAATTCTCTTGAAACAACATCTTACGACCTGAATGCGGTGGCATTTGAGCTTCTAGAGGAGAAGAAGCACGACGTCTCATTGGCGGATTTGCCGAACATATGGGACAGCAGCCACGACAACCTTGAGAAATTCTGCGAATACAACCTCAACGACTCGGTTTTGACTTACAACCTTGCCGTGAAAATGCTGCCGACAATCACAGAGATTGTGAAGATAGTGGGAATTCCCATTTATGACGTCAACAGGATGGGATTTTCCCAGCTTGTCGAGTGGTACATAATGAAGCAGGCGCAGCAGTTCAACGAGATTGCGCCCAACAAGCCAAGCTATGATGAAGTGCAAAAGAGAAGGCTCCAGACTTACCAGGGCGCTTTTGTCTATGAGCCAAAGCCGGGGCTGTACAAGGACATTGTTGTTTTTGACTTCAGGAGCCTTTATCCTACAATTCTGGGCTCCCATAACATAGGCCCTGATACGATCGACTGCAAGTGCTGCGAAGAAACCGCAAAGCCCACCCCTGACGAAAGCGAAAGGCACTGGTTCTGCTCAAAAAGAAAGGGATTTATCCCTATCCTGATAGAGGACCTGATCACGAGAAGAATGCGGATCAAGGAGATAATAAAGGAAGAGCATGGCGAAAAATTTGCATTCCTCGACGCGAGGCAGAACAGCCTCAAGCTGCTTGCAAACTCTTTCTACGGCTACCTGGGCTTTTTCGGCGCAAGGTGGTACAGCATAGAGTGCGCCAGGGGCACGACAGCATGGGGCAGGTTTTACATCCACAAGGTCATTGACAGGGCGCAGAAAGAGGGTTTTCTTGTACTGTACAGCGACACAGACAGCGTTTTTTTGACGCTTGACGGCAGGACAAAAAATGATGCCGAGGCGTTTGCAGAGTCCATAAACCGTGAGCTGCCGGGCTTGATGGAGCTCGAGTATGAGGGGTTCTATCCTTCAGGGATTTTTGTTTCCGCGAAAATGGGAGCGTTCGGGGCAAAGAAGAAATATGCCATGATGTCCGAGGATGGGGCATTGAAGATAAAGGGTTTTGAGACTGTGAGGCGCAACTGGAGCCTGATTGCAAAGGATGTGCAGGAAAAAGTGCTTGGCATAATACTGAAGGAGCATGACACCGAAAAAGCCCTCAGGTACGTCAAAAATATCATTACAGACCTTAAATCCAAGAAAATACCGATTGAAAAAGTGATCATCCACACGCAGCTGCAGAAGGAGATTCTTGACTATACTTCCAAAGGGCCCCATGTTGCAGTCGCGCAAAGATTGAAGAACAAGGGCAGAGTCATAGGGCCCGGCTCTATAATAAAATATGTTGTTACTCAGGGAAATGACATAATAAGGAACCGCTCGAAGATGCCCGAAGAAGTGAAAGAGAACGAGTACGATGCCGATTACTACATCAACAACCAGGTTATTCCGTCTGTTGAGAGGATTTTCAACGTAATCGGCTACACAAAGGAAGACTTGCTCGAGACAAAGGAGCAGACTAAGCTGGAAGGGTTTTTCTAGATAGTTACTATTAAAGAGTTGTAAAAGCGAAAGATTTAAATAGTATTATTTAATTTAATTGAAAAAATGGCAAGCGTTGCTGATTTTGTAAGTACTGACAAAGTTGCATATACTTCTTTATTAAGACAAATAAGGGAGAGTAGGGAATTTCCGTACATAGCTACAAGTTTAGCAAAACTTCTGTCTAGAGAGGAAGGTTTTGTTAGAAGTTTGTTAGGGGCACATATAGGTGCGTTACAAGCAGATGTGTTACCAGCAAAAAGAAAGGAGAGTAGGGAGTTGGATAGAGAAATTACACTGGGAATTCGCTATATGTTGGATGGTGAATATGAAGAATCTCACCGCCACTTTTTACAAGCAAGGAGTATATCAAGAGATAAAGGAGTTACTTTTGCTTTATCGACAGTTGGCAATAATATTCTCAATGCATCTACAATCTATAATGCTGCATTATCGCACGTTAAATCCCAACGAGAATATGGCAAGAAATGATGTAAAATCAACTTAAATACGCAGCCAAAATCCTTGATTATTCTATATTTTGCAAAGAACTATTCAAAACCGCAACCTTTAAATATTTGTGGTATACTTAAGTATATTTAGGTATACCAAATGGAGATAACGACAATAAAGCTCAGCAAAAGCACTGTTGGGCTTCTCAGCAGGCTGAAGATACACCCAAGGCAGCCCTATGAGGAAGTTATTCTGAAGCTGATTTCTGAAAACAAGGATAAAAAAAATCCAGGCAAATTGCCGCAAAGCTCCAGTTCTATCACGACAATAAAGCTCCATAAAAAAACAGCCAAGCAGCTTAACGGCTTGAAAATCCATCAGCGCCAATCCTACGAGGAAGTCGTTCTTAATCTTATACCGCAAAATGAGGAAGCAGGAAAAAAAGCTAGATAAGGGCATGGTAAAAATATTTGTGCTGTATTTGCTAGTTGTATTGCTATCATTTACAGCAAATGCATTCACAGCCAACGGCACTGAAAAAACATTTGACTTTGCAGTCACCTCAGGCAAAAATGCAGAGCTTTCAGGCTCGAATTACAAGGTATCCCAAGTCATTGGCGACATAACATCTGTAGTCAACTCCTCGAATTTCAGGACGGAACTGGGGTTTTTGAGGACCCTGCCGTATCTCGACGGCGAATCCTGCCAGATAGCATCAGAATGCCTTGGGGGATTTTGCTGCAGCGGAGTGTGCCAAAGCTCTTCATGCCCTGTCCAGGCTGAATCCGCGCCTGCTGCCGCTGCCAGCGGCGGCGGGGGTTCAGGAGCCGTAGAGGATTTCTCAATAGACAAGGAGTATATCAAGGCGCTAATCAAGCAGGGCACAACAATAAAAACCCAGTTTGAAATAACCAACATTGGGACTGAAACATTGTCATTTGACATAGACTACTCGGAACTAAGTGATTTCCTGCTGTTAAGCGATACAAAATTCAGCCTTGCCCCAAGCAAAGCCAAAACTATTGATGTTACAATATTTGCATCGGAAAACCAAAAGCCTGATGTCTATTCCGGCAATATAATAATAAAAGGCAACAGCGTGGAAAAATCATTGCCTGTTATAATAGAAGTTCAGGCAAAAGAGGCTTTGTTTGACATAATAGTCAAGGTTATTCCCGAGTCAAAAAACGTGCTGAAAACTGATAAAGTAACAGCCAACATAACACTAATCAACGTGGGTGACTTGAAGCCCGTTGATGCAGTGCTTCACTATGCAGTAAGGGACATTGAAGGTAAAAACCTTTCATTCGGCAGCGAGACTCTTGCTATCTATAATGAAGTCCACAGGATAAAGGAGCTTGAGCTTCCGCCTGAAATAATGCTCGGAACTTACCTGTTTTATGCAAGAGTGTCTTATGGCACAGAAAGCGCTGCTGCAGGCGATGTCTTCTATGTTGTTGCGGAAAAGCCTACAACATGCTCTGACGGCATTAAAAACCAGAATGAAGAGGGCATAGATTGTGGAGGGCAATGCAGGCCGTGCGGGATAAGCGCGCTCAAGTCAATATGGCTTTTTATAAGAAATTATCTGCTGTCAATTTTCTTTATCATAATTTCTGCGGCAATCGCCGCAATCGCAATTATTCTATTCAGGAGGAGAAAACAGGAGGAAGCGCAAAAAACCGAGCTGCGCGGCAGGATAGAGACATTGTCTAAATTCATTGAATTGGCGTTAAGCAGGGGCTACAAGGGGGAGCACATAAAATCAATGCTAATGGCAAAGGGCTGGCCTGAAAACATTGTGGACAATGTGCTGGACAAAGTGCTGCTGGACAAGTTAAGGGAGCTTGAGAAAAAGCTTGAGCTGCAGTACGAGCAGGAAAAAATAAGGCAAATAAAATGAGGAAAGACTATAAAAAGCAGCTGTACAGGTATGTAAAAGAGCACCATAGAAATGGGCATAGCCTTGAATCCATTGAAAAAGCGCTTGTAGCATATGGGCTAGAGGCTGATTATGCCAAAAAATTGATTCTTCAGCATAAGATAAACAATGCCATTGCAATAGCTCTGCCAATAATAGCGGTTCTTGCAGTTTTCATTTCAATGCCCTTTTTAATCAAGCCCTCGATTGTTGGCTATTCAACAACAGCAAAATCATTTAATTTCAGCGACGATGTCGGGATTGCCGCAAGCGAAAGCTCGGAATACTTGTGGAACACGGAAAACAAGGGCGCGCTCAGGTCAGTGAGACTGAACGGAAGGGTAAAAGTGAGCGGCAGCGCAAAGGCGTATCTGGAGGGCGAAAATTTCACCTACCTGATTTTTGACAGCGATAAGCTGAAAAGCGGATTGGAGAAGATAACTGCATTTGCCGTCAGGGAAAACAAAACAAAGGGCCCTGATGATGAAAAAACAAAAAACAAAACAAAGCAGGAGGACAATGATATTGAATTTGGCGATGATGAAGGCGTTGAGAATGAAACTTCAGCAGATGACACCATAAACGTTACAGAGCCAATAACCCAAAACATTACGACAGACTTGAATGAAACACTAGATACAACTACAACAGCCAATGAAACTATAAATGAGACTGAAATTGAAGCTCCTGAAATCAATGAAACTATACTGAATGGAACAATAAATGCTACTCCTGTTTCAAATGAAACTGTATTAAATGAAACAATGTTGAATATAACCCTCAACAAAACAATTAAACTATCGCTGCAATACAGGGAAAACTCGAATTACGACGAGGACAACGATGGCATAGAAAGCATTAATGGGGTTGTGGACCTGACAGTTGAAAACACGGAATTCAGCTGGGAGGCAAATGAGGAAAGGCTATGCACGAGGTGGGAGGTATATAATGTTAATGACAGCATTTCAACAACATTCTGCAATGGCAATGCCGGCTGCTGCGCATTTATTGGATTGCTGCCTAGCAGCGGCAACTGGAACAATGCTTATTACTCAACATTCGGCAAGGATGGAACAGGGCTTAACAATATTGTTTCTGCGCAAATTATTTACTATGATGCAAATTTAAGCATAGACAATCCAAAATCAGAGATTTATTACTCTGAATGGCAAAACCTCAGCGTGAACTTCCATGAAGAATATATGGAATTCAGGGATATCTGCATTCAAACATGCATACTGCCGGACTTGAATTCAACAAGCTATAAGATAAGGCTCGAGGTGAATAATTCCGAACTGATTGCTGACAGCATAAGCTATGAAATTCTTGGCAACGAGACGGCAAACCATGCGCCTGTTTTATTGGGCAATATTTCTGATATTTCATTTTATAGGGGGCAGAGCTATGCCATTAACTTAAGCAGCTACTTTTACGACGAGGACAATGACACCTTGGGCTTCGGCCCATACAATAATTCGGAAATATACGTGAGCATGGTAAATGAAAGCGCGATACTAACCTCTCCTGAATTTACAGGAACTTCATTTATGTACTTCATTGCAAATGACTCGGCGTACACGGCTGTTTCCAATGTTTTCAAGATAGAGGTTAAGGAAAGGAAGGGCTTCGGCCCGGGCTTGAAGTCATTGAGGAAGATAATTGGAATAACATAATAGATATTCATATGCGTATATTTTATGTATTTCAGGCAAAGAAGAGCAAGCGGGTTTCCTCCAACGGCATATGTCGGTAAATGCTTCGCATTTCCGAGCACACTCGAAAATCTTTGATTTTCGATGAATCCGTTGACACTTTGGACGACATTTTGCTTCGCAAAAGTCCCCTTTCAGAGGACGCTCTCTTTGTTTGAATTTTTTATTTTAGTTTATTTTTTGATTATTTTGTAATTGATTTTTATTATTTTCAATTAAAAACACGAGATGCCCATAACCATTCCCAGCAATAATGGGTGCCTTTCTCCTGATGATTTTCCCTGATTTTATGGCTGAAAGCCTCAATTTTTCCGAAACATTTAAATATAAGTATAATAATTTATATAAGTAATCTAGGTTATTTTATGCTGACGGAGAAGGAAAGGAAGGTCCTGGAACTGAGGAAAAAGGGCTACAGGCAGGTGGATATAGCCTCAAAGCTTGACGTATCGCAGCCTGCTGTTTCTGCTTTTGAGAATAACGCATTGAGAAAAATAAGGGATGCAAAAGTGATTATGGATTTTGCGAGGAAAGTGAGGATTGAATATGGCAAATAGCAGTCCGGCAAAAAAAGTGTTGCTTATTTTGATGCCTTTGCTTTTGTTAGCTGTGCCCGTGCTGTCCGCGCCCAATACAATGAACATACAGGGCAAGCTTACAAACCCTTCAGGCTCTGTACTTACAGGCACTTTCAATTTCACATTCAGGGTTTATGATAACTACACAAGCGGCAACAAGCTTTATGATACAAATATGACTTTGGCAACGGATTCAAGGGGTGTTTATGACATAATCCTAAGAGATGTAAACATCACTTTTGCGGACCAGCTTTATCTTGGAGTTAAAGTCAACAATGACGCTGAGATGGAGCCACGGGTTAACTTGACAAGCAATCCTTCTGCATTCAGGGCGAATATATCTGACGACTTGAACAGGAATAATGCTTATACTGTTTCCGGGGTGAATGTAACTGGAAACTTAAGCCTTGGGCAGAGGCTTACCTTTGGCTTGGGGCAGTTCTTTGACAACCTTGCCAATGGATGGCTTAAATTAACCGGCGCATTGAATGTTACAAGCGGCGCAAGCATTGGAGGGGGCCTGAACATTTCCGAAGACTTGAGGGTTAATAATCAGCTGAATATCACATCTGCCGGAAATTTGGTGACTGCAGGCTCAATAACCAGCGCTGGAACAATCCAGGGAGTTACACTGACAGATGGAAATGTTACAATCACAGGCGGAGTTGTCAGCGCCAGCCAGGTAAATGTAGGCGGCGGCTTTAATGCAGGAGGCATGACTTTATTGGGAGCAGACATCATAACACAAGGCGACATCTTGTTTTCAGGCAACATTTCTGTGCTGAATGTGACTCATTTAAGCGTGAACGGAAGCATACTTCCGGCTTTGGACAGCACTTTTGACATCGGAAACAGCAGTTTCAGGTGGAGGGACTCAAACTTCACAGGCAGGATTGAGGCAAACGCATTGACTGTGAATGGAAGCACTTTGTATGTTGACAGCGTTAATGGAAGGGTTGGAATTGGGACGGCGAGTCCAGAAAATTTATTTCAGATAGTTTCTCCGAATAGCAACTTTACCTATTTAAGCAGCGGAGGAAGTCTAGTTGCAAAGGGTAATGCAGTTAATCAGCCACAGTTGTCGCTTGAGAATAGCGATGCTGACGCAATAGACCTTAGGGTATTCCAAAGGACAAATACCGGTCCAAATATATTCGGGCAATCGCGCAATGGACTGCAGTATTTAACATTCAATCCTAATGGGGTAGCTGTTGTCGGAACAGGGAATGCAAGAGACTTATTATTAGCAACTAATGATGCAGTCAGGGTTAATATATCAAGCGGAGGAAATGTTTTGATTCCATCAGGCAATGTCGGCATCGGCACAACATCTCCAAACGATATTTTGGAAGTCATTGGCAATGTAAGAGTTTCAGGCTCCTTGAATGCCTCTTCAATAAATGCAACCAATATGTATGCTGTTTCATTTCCATTGGGGTGGACTAACCTGACAGATTATCCATCTGCCTGCGCACCGGGGCAGTTTATGACGGCAGTTGGCGATACTCTAGGCTGTGCTTCGCCTGCTGAAACCTCAAGCGCAGCAGGCGGCTGGGCAAACACTTCAACAGTAACAGCAACTGCATTAAGCGTTGTTATAGACAGCGGAACACTTTACGCAAATGCCACAACTAATAATGTTGGGATTGGGACGACGAGTCCTTCGGCAAAATTACATGTAGTTAATCCAAATACAGCATCTAATCTTTTTGCATTCAACATTACTCAGCAGGATACAGATGCTCAAATAGGCGAATTTACAGTAAATGGTGTAACTACACACAGCTTCTCATGGAGCGGAACTAATGCAGGTAATATACAACTCTCCAACGGGGGAGTATCAACTGTTTTTATTGGGACTAATCAAGCGTCGTATTTTAACGGCGGCAACGTCGGCATCAACACAACCTCTCCAGCACAAACATTGACTGTGCAGGGAACTTTGAATGTAAGCGGAAATGCAACTGGTCCAGGTGCTTTATTTGTTACGAGCTCCGGCAATGTCGGCATTGGGACGACGAGTCCTGGGGCAAAGTTGGATGTAGAGGTTGGTACAACTCCTAATGGAATCAGGTTGTTGCACAGCAGCGGAACTGTGGTTGCAAAATGGAATGTAACTGCACCAGGAGTCAATAATGACATCGTCTTCGGTGCAGTGAGTAATAATCGGCACAACAAGCCCAGGCAAAAAGCTTGAGGTAGCAGGCACAATAAATGCAACACAATTGAACATAACAGGCAGAAACATCAATTCTTCTTTTGAGGGGGATGTGCAGATAAAAGGGACTTTGTACGGCGGAAGCCCGCTGAAGATAAGCGGAGGCTTGAATGTTACGTCAGGAACCGTGTCGCTGCCAAGCGGCCAGATAGACGCAGACGAGATTGCTGATGGGACAATTGCCACGGGAGATATTGCTACGGACACTATCCTTGCCGGTAATATTGCCGCAGGAGCAGTAGGCACCTCAGAGATTGCTGACGGAACAGTTTCCACTGATGATATCGCAACAGACACAATAGCGGCAGCAGACATAGCAGCAGGTGCAGTAGGTACCTCAGAGATTGCTGATAATGTTGTATCGTCTACGGATATCCTGGATGGCACCATCTTAACTGGAGATATTGGCACAGACACTATTTTAGCAGGGAATATAGCAGCAGGAGCTGTAGGCACAAGCGAGATTGCTGACGGAACAGTTTCCACTGATGATATCGCAACAGACACAATAGCGGCAGCAGACATAGCAGCAGGAGCATTAGGCACAAGCGAGATTGCTGACAATACAGTAACAGG
>JACOZN010000020.1 GCA_016181305.1 Candidatus Woesearchaeota archaeon
AAACCTCAAATGCACTTCATGCCAGCTCGACACAACATCATGCATAGAAGCCCCAAAATGCGGCAATAATCTCATAGACAAGGGAGAAAGCTGCGACGGCACAAACCTAGGGCCCTTAAGCGGAAAGTGCGCTGACTACAGCGCCGAATTTAACTCAGGCTCAATGAAATGCGCAGACTGCAAGCTCGACACTTCAGGATGCGCAAAGGCCCAGGCATGCGGCAACAACAAGCTCGATACAGGAGAGCTTTGCGACGGCACAAACTTCGGCAACATTACAGATTTAAGCTGCAGCAAGTTCAGCCCAAATTTCATTAACGGGACTTTGGCATGCAAGTCCTGCAGGGTAAAGACTGACGACTGCAGGACAAACTCCACGCTGCCGCCGCTGATTACCTGCAGGGACAGGGGTGACTGCAAGCTAAACGAGCCTTGCAGCGACAATTCAGACTGCGAAGGCAGGTTCTGCTCCGTAGGGAAGTGCGTGCAGGCAGGCTGCAGCGACGGCACCAAAAATCAAGGCGAAACTGACATCGACTGCGGAGGGCCGTGCGGCAAGTGCCCGAATGGAAGGGCATGCAACACAGAAAACGACTGCCAGAGCAACTCCTGCAGCTTCGGGTTCTGCAGGCAGCAGGAAAGCTGCTTCAACGGCAAGCTCAACCCAGGTGAAACTGACATCGACTGCGGAGGGCCATGCCCGTCAAAATGCCCTGAAGGAAGAAACTGCAACCTGGACAGAGACTGCGAGCAGAGCATGAAGTGCATTTCATCGTCATGCAAAAGCTGCGGGGCGAATGACAACAACTGCAACGGGATTCCTGACGACGAGGAGCTAAGCGGCATCAAGGACACGGACAAAGACGGCCTGCCTGACGATTGGGAAATAGAGAACGGGCTTAACCCGAATGACCCAAGCGATGCCGATATAGACTCTGACAACGACGGCCTGACAAATCGCGAAGAATTTGATGTGAAGAATACATACACAAGAAGCACAGACCCAAACAAAGATGACACGGACGAAGACGGCTTCAAAGACAAAGACGAACTTGACAAGGGCACAAGCCCTGTTGACCCAGAAGACTTCCCGAAATCAGGCACGGCAAAGATCATCATGTTCTCTTTGGGCATATTAGTGCTGCTTTCAGGCATAGGGTATCTTGCTTACCAATTAAAAATGAGGAAAGAGGAGAAGCACGAGCTGCTGAAGCACAAAGAATCTCCAAGGCCGGCACCGCAGCCGCAGATGAGGCAAGCGCCGCAACAGAGGAAAGCAGAGGACGCGAGGCTGGAAGCCTTGAAAAGAAGAGAAGAGCTGAAGGAAAGGGAAAGGGAAAAGCTGTTCGAGGCTTTTGGCAGGGAGAAAGAGCCGGAGAGCGCCAAAGCCGAAAAACAAGAAGCACCTAAGGCAAAGAAGCCAATAGCGGAGAAAGCTGAGAGGAGTAAAAAACGGCCGAGAAAGCCAAAAGAAGATGTTTTTGTCAGGCTCAAGGAGATTGCAAAAGAGGCAAAAAAGAAGAAATCAAAGCGCAAAAATGCCAAAAAATGAAAAGTGCACAGATTTACGGCCAGATATTCATCTACGTGTTAACCATAATATTAATATCTTTTATTCTGGTTTACGGATATAATGCAGTCCGGAATTTTAGGGAAAGGGCTGAGCAGGTGGCATGCCTCAAGCTGAAAAGCGAGCTGAGCAACTCAGTTGAGAGCATATCGGGGGATTTTGGAAGCATAAGAAAAAAAGACATCCAGATGTGCAGGGGATACACCCAGATATGCCTTGTGGAGACATTCGAGACGCCGAAGCTGCCCGGCAGGATTGACCCAATTATAAAGGACAGCATATTGTCAGGCACCGGGAGAAATGCCTTCCTGGCGGATAAAATAGCAAAGGAGTCATTTTATGCAGGAAAAATATCAGTTGAGCCTGATGTGCTGTGCATAAAATCAGTCAACAACAAAGTCAGCCTGAGGCTGGAAGGCAAAGGCAACCATGCAGTAATCAGCGAATGGGCAGGCTAATTTATTAAACATCGGATATAGGTTCTGCGATAATGGACAAAAAGGCATTCGAAATACAGTTTAACTGGATTTTTGTGCTGGTGGCAGGGGCCGCAATACTGCTTTTTTTTTCAGTCATAGTAATCAAGCAGAAGGCTGTGTCAGAAACCTCGACAAAAGCCACTGTGCTTAAAAGCTTCGAGGCGATAATAACAGGAACAAGCGTAAGCACAGACACAACAAGCATAATAGACATACCAAACTCTGATATAGAAGTGAGCTGCGGCAGGATATCCCTCGGAAGCGTATCAAACCAGTACCAAAACCTCGTGTTGTTTTCCCCGGCATTAATCAAGGGAAACCGGCTCATAACACATACATTAGCCTTCAGCACCCCATACAGGGCGACAAATCTCCTTTACATAACAAGCCCGAACCTCAGGTACATCATCATAGGAGACAGCAATCTTGCAAGGGAAATAAACAGCTCGCTGCCATCAAGGCTCAAGAAGGAATTTTACAATGATGCGACTCAAGTCAAAAACCAGAACAACTACAAGGTTAAATTTGCAGTTTTTGGCGACATGATAGATTTTCCGAAATCGCTTGAGGCAATGCCTGATTCGGATGTCGAAGCAGCCAGGTTTACAGGCGACAGCTGGAGCGGCACCGTGGATTTCTATGCCAAGGAAAAGTTTTCATGGCGGCACAGGGGCAGCTCAGCTTACATAGGGAAAGCATCGCTGATAGGGGCAGTTTACTCTGGGAAAGAGATGTATGACTGCAACATGGAAAACGTCTTTTTCAGGCTTAATCTTGTGACAAAAGTCTACATAGACAAGGCAAAAAAGCTTGCCCAGGACGCAGCGTCAAAAAAACAATTTCAGTGCAGCCAGATCTACAGCAGCTCCCTGAACCACCTCAGCAGCATTGGCTCTGCCTCCAAATTCATAAATGAGAATGTCGTTGCCGTGGCAAGCGCTGCAAAATCGCTGGCGGAGGAAAGCCAGAATGCCCAGGTATACTCCTGCCCGCTTATTTACTGACATGAAAAGAGCGCAAATCCAAATGGGAGAGACAATAGCTGTCTTGTTTGTATTCTTTGTACTGATAACCATAGGGTTTATATTTTATGTGAAGGTGGTGAAGAGCAACATAGAGCAGGAGAAAGACGAGTTCTCCCAGCTCAGGTCAGTCGGGGTTGCACAAAGAGTCATGTTTCTGCCTGAGCTCCAATGCAGCGAGGACAACATAGTAAAGGACAACTGCATAGACATCCTGAAACTTGATGCTGCGCAAAGCCTTATGAAGGAAAATGAAGTCTATTACTATGACCTGCTCCAGTTCAGCGACGTGGGCATTTCGCAGATTTATCCGGCAGAGACAAAATGGGAAATCTACTCGCGAAGCCTGGAAGGATTCAAGAGCAAGTTCGTGACAAACATACCTGTAGCATTGTACAATCCAAGCACCAGAAGATACGGCTTCGGAGTCTTGGCTATAGAGACATTTTCAAAATGAAAAGACAAACGAAATCCAAGAATTTTGTTGCCCCACGAAAATCAGGATTTTCGACGGGAGCGCAGATGGAAATACTTGGATTGGCTATTGTGGTGGTTTTGATACTCATGGCCACGATCTACATAGTCTCATTTCTTGTGGTTAGAACCCCGACAGACTACAGAAAGGGCTTTGTGAGCGCAGAGCTGGCATCAAACATGCTAAACACCTTTCTCAAGGCCGCAGCAAGAGACTGCTCGCAGCTTACAATGACAGAGCTCCTGCAGGACTGCGCTCAGGGGCAAGGCATTGTATGCAGCAACGGGCAGGACTCGTGCAGGTATGCAGAATCAACGGCAAGGGAAATATTTGAAAAGACTCTTGACAAGTGGAGCATGAAATACGAGTTTCTGGCTTATACAGACATAAATGCGCCTTTGGTGAAGGCTGGAAAGCAGTGCATAGCAGAGAAAAGGTCAAAACTGTTCCCAATCCCGATAAGCTCTGCAACTATGTACGCAAAACTTGACATCTGCGGATAAAAACCAAATATTTAAATATAACTTATTTAATAAAAGGGTATTATAAAGAGGCTTGCAAATGAATAAAAAAGCGCAGAGCATTTCCATCAACACAATCATTGTCGCTGCAATAGCGCTGGCTGTGCTTGTAGTATTGTTTGCAATATTCACAGGAAGATTGGGCGGATTTACAAAAGGCGTCCAGGAAACAGACACCTGCAGCCAGAAATGCGCCAGCCTGAACCTGCCGAATTCTGCCGATGCAACGCAGTTTGACTGCACTCAGAAGCCTTCAGGGACTTTCATAGCAGGCAGGTACAGCGATACGCCGACAAACGGGTGCTGCTGCTATAAATAGATAAAAACGTTTATATACTTCTGTTTTAATTAAGCCAACATGCACAAAAAATCACAGAGTTTGTCCATCAACACAATCATTATAGCTGCCATTGGTTTAGCGGTACTTGTAGTATTGTTTTTGGTGTTCACAGGCAGGTTTAAGATTTTCAGCGAGGGGATAGAAAAAACCGGATTAAGTTGCAAGGAGAGCTGTAAACTAGCTAAGTATTCAGATGGCAATCCTGGAACAAGTTGCGACAACAAAATAGGTGGCAGTTTTAGCGATGTAGATCCCAAAAAGAATGAGGTTTGTTGTTGTGTACCGTAGACAAACAGCAACCCAAATATTTATATATCTGGTTCTTAAGAGTTTATTTGTGGTTAAAAAGCGATTTAACAAAAGGGGAGAAGAGGAAAGTTCAGAGTTTTCATTTATTATTACAGTTCTGCTGATTATAATCCTCATAGGTATCTTAATTTATATTATAACAGGGATAAAAAATGCATTTACGCCGAAATAAAAAGTCTTTGACTGAATCTAAAATTGTAGGAATCATTCTTATGACTGCGGCATTTTTTCTTATTATTTCAATCTGGGATTCATTGAAGGGCAATTTGGAGGCAAAAACAACAGAACAGATATGCAAACTTAGCGTGGTTGCAAGGGAAAAATCTTACACAGAATTTTATGATCCAGTAAGCGGCAAATTAAAAATCGGAAGTGCCGCATCGCCATTAGCTTGCAGGACAACTGACAAATATATTCCAGAAGACAAAGATGCAACAAAAGAAGATATTCAAAAGGAGATGGCAGGGCTTATGGCTAAATGCTGGAACCAATTTGGTGAAGGATTAATACAAGATGTTTTTAAGCAAGGCGACTTTGTCACAAAAAATTGTTTTGTATGCTATACTTTAAGCATGAGAGAAACTTCAAAGTTCAAAGGTGAGATAAAAGCTGACGATTTGCAACAGTATATGTTTGATACTCCTTATAAGGTACCTCCTAAAGCTGACTTTTGTAAAGTGAATGGTGGTGTTTGCATAAACTCTGAGAATCTGGACGATTGCAAAGCCCAGATTCAGGCAGATCCAAGCTACGTATTGATTGATAAAAAGAGTGACGCGTGCAAAAAAGACGGCAAAAAGGCTTGCTGCTACACAGAATACGGATGCTGGAACCAAGGCGGAAAATGCAGCGGCTCAAATCCCGACATGAATGAGTATGCAGAATACAATAGCAATGGCTGGGAATGCCCCCCTAAACTAAAATGTTATACCAAAAAAGAAGATTACTATTCCTATGGTGATTACATACAAAGGTTTGGAGGGTCTGGAAATGCACTCATATTGGCAGACATAATGCCAGGAGAGACTTATGCAATAAGCTTTGGCAGTCCAACAGGACAATGCGGTTGGTGCACAACGCTTGGACTAGCTGCAGGTACAGCTGTCGGCGTGGTTGCAGGAATATACACAGGTGGCTTGGGATGGGCTGTTTTATTTGGTGGAGGAGCATACACTATTACAAAAGGAGGCTCTGAGAAAATTGTTGTTGAGAACATAGGAAAATTTTTTGAAAGAGATCTAAACACAGTCTATCTAACAACTCTAAACCAAATACAGTCAGGGAATTACTGCAGTATTGTCAAGGATATAAGGGAAACATAAAATGGGAATAATGAAAAACAAGAAAGCAGGAGTAGGAGAAGCCACTGGCGTAACAGCAGGAAGAATTATTATGTGGATTCTTCTGGGTGCACTTTTAATATGGGCGCTTTTTTGGTATAGTAACTTTGGAACATATCTAATTAAACTAGGAAAATCATATTTAAAATGACAAAAAGAGGGGCTGTAAGCTCAATTATAACCCTTGCAATACTTCTAATACTCTTGGCTGTGCTTTTTGCAGCATTTTATGAATCACTGCTGCCAAGCGTTGCGAATGCAGCAGAGCGCTTTGCAGACAAAACTTTAAGCAGGTTTAAAAGGGAAAAATTCCAGAATGTTGAAATAGTGGCAGATAAATCTGTTGACGAAACATATGAAAACATATTGAGTGTTTTAAGAACAACCAATAAAGGCCCTTGCATAACAACCCGTAAGGCTTTTCCAAGGGACTTCAAAGATTTTAAAATTACCCTATCCCAAACGGAACAGGGAATTTTTGTCATACTAAAAAATAAACAGGAACGCGTTATCAAAAGCAATACAATAAGCGGCAAAATACCTTGTGTTGTTGGTGAGGGAGAAGCTGCCAAGAATTTTTATAATAATTTTTTAAAAGTTTCGCGCTGCACATCCAACTGCTTAGGCGATTACAGCGCAGCAAACATAGAATTTAATAGCGCAGACTCCATCATAGTGAATGGGCAAAAAAGAAACCTTGATGATGGCAATCTAGTTTATGTAACAGAAAATGGGAATGTCTGCTTTTTTCCTACCCATAATAGCGGAGTGTCTATAATAAGGCCATGGGAAATATATACAAAATATGGTTGTGACGCGGAAACAGGAAGTTTAGATGACGATTGCATTGAGCAGGTAAAAAGAAAAATACCTCAATGCAAGAATGAAGAATGGGAAAAAATACTTGAAGATTACAACAAAAATAAGTGTAAAGTTGACAAATACACTTGCAAGGTTGAGAGTCTTGGCTGCCAGTGCTTCTCGGCAGGACTTCTCCAAAGCCAGCAGAAGCCTGAAATATGTGATGAGACAAAACCATTTTGCTATGATGGTGAGTATGGCTGCAATGACAAAGGTCCGGATTTGAAAGGCTATTCAGAAGTCTGCAAAAAAACCAATAAAAATTTCGAATTAGCCCAAAAATGCCAAGTAGATGAAAACTGCCTAGTCAAAAATGCCCCGTGCAGTTGTCATGACGCAGATACCAAATTAAGAGGAAAATTGCCTTATGTATGCCTTGAGGGAAATTATTGCTACAATGAGCAGATAGGTTGTAAAAAAGACATTGACCCCAGTCAACCTTTATATGTTGATTATTGCCAAAAAAGCAATAAGAATTAATATAATTATTGAGAGGTATTAAAATGAAAAACAAAAAATCATTGGCATTGCCAACAGAGTTAATTATCACCTTTGTTATTTTAGGGCTAGTGCTTCTCGTGATAGTAGGTGGGGGTATAAGGGGTATTCTTCTTCCACAACTTGCCAAAGCAGGCGAAAAATCAGAATATGCAACGCAGGATTGTGATGAAGATGATGTTGTAGGAGTAAGTGATCCTTGCCCTTGCGTAAATGCAGTCAAACAAAAGTCTGAAAAAGGGCAAACCTGCCCACCTCCAGATAATAAAGCAACAACAAACTGCCCAGCCTTGTGCAAAAGCAAACAAAAATGAAAAAGGCAGACATAGTGCTTGGCATCTTATTCTGGACAATAGTCGGATTGATGATTTTCGTGCCAACTGCGCTATTTGCCAGCAAATTATTTAATTTAAGCAGCAAAGGGCTTGAATCTTCCAACAAGCTTGCAGAGATAATTGCATCGCTCAAGGATGGGGATCAGTTAAGCAGCCCGGTTTACATGGAGCAAAAATCATTTATTGTAGGATTTGCAAAAAACAGCAATAGGTTTGAAAATCATAGGTTCAGATATTCAGGGGTACAGCCTACAGATGTTGTGGTAGTTTTTGACAAGCCTGAGAAATGTGCAGGCAAATCATGCTTATGCTTTTGCAATACCATGGATTTAAACCAAAAGCAACAGCCAATTTTAATATTATGCAATAAAGAGCCAATATGCACACCTTTTAACAACATTGATTTTCTGCCTGAGAAAATAATCAGAAAAGATGAAAACGGAAAGACAAGAGTTCTTTTCAAAGGCGGGTTTATGTTTATCAGGGGTTTTGAGATTGAGGCGCTCAACCCAAGCCAGGCTGCAACCCTTACAGCATATGTTGAAAGATACAAAGATATAGTTGATGTTTGCGCAGAGCGCCCATGCATCACAAGCGAGATAAAACAGAGAATAGACTCAGGATAATAATTTCCAAAAGAGATTTAAATCTATAATATTCTTTATCCAATATGAAAAAGAGAGGGGACACAACAGCCTTTTGGTTTTTTGTAGAGACAATAGTGGCAATTGTTATAGTCTTTATGATTGTCGATGTTTCTGTGGCTCGCGCAGAGGGCAAAATCTACGAGAAGCTGAACATTGCCAAGGACATTGCAATGCAGATAAATACATTGTCAGGCATTTCAGGAGATGCATACATAGTAAACAAAAACCTACATGGTTATTCTTTGCACTTTTTTGATAATAGGATAGAAGTTTTTGAAAACAGCTTTGAGCAATCCAAAGGCATCTACTATTTTGTAAAGATAGGTGATACAAAACTTGACTTAAGGCTGGACAAACCAAAACAGGTTGTGGTGGCAAAAATAAACAATGAAATAGCGGTTTCAGAGGATATTCCAAGCGCAATCAAATGAACTCCAGCAAAAAAGGCGACATATTGGGGAGGAAAATGGTATTTTATGTCATAGCCATATTTGTGATTGTTGCAGCTTTTTTTGTTGTCACCCCTGCTATCGCCTCTGACAAATCCAAAATAAGCGAGTTGCCTGAGGGGCTTGAAAATTATTTTCTGATACAAAGATTCCTCAACGCCCCATCATGCTTTGCTCTTCAGGACAGGGACACAGGCAGAACTTTTCCCATGACAATAGACATAGAAAAATTCAATGAGGCAAATCTCAACAAGTGCTACAACGCCCAGGATACAAGCGTGAAGGCTTACAGGCTTACGCTCAAATACGGGAACGTTGAAAAATCACTAAGCACAAAAAACTGGCAGGGCTTCTTCAGAAAAGCTGAAACAAAGAGAGTTTTTGCATATGACAACGGCAATGTGCAAAAAGCCGAACTGATTATAGAAACCCAAAATGCAAAATAAGAAATCGCAAATTGAGGACTTGCTGTCTTTTTTGGCTGCAATAGTAATTATAGTATTTGTGGTTTTTTTCTTTCCATCAAGAAGTATAGCCGGAACAAAAGCTGTGCAGGAAAAAATAAACCTTCAAATGATAAGCAAGGATTCCGAGCAGTTACTGATTAGTTACCTCAGGACTCCATTAAACAATGACGTTGATGTAGCAGAAGCAGTTAATACTTATTTTGTCAGTAATGATGAAAATTTGCTGAATCAGATAAAAACTCTTGCTCATGAATTCTTTTCAAAGAGTTACTTAGAAACAGACAGCTCTTCATGGTCGTTGGAGATAAGATATCCCGGGAAAAGTTCGCTCATAATTGAGCCGGAAAAAGCAAGGACAAATTACATTTTAAGAAAAGAAATTTCTGTTGTAACTATCCCAACACAATTTTTTGATAAGCAAATAGAACTTAAGATGTTTTTAGTCCAAACAAAATATGTTCCAAAATGAAGCCAAGAAAATCGCAAATGCTGCTTTGGGGTGTAAGTGTGGGAATTATAGCTGCAATCATACTCTCCCTATTCTCCAATTTAACTAAAAAGGATTTTGATGCAATTGGAGCATCATCCCTAATGCTTGTTGGAGCGTCAAATGAGGCAGAGAAAACATTACTCTACATAGATCAATCAGCAAAATATTCCTTGCAACAAGCTGTGTACGAATTGAGCAAAAGCGGGGGAATTCCAGATTACGTTACTGTTGATGAGATATTCTCAGAAACATTAGTCTCAACAAGTGCACAATGCAGCAAGTTTTTCGGCTATTCCCTATGGTATGATAAGACAAAAGATTCTGAAGAGGCAATATCATGCTTTGATGCAAGCCAGTCAACCAGCAACCTTCAGTATTTGTTTAACAAAAATCTGAATCAATACTTATCGGCTTATCCGCATAACATACCGCAAGACAATTACGAGTATGAGGTAAGGGACAAATTAGAGATTATCGGAAAAGCCGCCAAGCCATTGAGGTTTGACATTTTAAAGGACGAATCAAAAAAGGCTGTCAAGGAAGCAACTGAAGCCAAGATAGAAACTCCAAAAGGATTGGTGGACTTCAGGGATTTTACCGACTCTAGTTTTTGTGCAAAAGGTGTAATTTGCATGTTAACGGAGGATGCATATGAACTGCTGGTTAAGGCTGATGCCTTGGCAAAGCAAAAATTCAGGGAAAGAAACATAAGAGCAGAATGCTTAAGCAATGACGAGCCATGCCTTCAGATTAACTCAGCATACAGGGACATTAAAAAGCAGATCTATCTTTGGGAGGTTGCATATAAAAATGTGCCTCTTGAACAGAGAAGGAAAAAAGTATGCTACCCTTACGGCAATGATGTTGAGCAAAGATGCCCGCATCTTACGGGAAACGCAGTTGATGTTGTTTTCAAGGGAAAGACGACAAAAACGATGAATGGTGATGACTGGAGGTTATTGCATACAATAATGACTGGTGTAAAAAATCAAAATGGAGAAACAGGATGGGTAAGGTACGGCAATGAGAAGGACCCAAGCATAGGCGAGCCGTGGCATTTTGAATGCTGCGGGACAGACAGGTATGCAAAGGCAAAAGCGCAGGGGGTGACTGCAATAGCCTAAAATGGAAGCGAAAGACTTTATTTTGCTGATGATGCTGCCACTAATATTAGTTGGTATAGTAATCTACACAGATAAAAATCCTCCAGTAACTGGCGCAGTCACGGCTAAGCAAACAGAAAGCAATGTTATAGGGACTTATTCCATAAACCCTTCTTTCAAGGCAAAGATTGATTATGATTTAAGTGATTATAATAAAATAAAAGAGCAGCTTGATTTTATAATTGTATGCAAACAAAATGACGGAGATATAGAATCATGTATGCAACAGGCACAGAACGATGAACAATTTAAAGATCATAAATTTGAATGGGTTTTAAACTGTGATAAAGAAGCCAAAAAAGTCCAAGGCGCGGAAAAAGTTCTATACGATTTTGCTGAATTTTTCCAGAACTGCATTGATTCAGAAGACAATAATTGCTTATGTATTAAGGACGATTTTAGGTTATCAAAAGAAAAAATAAATGAATATGGGTTGTCAAACAAAAAATATGAAATTGTATTCAAAGACAAACCGTCACTTAGACAAATAGAGGCAAGTCTCTCAAAAATAAATGATAAATCAGCAGATTATTACTTATCACAAAGCGTTGATACAAAAGGCATATCAATTTGGACACCAAACCTATACATAATAGCCTATACCAACAATAAATTGTTTCTTAATCTAATTTTTATGGAAATAACAGGAATATTTCGTAGTCTAGGACCTATGAATGAGATAGTGCTTTACAAGAACTACAACAGCACAAGCCAAATAATGTCAATTGATTTTGTAAGGCAGGAAGGAGAAAATCTTGTTTATCCAACTCTTGGTAAGATTACCAAAAAACCAGATGATTTACATCCGTGCCAAATAAAATCCAAGAACATTTACAAATTTTGCGTCACTAAAAAAGACACAAAAGTAACGGTTTATGATAATATTGACAGGCAGGTTAAGGAAAGAAATGTCACGATAAAGTTTGCTGCTTACATACCTTAAAGATATTTTATAAAAAAATTTAATCAAAAAACGAGAGACCTGTTGCTCGCATTGCAGGTATGCGCTTTCTAAGCATTAATGGGTGCTCCTCAAGGACTGCTTTCAGGCAAAGAAGCGCAAGCGGATTACTTTCCTTGCTTTTGCATCACAAAGTCGCTCTCGTGATTTTTAACATTTTATCGATTTGTTTGATGTATGTCAAAAAAAATCCAAAACATATATAAACCATTTCCCCAACCCCTTGTTTATGATTAAGATTCCTTACGAGGAGATTGTTCTCAAGATAAACGAAAAGGCAAAGATTCCTGTCTCAGAGATAGAGGATAGGGTTGAGAAGAAGATGAAGCAGCTTTCCGGATTGATAAGCAAGGAAGGGGCTGCGCATATTGTTGCCAATGAGCTTGGAGCAAAGATTTTTGAGCCATTGAGCGGCAAGCTGCAGATTAAGAACATACTTACGGGCATGAGGGATGTTGAGGCTGTCGGCAAGGTCCTGCAAGTCTATGACACAAGGGAGTTCATGAGGGGGGATGCCTTAAGCAAGGTTGCTTCAATTCTGATTGGAGATGAGACTGGCACTATAAGGGCTGTTTTGTGGGGCTCTCAAGCTGACAATGCAGCCAATCTTGGCTTGAATGATGTTGTAAAAATTGTCGGTGCTTATGTCCGCGAGAACAACGGAAGGAAGGAATTGCACTTGAATGACAGGTCGCAGTTGCTCATTAATCCAAAAGGGGAAGTTGTCAGCGAGGTTTTTGCAGAGGCAAAAACAGGAGCCAGGAAGGAAATTAAAAGCCTTGGTGAGAATGATTTTGATGTTGAATTATTGGGCACAATCGTGCAGGTTTTTGACGTTAAGTTTTATGAAATCTGCCCGAGGTGCGGGAAAAGGGCAAAGCCGACTGCCGCATTGTTTGAGTGCGCAGAGCACGGCAATGTTATTCCTGCCTATTCATATGTATTGAATGCAGTCCTTGATGATGGCACAGAGACAATAAGGTGCGTTTTCTTCAGGCAGCAGGTTGAAAAGTTGCTTGGCTTGAATCAGGAGCAGCTGTTGAATTTCAGGAGCAATCCTGCTGATTTTGAGGTTGTTAAAAACGAACTGCTTGGCACTATTGTAAAGCTAAATGGAAAGACAAACAAGAACTCCATGTTTGACAGGCTGGAGTTTGTTGCCAACAATGTTGATGCAAAGCCGAATCCCGAAGAGGAAATGAAGAGATTGCAGGGAAACTAATTTTGTTTATAGAATGAACTACTATCTGTCCTGTAAAAACCATTTATGTCAGAACCGAGATACATATCATTAGAACTTACGTTAAGTTTAAATTTTTCTACTTTTATATTAACTAAACCACCTTCTTTTTCTAGAGATCCCCTTTTATCATAAATACTCATAGTTAAATTACCTATGTCTGACCAAACCAAAAAGACCCATATAAGTGTGTTATTGTTTCTGTATCTACTTATATTATATTTTAATTCAATGGTATTATAATCTGTTTGATATAATTTCCAAACTAAAAAATCATATTCATCAATGAATAAAGAAAATCTATCTTTGATTTCACTATCTCCAATATCCATTATAAATTCTTTTCTAGCATTAAAATCATATTTTTTTGTATTTATTATAAATAAAAAAGTCTGATTCGGTGAAGAGAAAAGACCTTCATTCCTAATCTTTAATAAATCACATTGCTTTATTAATTCACTTTTATCAGTAATATCTTCTAATATGCCTTTACCAATTAGACTACTTAGTTTAGCAATTGTTTCTTCTTTACATTTTTGTTTTTTTTCTTTTAATATTTCTAGGACTTGTGGATTAGTTGGATCTAATTGAAATGACCTGAATTGTTCAAAAGTTATTTCGGGTATTAAACTTCTAACTAAATCTAATTTAGTATCGATCTCTGACAGCATTTGATCCTCTTTTTTTGAATAGTATTGTGTGATAAAAAAAGAAATTAAAATCGAAAATATTATTGTAATGACCAGAGGAATAATTATTTTTTTATCTTTATACCATGGTTTTTTAATAGTATCAAAATCAAATGTTAATTTTGATAATTTTTTAGATATGTCTTTGATAGTAGTTTCTTGCTTTTCTTTTTTATCTAATTGATCAAATTTTTCACTAGTTTTGTGCATCTTATTCGTTAAGTAATCTAAACTAATTTATAAATTAGATTGAAATTTCTTTTCCATATAGCAAACAACCACTGGACACTGGACATCTGTGCCTAAAATATATAAACTAACTCTACTCTACTACTTGTTGAAGTTGTTGCAAAACAGCTTTACCCAGCCTCTGGAATGTTGAGGAAATGGCGTAAATCCGCCTAAGGCCAAGGCATTCCTAATTAAAGAGGCTTTGAAACAAAACGCGAAAGCAAGGGTGAAAAAATGGAAAATAGAAATGTGCCTGAAAAGAAATTCAGCACAGGTGTTATAACTGCCACAGTCTGGCAAAACCAGGGAAAAGGCAGAAACGGGGAAATAGTGGGATACAGAACTGTTTCTTTGCAGAGGAGATATAAAGACAAAAACGGCGTATGGCAAAGCGCTAACTCTTTCAGGGTCAATGACCTGCCAAGGGCATCATTGGTGCTGCAGAAAGCCTACGAATACTTGGTTCTCAGGGAGCAAGAAGCTGCCTCTGACTACTCTGTAGACGAGGACATCATAGAAGAGGTTATTTAGCCTCTTTCTAAACCAAAAGTATAAAAAACAAAGGTGATTATAAAATGGAACAAGAGCTAATAGAAGTTGAGCCAAACAACAGAAGGAAAAAGACATGACCTGATGAGCATAGCAGTCGCAACTCCGGCAGAATTGGTTGATGCAACCGGCATGAGCGATGCAGTCGCAAAGAAGATGATTGCAGTCGCAAGGTCTTCATTGGAAATGGGCTTTGAGTCAGGAGAAGAACTTCTTAAAAGAAGGGAAAAAGTCCAAAGAATAAAAACAGGAAGCAAAAACTTTGATGCATTGCTCGGCGGCGGACTTGAAACAGGCGCGATTGTGGAATGCTTTGGAGAATTCGGCTCAGGCAAAACCCAGATTGGGCATGTTTTGGCAGTAAACAGCCAGTCAATTGAAAAAGATGCAGTTGCAGTCTACATCGACACAGAAAACACTTTTCGCCCAGAGAGAATAATCCAATTGGCAAAAGGCGCTGGCTTGGATGAAGAGCAGGTGCTGAAAAACATCAAAGTGGCAAGAGCATACAACTCTGACCACCAGATGCTGCTGGCAGAAAAAATAGAGGACTTAATCAAGAAGCAGGGCTTGAACGTCAAGCTTGTTGTGATTGACTCATTGACAGCTCATTTCAGGGCAGAGTTCATCGGCAGAGGGACATTGGCTGACAGGCAGCAGAAGCTTAACAAGCACATGCACATTTTGCTTAAATTGGCTGACACGCACAATCTTTGCGTTTATGTAACCAATCAAGTCATGGCAAAGCCTGACATGTTCTTCGGCGACCCGACACAGGCAATTGGCGGGCATATTGTTGCGCATGCGTCAACCTTCAGGGTTTACCTCAGAAAAGGCAAGAAAGGCACAAGAGTTGCAAAACTCATTGATTCCCCCAATATGCCAGAAGGCGAGGCAGGATTCTATGTTGACGAGACTGGAGTAAAAGACGTAGAATAATTTTTTCTTATTTCTTAATTTTTTTTCTTTAAAACAAAATTAAAATATTCCCTATCCCCGCTTCTAAAGGACTCATATGTTTCTGTCCCCTTTAATCCGGCAAAATCCGAGAAGGACTTATGAAGTATCCTCGGCACTTTTTGGATAAGCTTTAGCTTGCGGTTGTTGTCCAATTCCAAAGCCCTTAAGACATTTTGAGTTATTCTTTCCTCCTTGATTAATTCAAAGCCCGAATGCACTAGCTGTTTACGCAGAGTGCTGATTTCATCCCTCTTGCGAAAGTCAGCAAACAAGAAATGCCCATCTGGCCGAATTACCCTGAAAACTTCCCTCAAAAATTGATCCATATTTCCGTAGCAATGTGAAGACTCGACGTTGACCACAGCATCAAATTTATTGTCTTCAAAAAGAAGGGACTCAGCATCTCCAACATAAAATGAAAGCCCTTTAACAGAATAAAATTTTTTACAGAATTCAATTGATTTTCTGGAAAAATCTAAACCCATCATAGAGCTTGGTTTGAAGTATCGCATGATGTAAGATGAACCGCCTCCGCGCCCACAGCCTACCTCAAGCAAGTCTTTGTCTTTCAGGTTAATGGCGCTTGCAACATGGTGATAAAGCTGAATGCAATAGCGGTTCTTTTCATCAATTTTTCTAAGTTTTGCCTTTTCTGATTCAGAAGCATACCCATAATTCATAAAAATGACCTGTGCTCCTTTGTCCAATCCGGTAACATACTGATAAAATACTCTTCAGACTGAACGCTTTAACCCCGGCGATACGCCACAAACTAAATCAAAAAACTTGTGTAATGCAGCTTTTGTTGTCATGTTCCCCTACTCTATTTTTAAGTCATACCTATATAAAAATATGCCCTAAATTGTTTTTCACCAAAACCTTTTTAACTTAATATTTAATAGTCATGGATATGGCATACCCTATTGCAAGATACATTATAACGCCGATTTACAGGCTCTGGATAAGGAAAATAGGCGGATTGCAGAACATACCGAAGGGCAAGCCTTTCATAATAGCAGCAAACCATACAAGCTACTTTGATGCATTGCTCCTGCCTTCAATAATCGGCCCAAGGGTGAACAAGAGCGTGCACGCTTTAGCCAACAGCTTTTACTGGAAGCCACTCCTGACAAGGTTCTTCCTTAACTTATGGGAGGCATTGCCTGTCTATGTCGGCAATGAGAAGGGCGCAAAAAGGAAAAACCAGCAGTCATTGGAAATGGCATTAAAATATATCCAAAAAAATGAGCTGCTGATGGTTTTTCCGGAAGGCACAAGAAGCCCTGATGGAAAATTAAAAAAAGCATACACGGGCATTGCAAGGCTGGCATTAAATTCAAAAGCCCCTGTGCTGCCATGCGGAATCATAGGCTCGAACAGGGTGCTTCCAAAAGGAGCATCCTTTCCAAGATTCGCAAGGTGCGAGGTTAAGATCGGAAAATTGATGTATTTTAACCACAAAAGCAAAAATGAAAAAACATACGAGAGAGTAACAATAAAAATTATGAAAGAAATAGCAAAGCTGATCAACCAGAAATACAGCTACTAAGATGGTATACCTAATCCCAAAGCTTACGATAATACCGATTGTAAAGCTCTATGTAAAAGAAGCCAAAGGCCTTGAAAACCTGCCAAAAAAAGGAGCGTTCATAGCAGCTGCGAACCATGCAAGCTATATCGACCATATGATAATAGCGTCTTTTTTGGTATCCCATCTCGACAGAAAAGTGCATTTCCTTGCAAAAAAGGAGCATTTTGACAATGTTTTCAAGAAGGCATGGCACAATTACGTCGGAGCAATCCCCCTAGACAGGGCAAAAGGCGGCAGAGAGGCATTGAAATGGGCAATAAATGCTTTAAAGGGCGGGAATATAATAGCAATACATCCCGAAGGCACAAGAAGCCTGACTGGAAATCTGCAGAGGGCAAAAACAGGAGTTGCAAGGCTTGCACTGAAGGCAAAAGCGCCCGTCGTACCAATAGGGTTAATAGGGACTTTTGATATACTGCCGAAGGGAAAATACCTACCAAGGTTCAAAAGGGCTGTAATGGGCATCGGCAAGCCAATTTCTTTTGAGAAATACTACGGCAAAAAGATTAATAAAAAGATGCTCAGGGAGATAACAACAGGGATAATGAAGGAGATTGCTAAGCTGTCAAAACAAAAATATAATTTCAAATGAAAAAAATCTCGGTCATAGGGGCAGGCTCGTGGGGAACAACTTTGGCAGTTCTGCTTGGGGAAAAAGGCTTTGACGTAAAGCTGTGGGCAAGGAGGGAAGAGCTTGCAAACGAGATTGAAAGCAAAAAGGAAAACATGCAGTATCTACCCGGAATAAAAATACCGGGCAATGTCATTGCAGACCATTCTTTAAAAAATGTCCTTGAAAGCTCTGAAATGGCGGTAGTTGCCATCCCGTCGGAGTTTTTTAGAAAAATATTGAAGGATATAAAGCCCTTTTTTAGCAATCAGGTCATTGTCAGCGTCACGAAGGGAATAGAGCACCATACCAACAAGAGAATGTCTCAAGTCATTGAAGACGAGCTTGGCAAGGCGAAAATAGCCGTGCTTTCCGGCCCAAACCACGCAGAAGAAGTCAGTGCCAGGATGCCGACTGCAAGCGTTGTGGCGAGCAGCGACATGAAGACAGCAAAGCATGCTGCAGAGTGCCTTGCAGCCCCTTACTTCAAGCTTTACTGCCTGAATGATATTGCAGGAGTTGAAATCTGCGGAGCCCTGAAGAACATACCTGCAATAGCCACAGGAGTTTGCGACGGGTTTGGGCTTGGGGACAACGCACGAGCGTCAATAATAACGCTTGGCCTGATGGAGATGAACAATTTTGGAAGGCACTTTGGCGCAAAAAGAGGGACAGTATACGGGCTTGCAGGAGTCGGAGACCTGATTGCCACGTGCACAAGCAGGCACTCAAGAAACAGGTTTGTGGGCGAGCAGCTTGCAAAAGGCAAAACAATGGACGAGATAAAAAAAGAGATGCATGGCATGATTGCAGAAGGGATTCCGACAACAAAGGCCGTTTACGAGTACAGCAAAAAGCACGGCATAGAAATGCCATTGGCGCAGCAGGCTTATGAAGTCCTTTTCGAGAAAAAAGATATAAAGCAGGCAGTTAAGGATTTGCTGAGGCTGGTGTGATTACTCCTCTGTAAAGTCCTCAAGCTTTTCCTTCAGCTCCTCGCCTTCTTTCAGCTTCCCTTTCAATTTCAGGAACTCCTTTGTAAGAATATAGAAGAACAGTCCAAGGCTTTTCTTGCCCTTGTTGTTGCAAGGCACTACCAAGTCTATAAAGTTTGACATATTGTTTGTGTCGCACAGCGCAATCACCGGGATTCCAACCCTGACACCGTCGAGGACCGCGTTCCTGTCAGGCCACGCGTCAACAATAAGCATAATCTTCGCTTCTATGTACCGCTCAAGATTCGGGTTTGTCAGAATTCCGGGAGGGTACCTTCCTGCAAAAACCCTTATGCTTGTAAGCTTGCCGAAAAGCTCGACTGCCTTCCAGCCGTTCTCGCGCCTGCTCACGATAAGTATGTCTTCCGGGCTGTATTGCGCAAGAAAAGCAGCAGCCACCCTTATTCTTTCGTCAATCTTCTGCAAATTCAATACGGATAATCCGTCAGGCCTTGTCTTGTATATGAACTGCTCCATTGCCTTTGTCCTGAACTTCGTGCCTATGTGTATCCCTGACTTCAGATACACGTCCCTCGGAACCAAAAAGCTCTCGTCAGCCATTTTGCCTGAAATTTTTAAAACATATTTCCAGTCCAGAATTCTGAACTGCTTTTATCGCCCGCAGTTGCGAATCAAATTGTGATTCATAGGCAATATTCAGTGGGATATTATGGCTATTTAAAAAGCTTACTGAGAATTAAACAAAGCCAAATCCTCGTAAACAGCTCCTTTCGGGCTTAATGCTGACTTTACCAGCCTGAAGTTCTTTACTTCAATTTTTTTATTTTCAACTTTTATTTTTTTAATTTGATCAACAAAGGCTTTCTTGTCTTCGGGATATTTAACCCTTGCCAAAGTGATGTGGGCTTTGAAGTCTTTTTCCTTCCTGAACAGCGGCTTTAATGCTTCGTCAATTTTGTTCTGCAGCTCTAAGATACTGTCTTCCGGCTTCAGGCCCACCCAGATGACCCTTATATAATTTTCCGTCGGGAAAATGCCTGTGCTGTCAAGGAAAACAGTGAATGGCTCAAGCTTGATTGTCTTTAAAATTTCAACGATTTTTTCCGTTTTGTCAGGCTGGACTTCCCCAAGAAACTTTAGTGTAAGGTGAAATGTTTTCGTAAGGCTGAGTTTTGCATTTTTCGGCAGAAGCCCCTGCAATTCAACAAAGTATTCCCTTAATTCGTTGAAATCAACTGCAATAAACAGCCTCATGGAAATACCTTAAGGCTGAATGTATTTAAATCTAACTCAATACAGAGAATTTTGAATATCCATATAACTGTCAAAGTTCTATATAAAATAAAAAGACTGTTAACCCCCTTCCTCGCCAAAGTCTTCTGTGTCCTGGCTGCCGTATTCCTCTCCCTGGGGCTCTTCTGCTGCTTCGTAGCTTTCCCCAGCCGGCTCTTCAGAGGATTGAGCCTCCTCCTTCTGCTCGCCTGAGCCCTCGCCAACAACCTCGGCAAAGCCGACTTTCTGCAGCACTCTTGTCACTCTTATCTTGACTTCATCGCCTTGCTTCGTTCCCGGAACGAACAATACAAATCCGTCCTTTTTTGCTATGCCGTCGCCTTTCTCACCGACAGCTTCTATCTTCACATCCAACTCGTCGCCAACCTTTACAGGCGCGAAACTTCTTGGCCTAAAGCTGCCTTTTCCTTTCTCGTATCTCATTTCTATTTACCTCTACCTATTTAATACTATTTTTGCACAATGTGCAATAGCCCCCAATTAAACATAATTAGTATTTAAAATTATGGTTTTAAAATCTTAAGCCGCCGTCAACCCTTATAACTTCGCCTGTTATGTAGCCTGCCTTGTCAGATGCAAGAAAAGCAACCAGGCTTGCTACATCCTGCGGAGTGCCGCTTCTGCCAAGGGGTATTGAGCCTGCCAGCTCCTTTTTCCTTGCCTGTGGAATGGATTTGATAATGTCAGTCTCTATAAGCCCAGGAGCTACTGCATTTACAGTAATGCCGTGCTTCCCAAGCTCCTTTGCCAACGACTTTGTAAAGCCTATTATTCCGGCTTTTGAAGCTGCATAATTAGTCTGCCCGAAATTGACATTAATGCGCTCTTGGTTACATTATAAATACCCTTAAGGTTAGTTGTTATTACACTGTCCCATTCCCCCCTAGCCAGGTTTTGCAGTGTTTTGTCCATTATTATTCCTGCATTATTGACCAGTATGTCCAGCTGCCCAAACTCCTTCTTTATAGTATCAAACATTGCCTTTACCTCGTTAGGGTTGCCAACATCGGCCTTTATTGATATGCACCTGGAATATTTTTTTGCCCCATCAACAGCTTCAGAGGCTTCTTTCTCATTCCTGTTGTAGTTGACAATTACATTCGCACCTTTTTTTGCAAGCTCGATCGCTATAGCCCTGCCTATGCCTCTTGAAGCTCCTGTCACCAATGCAGTTTTTCCATTCAACCCCAGCCGGTTTTCAGCAAGGGAATGTTTTGGCTTTTTTGCGGTAACATAAAGGAAGCTGATGATGAATCCCTCAGCATCAGCCAGCGGATTTTTGCTCCTTAGCTCGTCAAACAGCCTGTTTGAAGCCAGTGTAATCAGCGTGTCCCTGTCTGTCTCCTCTTTTTGCGAGGGCTCGTTGCCGCCTATCTCAGGCAATATGCCTGCCTGCAGCCTTCTTACCCTCAGAAAATTAAGCCAGTCGCTGTATTTCACTTTTATCAGCTTGTAATGGTGCCCAAGGTACTCGAAGCCCGCACCCTTCAGTGCTTTGAGATAGATGCCAATCGGCCTGGGGTCCGGGAACACAAATTTTCGCTGCGGCTCTGTCGCCTTTATGCGCGCGTCAATGTCTTTCCTGTAGGCTGCAAACTTGGAATATTTGCGCACAATATCCAGCGCTATGTCATGCACCCTTTTTACCGTGTCGTCAACAAGCAGTGCGCCCTCAGGCCCCTCGTTTGGTATGTTGCCGCTCAAGAACGTAAAAGTGCCGCTTTCCTTCAGGGCTTCTGAAATTCCCCTGAATGTATCCTCAATGTCCGGAATAAGGTGGACAGTATGCGCTGAAACAACATGATTGACTATGTTTCTGCCGACGCAATCGCCAAGCTTTGAATAAGCCTCATTTTTTTTCTCAAGAAGAAAGCACTTGACATTAGGGTTGTCGCTGAATACCTCATAGGCTTTTCCCAGCCATGCGGCAGAGTTGTCAACAAGCCACAGCTCTACATTAACTTTCAGGCGTTCCAGCAGGCGAATGGCTGAAACGCCTGTGCCCGCCCCGAAATCAACGACAATGTCGCCGTTTTTTACCTTAGGGACGATAAGGCCTGCCAGCTCATCCAGTGCAGCTATGTAATACTCAGCCTTGGATACTGCCTCGTGGTATGCTGTAGCACCTCTTGATGTCGGCCTGTCAGGCTTCCAGCAGCTGCGCCCGCCTTCTTCACTCATATGATCACACCCCTGCTTTGCAGTTCCATGATTTTTGATTTGCTATAACCCATTTTTTTTAGCAAGCCTTTTGCATTTTCTCCAAGCTTTGGATGCCTTACGCAGGCAATCTTTTTATGCGATGAAAACTCAACAGGCATCTTTACAAGGGATATCCCGTCAACCTCTTCCAGCATTTTCCTGCCCTTGAAATGGCTGTCTTTGGCTAAACTCCCCATCTTTTTTACAGGCTCGCAGCAAAAATCATGCCTGCGGCTTATTTCCATCCATTCCTTTACCTTTTTGCTCTTGAAAACAGCCTGCATTTCAATGGCAATTTCTCTGCTGCTGTCAAATTGCCTGCCAATAAGCTCCTCTCTTCCGATTGCGCTGCAAAAATTCACCCAGAATTTTTTTTCTATCGCGCCAAGGCTTACAAACTCGCCATCCTTTGTTTTATATATGCTGTAGCAGGGCTTGCTGCCCGACAGTACAGTATCAATGTTTTCCGAGACAGACCTGTATGCCATATGGATTCCTATGACAAAGAGTGCCGTGTCAAGCACCGCAACATCTATATAGCAGCCCCTGCCGCTTTTTTGCCTCGAGAGCAAAGAAGCGACAATCGCAAATGCGGAAACAAGCGCGCTGCTTGTGTCAGGAACCTGCACGCCGGCAACAATCGGCTTTTGGAACATTGCATCAAGCATCCCGCTTAGTGATGCATAATTCAGGTCATGCCCTGCCTTGTTTCTGTAAGCACCTTTCTGCCCATAGCCCGTTATTGAGCAGTAAACTATGCCCGGGTTTATTTTTTTGACAGCTTTGTACCCTATGCCAAGGGCATCCACTTTGCCGGGGCGGAACCCTTCAATAATGACATCCGCATCTTTTGCAAGAGCCATAAAAATTTTTTTCCCCTCATCAGCTTTCAGGTTCAATGAAATGCTTTTTTTGTTACGGTTAAGGGCAGCAAAATAAGGATTTTTGCCGTTCACGTTTTCAAAGTACCTCATTGGATCGCCGCTTGGGCTTTCAACCTTTATGACATCGGCACCGAGCTCTGCAAGAAGCAAAGAGCACATTGGCCCGGGCAAAAGATTTGACAAGTCCAAAACATTTATTCCTTTCAGCATTTCGCTCCCAACCATCAATTAAGGTTCCTCAATATGTGCATTGTTGCAATGCTCCCGGCTCCCCCGATGTTCAGGGCAAGCCCGTAGCTTGGGTTTTTAACCTGCCTTTTTCCGCACTCGTTCTTCATCTGCTTTGCAATCTCGTAGATTTGGGCAAGCCCTGTAGGGCTTATCGGATGGCCCTTTGCCTTCAGCCCGCCGCTTGTGTTCACGGGTATTTTTCCGTCAAGCTTTGTAATGCCTTCCCTGATAAGCCTCGGGCCTTCGCCGGCACTGCAAAACCCCAAATCCTCGTATGAAATTAATTCCAATGGCGTGAAAGCATCGTGCAGCTCCGCAACCCTTATATCGGACGGGGAAATTCCAGCCTCCTTGTATGCGATTTCCGCCGCTTTTCTCGTGGCCCAGAAAGAAGCCATATCGTCTCTTTCAAAAGGGCTTAAGTAATCGTTTTCTTCCGCAGAGCCAACAACCTCAATGCCAGACTCGTCTTTGGAGAGTATCAAAGCGGCAGCCCCATTGCATGAAATGCTGCAGTCAAATACCCTAAGCGGAGACGCAACAACAGGGGAATTTTTTATATCCTCCAGAGAAACCTTCTTTTTGTAAAACCTCGCCTTGGGGTTGAGGTAGGCGTTTTCATGGTTCTTTAGAGCCACCAATGCAAAGTCATCTGTTGTTGCGCCGTACTTCAGCATGTAC
>JACOZN010000021.1 GCA_016181305.1 Candidatus Woesearchaeota archaeon
ATTAATTTAAAAAATGATTGATATAAAATTAGCTTCCTTGGCATTTTCAGCAGGGTTAATTTCATTTTTGAATCCATGCGGATTTGCATTATTGCCAGTTTATATAACGTATTATTTTAAAAACGAAGGCTTGGAAAAAAGCACCTTGCTTAGAAGAATATTTGCAGGCTTGCTATTTGGTTTGATGGTAAGTCTCGGCTTTGCTGCAACATTTTTACTAATAGGTGCAATAGTCAGCTATATTGGAAGAGGCCTTTTGAAATATGTTGGCTGGTTCGACTTCTTTATAGGGATTTTATTGGTCATTATTGGAATTTTTTATTTATTTAATTTAAATGCAAGAATCAATCTAAACATATTGACAAATTTTGGAGAAAAGCTTAAATCAAATAAGCTAAAAAACAAATACGCTTCCTTCTTTTTATATGGCATGGGATTTGCAATAGCCTCTCTATTACAGCAGCGGCAAAGGCTGGCGGTATTTTAAATGGACTTGCAGTATTCCTAATCTACGCAACAGGTATGAGCTTTTTCATGATTTTTTTTTCACTGGCAGTAGCCCTTTCAAAGACAGCTATGGAAAAATTATTGAAAAGATGGATGCCTTATCTTTACAAGCTTGGCTCGATTATTGTAATACTTGCAGGCGCTTATTTGATTTATAACCAAGTAGTGCTTGGGAGATTGTTTGTTTATACATAATTTGAAGAAAAACCTCAAATAATCCCCTATGAACGGAAATAAACCATTTTAAGCCTTTTTTTGCTTAACAAAGCTTTTTAAATAACATGGTTTTTCAAATAAAGTATATATAACAGGGTAGCAATTCATATAAAAATGACACATCACGAAAATAATGACGATGCCTTTTTAGAGAAAGTCATAATGTTCTTAGTTATTGTTGTAGGCGCAATCCTTGTCTTCAACCAGTTCCAGTTTGCAAGACTTTTGCCGAGCATTTTGCTCAATGCAGTTTCATTCATTCTGATTCTTGCGCTTATCGGCTTGGTTGTATGGCTGTTTCTGAGCAAAGAGGAGCATGAAAAACATCATCCAGCGCATCATGGAGTTCATGCTGTTCATGAGCATGTTCAAAAAGAAAAAACGCCATTAACCTTTCATGAAAGGTTAAGCTATGGAATTGTTGCCTTTGTTGCTGTTCTGATTTTATTCAATCAATTTCAAATATCCCAAGTGAATGCACTGGTAAGCGGTACAACATCATCTATAGGAAGCATTGTTAAATCAACTTCATCAGCTCCTGCAAGGCTTCTTGGCTCCGGCAAAGGCGGCATTGTAATTGGCCCACAGCTTAACCCTGATGGAAGAACAACAAAGCTTGTTGAATGGACTACAATAAGCGAAACTCCTCCTCCAAAGAGCACTGGCAATCCTACACAAGATGCGATAGCAACAGTTGTACCTATAGGAACCCCATTTTATGTGTTAGAAGGTCCAGGTGCTGAAAATGTAAAAGGAGCTAGCTTTGACGACCCTTTAACAAGCCAAAAAGTCTGGGCTTCATTGCTTGGCTCGAGAAGGTTTGGCACAGCAAATGCAATTCAATTAACTCCAGAAGAAGAGCAGAGATGGCAAAGGCTTACATCAGTCTTTACATGCGACTTTTGCTGTGGCGGGCCAAACAGCGTCACAACAATTAACAGATGTGGTTGCGCCCATAGCTATGCGTGGCAGGGCATGGCAAAATTCTTCATAAAGTACTATCCTGATTACACAGACGAGCAAATACTGGGAGAAATGACCAAGTGGAAAGGGCTTTGGTATCCTCAAGGCATGATACAGGATTATCTTGTTTACACAGGTCAGCAGCCTGCAACAATACTTACCCATGGAGGCTCAATTGGAATAAGGCAGCAATTTTTGCAGCAAGCATCAAGCACCCAACAGCAAACCCATGCTCAAGTTACTCCATTAGATGAATTGCCCTCAATGGTAGGCGGCTGTTGAAATAAATGAAAATTAAATTCAGAATTATGCCAATTAAAATCCAAATATTTAAATAAAAACCAACAACACAAGGAGGTTATAAAATGAACAGGAATGTTATAATTGTGGTGGTGCTTGTTGTTTTGGTGCTGCTCACCGCGGTCCAGGCAATACAGCTTAACAGCCTTAAGACAAGCATAGCAACAGGCAAAGTCAGTGTCGGAAGCGCTCCAGCACAAGGCTCCGGAAGCCTTCCGTCAAACTTGAATGACCTGCCCTCAATGGTAGGCGGATGTTGAACATTTTAACGGGTGGTAAAAAATGAACATAAAAACAGCCATATTGGCAGTGTTAGTGGTTAGTGTTTTTTTGGTTGGCTGCAGCAAGCAGTATGACACAGCGGGCTATGCAACCTACAACCAGCAGGGGCAGCAGCAGGGGCAGTATGTCGGCGGCGGCTGCGGAGTATCTCCTAGCGGAGATTATGCAGACACGCCAATAGAAGCTTTGGGTTCAGAAGACTCTGCACTTTAACCTAAAGTAAAATGGAGCTTACAAGAAGAGAGAAGCGCAAGCTTAGGCTGGAGAAGCTTAGGCAGCAAAGCTCAGAAGCCCAAAAAGAGCATGAGCAAAGGCTTGAGCAGCAGGCTGTACAAGAGCAAAGCAAGCCGAGCAAATCAAAATATTACATCATAGCAGCCGTAATCGGCTTTGTTGTGCTTGCAACTGTTGCTTACTCTGCCTATTCAATCAACAAGCCAGGCCCTTATAACGATTTTGCCAAGTGCCTCAGCGATAAAGGCGCTGTCATGTACGGCGCAATGGGCTGGTGCAAATACACACAGGCCCAAAAAGGAATGTTTGGCAAATCTTTCAAGTACATAAATTATCACGAATTTAATGACTTGCCCGGCATCAAGAAAACCCCAACATGGGTTATAAACGGCGCATGGCATGAGAATGTGCAGTCATTTGACAGGCTGTCGGCATTGACAGGCTGCAAGCTGTAATGTTATGAGGTTTTATGGATCCTGAAAAAAAAGAGGCAATGAATTTTCTTAAAAAGCTTAAATTAGCTGACATTTTCATAGGATTGACTATTCTGCTTGGAATTATTCTTATAATAAACCTTATTTTAACATTAAACATAAACAAGGACTTGAAAAAAGCTTCAGAAGCAGTTCAGGAAAAGCTGAAGCCTGCAAAAATAGAGCTTACATCAATAATAAACCCTAAATGCCCTGACTGCTTTGACATATCGGCAGTAATAAGCGGCATAAAAGGCTCCAATGCCAACATAACAAAAGAATCAGTGCTTGAGTTTGATTCGGCAGAAGGCAGGAAAATCATAAAAAAGTATGGGCTTGAGAAAATACCTGCTATTGTCGTGACAGGCGAAATTGACAAAGTTAATGTAAATGGCTTGCGAAAGGCTCAAGACGCCTTGTTGCTTGCAGGGGCAGATGTTCCTTACACAAATGCGCTCACAGAAAAGATAGAAGGCAGGGTCACTTTATACCATTTGAAAGATGCCTCATGCGAAAAATGCAATGATATGGGCTTTCTGGCAGGTCAGATAAAAAGGGCAGGAGTCAGTATCTACGAAGAAAAAATAATTGATGCAGGCAGCAATGAAGGCCAGGAAATAATAAGCAGGTATAAAATTGGCTTTGTTCCTTCCATTGTACTGTCAAAAGAAGCCTCTGCCTACCAGGTCATGCAGCAGGCATGGCCTCAGATAGGAAGCGTAGAATCTGACGGCTCCCATGTTTTAAGAATGGTCAGCCCGCCTTACATCAACCTGACTACAGGAAAATTAAGAGGTCTTGTGGATATTACTTATTTAACAGATAAAAGATGCACAGAATGCTACAATGTAAGCCAGCATAAGCTTATACTCGCAAATCCGCAGGGGTTTGCCATGAAGCTTGATAAAGAAGAAAATTATGATGCAAGTGATGCAAAAGGAAAAGAGCTGATTGCAAAGTACAACATAACGCAAGTTCCGACAATAATATTGTCAAAAGAAATTGATGTTTATCCCTCAAGCACTGGTTTAAGGCAGTTTTTCTCTTTGGAAGAGGATGGCTCGTACGTATTTAGAAAGCTATCAGTTGTCGGGACTTACAAGGATTTGGCTAAAAACGAGATTGTACAGCCTCAGCAAATAGAGGAGCAAGGGCAATGAGAAAAAAAGACTTGTTTTTGTATGCTGTGATTTTAGTCTTGACAGCCTTATTTCTGTGGCAGTGGCTTTCAAAAGGCGCTTTGATTCAGCAGCTTCATGAAATGCAGATGGATAATAACGATTTGCATTTGCTGAGCGGTATTGGGAATTTGCGCTCAACCCACAAGCACGCTGATGTAAAGGTCTACATAAACGGCAATTCAATTGACTTTTCCCAGAGGAAATACCAGCTTGCATCACGATTTATTCATTTTGAGGAAGGCATTGGAGATGTTGTCCATGTCCATGCAACAGGCTTGACAATCGGGCATTTGCTTAAGTCGCTGAAAGGCAGCCTGAACAACAACTGCCTTGTTCTTGACGGGAATAATTACTGCAGCGATAACAGCGGCAAATTAAGGTTTTATGTCAACAACAAGCCAAACAGCGATTTTGGCAGTTATGTTTTCAAGGACTTGGATAAAATGCTGATTTCTTACGGCGATGAAGACGATTCAGTGATACAAAAGCAGCTTGATTCTGTGACTAATCTGGCTGCGAGATATAGTGCAGAAGGCTGATATTTTATTTGGCTGAAAAATAATTTTTATTGTGTTTCGTCGCCTAAATCACTAAATTCGAAACCTTTAAATACTCCCTATATAATGCAAAATATATTCTGAAATAGATATGTCGGTAAATGCATAGCATTTCCGAGCATTTTGAAAATCTATGATTTTCAACATATGGGGGTTGTATTGATGGTTAACAAGGAGATTTTCAACGTTTTTTTCAGGGAAAAGCCCGCCATGATGCTGGTTGAGCTGAAAAACGCCAAAGGCGAGATTTATGCTTCTTCAATAGCAAAACAGGTTGACTGCACTTATTCACATGTTGTCAAAATATTGCAGGAGATGCAGAAAGCAGGCTTGATTAACTTTGAGAAACAGGGCAGATTAAAGCTTCTTACATTGACAAAGACAGGGCAGGAAGTAGCCGACAAGATTGACGGGATAAGGACGATATTGTGAGTTATGTTCTAATTTCTATTACAATAATCACTGTTACCTTAAATAAAGTGGACTATGATAATAAGGGACCCTCGGTAAATTAGTTTTTAATTTTTTATAGTTGCGATGAACTTTTTGCCTAAGCTTGGAATTCTGGGCAATTACTCCATTAGAACAAGCATTTAATTCAGTAGAATTACTACCCTCAGTACTCCCGTTATTGTATGATTGGTGCGAATCATAAGCGTATCTGGGCCCAGTAGGGTAATGCCTATATCTTTCATCTAGGATATTAAGATGGGTATTTGCTTTTTTTTCCCCCTCCCTAGCCCTTGCATTCTTAACAACTACATTTCTAAGAATCCATTGCAGCTCTTTTAAATAACCCTCTGCTTGACTATACAGCTGTAGAATAAATTTCTTCTGGCTATTCTTCCTTAGAAGAGGATTATCTTTTTGGATTTCTTCAACATCATAGGCTTCAGCAAGTCGTCTAGCCCACCCATTTCTAATATGATTCCTGAGAATTTGGTATTGGTTACCAAGCCAAGATTCGATGTTTCTTGTCTTTCTTTTTCCAAAATAATCCTCAATAGAAGGTTTATATAGTGCCATATGGAGCATAGTATTTAGAGGGCGTGTCAAAGAAAGCTGAAGAAATCTCTCTAGCCCGATATTTTTGATTATTTTAGGTATTTCTACTTCTCCTTGCTCATTCTTGTGGATTCCTTGAATTGTTTTATATAAACTTAAACCTATCTGTTTTAATGTCCCTTCCCAACGCATGCTTAATTCCTTAGATACTTTATCCTCAAGTGTGTCATCCTCGGAAGAATGGCTTTCGTCTATTTTTTTAGCTTCGGTTAAATTTTCCATTATAGCTCCTAAAACATGTATTTACTTAATAATAGTAACAATTTATAAACCTTTTGGTTTGTTTATACTTCCCAGAATAAAAATATGGTTACCCAATCCTCTCTTCCATCGCATACTTCCCGAGAACTTCCTTTGCCTGCCCTATGAAATTTGCTTCTTTGTCTGTTGGAATAACAGCTCCAGCAGCATTCTGGTGCCCTCCGGATTCAGAATTGCCAATGCCATCAATGATCTCCTCAATAATGTTTTTCAAGTCCAGATTGCCGTTAAGGTTGTTTGTTGTCCTCAATGAAACTTTTGTGCTGCCGTCAATAGCTTGGGCCATTGAAAGTATAAAAACATTGTTTGTCATGACATTTGACTTTGACAATATAGAAGCCAAAGTGCCAATCATTGTTGACATCACGTTCTGCTTAGCATTTATTATTACAAACTTATTGCCCCAGTAGATGTCATCAGTGAACTTGTTGTTATTGTACCAGTTCAAGGCATTGACAATCTCTTTTTTGTAGTCTCCCAAGCTTCTTATAGCCTGCTGCTTTGTTTTTTTGTCATTCAGGCAGGCTCCAATGCCGAATGAAGCCCTTCCAAGCCTGCCGCATGCATTCAGCAATGTTGCAAACTCCTTTGCGTCCCTTGTAGGGCTTTCTTCCTCTTCATGAGGCAGTATGTAAACATTGCCAAGAACATCATCTGGGTTGGCTTCATTAAGCCTCTTCATTATTATGCCTGTGACAAGCTTTTTCATTTCATCTTCATCAAGATGCACGATCTTTTTCCAGCCGTTGCCGTTTTTCGGCTCAATGCCAATCTGATAAAGAAACTGGATTGCTCCTGATTCAGAGCCGGAAACTCCCGGAATGTAAGGGTCTGTGCAGTATTCAAGGGCCTTGTGCAGCGGCTTTGTCTGGGAGCCGAAAATCCGAAGCCCTTTTTTGACTTGGATTTTGCCCTTCTTCACAGCAATGTCCAGTATTTCCTGATTCAGCCTCAAAAACCCCTTCTGCTCCTGCAAATCCCCGATTGCTCCGATGATTGCAATATGCGCAAGCTCTTCCATAGCCTTGTCAACAGCGCACGCAAACCTAAAGACAACCCCTGCCCCTGAAATTTCCTTGCCGCCGTCAATGCCGCAAATGTGGGGGTTGACTAGAACAACTCCGTCAGTAGCGCTGTAGCCCTCTATGCTATGATGGTCCAAAACAAACACTTTCCTGCCGTTAAGAAGCTCTTTTATATCGCTAATCACTCCTGAGCCTATATCAGTGAAGATAAAGCATTTATAAGGCTCTGCAGCCAGTTGGCTTAAAACAGCCCTGTTAAGCTGCTGGACTATTGAAACAGAGTATTTCCTGTTTTCATTGTTGAGCAGCTTTATCATTATCGCGCATGCGCTTATGCCGTCAGCGTCAAGGTGGCTTATAACCCTTATAATTTCTTTCTTGTCAATCTGCCTGAAAGCCTCGGCGGCATTTCTCGCCTGCAATTCAAACTCCCCATAGCAATCCATCAAAAGCACCTTGTAAATTTGATTTCAATCTTTATTGATTTTTGGCAAGCCCTTGTTTTTATATCTTTTCATTCCCCAAATCTTCTCTCCCTTTTGTTGTACTCGGCAATGCACTTGACTAAGTCTTCTTTTGTAAACTCGGGCCACAGCTTTGGCACAAAAATCCACTCTGAATATACGCTCTGCCATGTCAAAAAATTGCTCGTCCTTATCTCTCCGCCAGGCCTTATAACCAATTCAGGCTCGCTTTTTAAGTAAAGGTTTTTTGCTATCATTTTTTCATCAATTTTTTTATTTTTTATTTTTTTGGCTGCCTTGTTGACAGCATCAGCAATCTCCTGCCTGCCACCATATGCCATCGCAAAATTAACTATGAGCCTGTTGCGCTTCTTTGTCTTTTGCATTACCTCCAGCATGGGCTTTCTCATGGAATCGGGGAACATGCCGAGCCTGCCGATGAAATTAAACCTTATGCCGTTTTTGAATATGCCTTTTCCGTCCTTGATCTTTTCAACCTCGTGCCTGAACAGGCTGAACAGGTAATTAACTTCTCTTTTTGCCCTTTTGAAGTTCTCTGTGGAGAAAGCGTAAAGAGTCAATTCCCTCACTCCAGTGTCCTGGCACCATTTGAATAGCTCCTCCAGCTTTTTCAAGCCAAACTCGTGCCCTTTCCACGGCTGCACGCCAATCTTTCCGGCATACCTCCTGTTGCCGTCCAGAATTATGGCTATGTGCCTTGGAGCTTTAGAAACCATGAAAACTGGGAACTTTGAGGGTTTAAATAAGTTTATATTTTGCGGTTTGCATCAAACCTAACCAAGAACATCACACCCATTATAAAGCTTACAATCGAGTACGAAAAGGCAATTCCTGCCAAATAGTCATAGCCCCACATTGGCACAGGAGGCTGCGTAGCTATGTTAAATATGGCATTGCCTGTGACTTGCGAATGGCTGCCGTAATTTATGTCTATGATGGCGCCTGCAGCCAGCGAAATCAGGCTGCTTACAATTAAAACCACTCCAATCAGCTTCACCATTTTTGTTAAAATATCAAAAGCGGGCGTCCTTCAACACTATGCAGCCAAAGGACGCTCTAGTTTTATTTTTTAATTGTTTTTTATGTTGTAGCATCTTATATCTACTTATATAATTTTCCAAACAAACCGACAAAGACATTTTGAGGCACCTTAATGCCGGCCTCGACAAAAGCCCTCGCAAAGCGATAACCGTCATTTTCCTCGTCGCCTTCAGCCCTGAACTCCAGCAGGTTCCTCAGGGTAAGGCTGCACATAAAGCCTTCATTAATGTGGAATGCAACTTTTTTGCCGTTTTTTTCAATCCTTGCATTGGCTAAGTCAATCAAAAACTCATCTTTGCTTATGCCGTGCCTCAGAATCTCCCACTCAGCCAAATCCTTTATTATTTTTGCAAAATCGCCGCTTTGCAGGTAGGATTCAGCATCCTCAATATTAAAGTGTTTGAAAAAATCAGCCTCATTTTTAAGATTGAGCCCGTAAACCCTCCCAATATAGCCTTTAACCTTCTGCCTGCTTCCCTTCCTCTTCCAGGAATTCTCTACAATGTATGCGTATTCCCTGCCCTTTATTTTCTTTATCCTGAAGAACATTTTATTTGTTTTATTTTATTTGTTTTTATAGTATATTTATTCAATCGAATCCAACAGCAAAAGCAGGTCTCCTCTTTCGCTACTGCTTTCAGAGGAAGCTCTCGTTTGGTTTATTTTTTATGTATTTTATCAATAACATTTCAAAAATTTGTAATAAGTTAGGCACTATGAATTTATAAGCTTTTTGGTGGCTTTTAAGAATTATTTTCCTATATAAAATGATATTTTAGACGAACTTTGAAAAATATGGGAAATATCTTTTTTTACCTTATCTCCTTTGCAAATTCCTTTTTGAACTTTGCATTTGTCTTGTGCAGCCTTTCAACAGCATTTATAAGGGCGTTTCTCGGGCTTTCCTCGCCGTCAGTTTCCACAATAATCTGCGGCAGGCTTATCTGGGGGTGCCTTATGGAGTAAGTGGCAATCCTGACATGTTTGTCGTTGTACAGCTCAGCCTTCAGCGCATTGCAAAGAGTGTGGTCAGCGCCCTTTACTTCAATCATCAGTTTGCTTTTTTTATCGTCGAGAATTTTTATTTCCATTTTTCAGGGATTGTAGGGTTTCAGCCTTATTTAAAAACCTTTTGCTGCCTGATTTTGCCTTGCTTGCTTGTTTTTGTCGACGGCAAAATTTATTTTTGCGCCTCAATCCTCAGGCAGCTTACGTCAATCCTGTGAATTTGCCGTCGATGAAATGAAAAAGTAGCCTTCAGCGGAAACTTGAAGTCCCAGGCATGGGTTATCACGGCATTTTTTCCCCTGAAAAACCGCTCCAAAAAGCCCTTAGTCTCACTTTTGTGGAAGGAGTACACAACAGGTGCTGTTTCAAGTGCCTTTTCGAGAAAAACAATGTCGCTATGGGCTGCTTTTGTGCCAAAAGGCGGGTTCTGCAGCACCGTATTAGCCCTTATCTTCAGCCTGCCTATGTCACCGGCAATAAGCTCGGATTTTCCCAGCCTGTAACCCTCACTTTTCAGCTTTGAGATGTTCTTTGCAGCTGTTTCAAGTGCTTTTTCATCGTTGTCAGCCATATAAGCCTGCTTCGCACCCATCAATAAAGCCCCTATTCCCAGCATTCCCGTGCCGCAGCCTAAGTCAGCCACTTTATTTCCCAATATATCGCCAAGCAGGCAGGCATTCCACAGTACAGATGCCCCTATTTCGCTGTCCATCATGTACTGCTCCTGTCTCACTTTTGGCTCTGAAAAGCCCTCCAAGCGCGACAAAACGATCGCAAGCCCTGATTTTGAGGTGATTTCCTTCATTTTAAACTCTCACTTTTCACGAGTAAAGTTGTATTAATACTTTATTTTCCATATTGAAAATAATATTTACAATTAATCTTCCAATTTTGCCCGAATTCAATTAAAATTCCTGCTCCTTGCAGGCAAAACCGGTATTTCGCATGTTTTTATTTAACTTCCTAAAAAATTATGCCTGATTCCATTCAACTGCCCGCTTTTTTTATTTTAATTTTTCATTTGCACAACCGTTGCAAAATTAATCTTGGGCCTGCCAATAAAACACCCATTCCCAAAAAGTCCCAATACATTCCCAAAATTATCCTATTTTAGTCTCAAATATATAACTTTATCGTCTATAATTATTCCCAATATGGTCTTACTATAATCCCAAAATATTCCCAAGAATGAAAAGATTTAAATAATTGGGAATATCGGCACTCAACAATGTTCTGGAAAAAAGACAATACGGAAAAAAGCCTGAGGCAGATGAACGATCTGCTGAAGAAGTCATTTGCAAACGTAAAAAGGGACACGACAAACATTTTCCAGTGGATAAACTATTTCTACAGGAGGAGTGTCGAGCAGGAGCAGCTTGTAAAAAGGCTTCAGCTTGAGCTTTCGTACATGCCAAGAACAAGGGACGACATAAGAAGAATTATTGATGATTATTACTCTTTTGAGGGCATAATGTCAAGAATAAGGGAATTAAACGGGAAAGTTGAAGCGCTTGCTGTGGAGAGGCAAAGCGAGAGGCATGCCGTGCAGCAGGTGCAGCCCCAGCGTGAGATTATGGACCTGTCGCACATCGAGAAGCGGCTTCAGATGCTAGAGCAGAAAAAGCCCTCAATGAGAGAGAAGATAATAAAAAGGCTTACAAGAAACTCAAAGGAGTATGTGAAGAGCGTGATGCTTTCCTACATTAAAAAATACGGGAAGATATCGGCTTTGCAGCTCAAGGAAATGGTTGTTGACGAGCAGAATTTGTGCTCAAAAAGCTCGTTTTACAGGCTTCTTGAGGAGCTTGAGGAGATTGATGACATAGGCGTCATAAGGCAGGGCAAGGAGAAACACTATATCTCAAAGGCGAAGGTATTTCATTAAAACGCATTAAAACATAAACCATCGAAAATTCTAAAGAATTTTCGGGGTTTCTGGAATTTCAAATTCCAAAAACTATTTAAACAACCTCTCTGCCCAGCATTTTTGGGGTGATTAATATTTTTGGAAGAATTTTTCTTAGGGGGAGGAGTCTGTGCCTCAGCATCCTTAACAAAAGGCTGAGGGCGGAGTTTTTAGGAATAAAGCACGAGCTGGAGGAGCATTTGCAGGCAATAAACGAGAACACAAACGAGATAACTGCGAATTATGAGTACATCGGCGAGATAGAGGGAAAGCTCGACAGGCTGGGCGAGAGGGTTGACCAAATCCAGATGTTCCTTGAGTCAAAGCTTGCCATGCCGGCAGCCCAAAGGAATCGCTTTGAGTTAAAGAGGCTGAACAGGATGGAGCAGCGTGTTTTTTTAGTCATATACACTCTTGAAGAGGAGAAAAGCGGCGTGACTTACTATGACATAGCAGAAAGGCTTGGCATGTCTGAGCACCTTGCAGGCACTTACGTGACTTCAATCATAGAAAAAGGCGTTCCAATCCTCAAGAGGTACATCAACTCAAAGCCTTATCTGCGGCTTGAGCCAGAGTTCAAGACGCTTCAGGCCAAGGAAAACATACTCCAGCTGAGCTTGCAGGAGTTTGGATTCTGAAAACTTTTTATATTTGATAATAAGTTTTAAGCGCATATGTGATTAAAGCTGAAAGCGAGGCAACAGACTATTTTTCCTTTTTAGATAATGTTTTTATACTCGCTTGAATAATCCATTTTAAAGAGGTGATATTGATCAGCTTTTTTGGCATAGTTTCATCGACGTTCTTGGCTATATGGCACTTGTTCCTGCACTGGCTGAGCATATTCGCAGCCCCGATTGAAGAGCCCGAGATGTTCTGGATAATCATTCCTATATGGATCAACTGGTTTTTCACTGAGTTTTACCAGGAGAAGAAAGGCACGAGCTTCGGCAACGCCATAAGCAACGGCGCGATTGCAATACTTGCAAGCATTGACTGGGCAAGGTACATGCATCGCCTCATTGCAGACGGCATCATAACTAAATTAACTTTTGGAGTCTTTCTCAAATTTTTTACCGCATTTGCAGTTTTTGCATACGGGATTTATGTCATTATTGCAGGCATAAAGACAAAAAAGATTGTTTTTTTCATCGGCAAAATAAGGTGGGTTACTTACATCCTTGTCATGTTCACCCCGATTGTATACAACGTCATAAGAATGGACATCTTTACTTTAATGGCAATACTTGCCTTTTTCCCGCTTTACTACGGCATTATCGAAATTTTTGACAGAATAACACCTGAGCCCAGGACTTACCAGCATTCATAGGCTGTCATAGGCTGTCCAGGGGGCTTTTCACTTTCTTAAGCTGCTGCGTTGAAACCTTTGTGTAAATCTGCGTTGTTGACAGGTCAGCATGCCCGAGCAGTTCCTGGATTACCCGTATGTCTGTGCCTGCCTCGAGCAAATGTGTTGCAAAGCTGCTTCTTAGCGCATGGCAGAAAACCCTTTTTTTTATGCCGGCTTTTTTTGCGGCTTCCTTGACAACCTTCTGGGCCTGCCTTGCTGTAATTGGGCGGTTTTTCACTGAAAAAATATAGGAGCTTTCATCTCTTTTTGCCTTGATGTAATCAGTCAAATGCTGCATCAGTGTATCCGATAAAATGATATACCTTTCCTTGTTGCCCTTGCCGTGCTTGATTTTGCCGATTTTTTCAGCCAAGTCAAGATCATCAAGCTTTAATGAAACACATTCGCTCACCCTTAATCCTGAGGAGTACATGAACTCAATCAGTAATTTGTGCTTTGGGTTTTTGACAGCTTCAAGCATTTTTTTTATCTCTTGTTTTGTCAGCACTGTCGGAAGCTTCTTCTCTGATTTTGGGGCCTTGACTGCATTAAAGGCTGGATTCCGCAAGATTTCATTGTAGAAGAACTTGAGCGAGCTTAAGGCAAGATTTACGCTCCTTGGCTTGAATTTCCGCTCTGACATCAGGTAAGCAATGTAGCGCTTTGCATCATTCTCATCAACGCTTTGAGGCTCTTTCTTAACAAAATCAAGGAATTTCCTGTTGTGGTAAATATAAGAGTCAACGGTTCGCTTGCTGAAACCCCTTATTTTCAGTTCTGTTTCGAGTTTGTCAAGCATTTTTCACCTTTTTCATTAAAACTTTGACAGAACTAGTATAAAAAACTTCGCCCAATCCGTATTAGGCGAACATTTGCGGACACTTTTTATAATTTCACTCATTAACATTCGTATTAACCAACGAAATAATGGCTTTGATACGCATTAACTGATGTTTAAGCCTACTGCTAAGCTAAAAATGTAGCATTTTTTAATGCATTTGAAGTTTTTGGTGAAAATGCTCCATTAACTAAAAAAACAAAATCAATCCTTCCACCCACCAAACCCCCACCCTCCCGCCCTATGACAATGTTTTTATATTTTGAAATTTTTGAAAGTAATAGATGAAATTTTGGAAAAAGTTGAAATATTGGCAGAAAGGTGGTGTTATAGGTTTGATTATTGGATTAGTTAAAATACCATTTTTTGTCTTAATGGGAGAGAGTATGCCTTCTATTTTTGTCTATTACGCTGGACTGATACCAGATCAGATGTTATGCAATTTTTTAAATTTAGGCTCTGGGGAAAGTTGTGGTTGGTTTGCCTTGATTTATGGTTTCATTTATAATCCAATTTTTTTTGGGATGATAGGGATGATTCTAGGTTTATGTTATTCCTTAATTAAAAAAAAGAGTTCGTCTAATGCCCATAACTAATTTTACAATCAAAGCCATTATTTCTCCTTTTGTCTTCGCCTGTACTTTCGTAAAGCGAACTTTATTTCATAAAGTACAACAAAAGCATTTTTGTGTCCGCAAATGTCTAATTTTTCTGCGGAAAAATTGGTGGGCATAAAGCCCACTCGCCTAATACTCGTTTCGTGGCAAAATCGAATTCCTTGCGTCATTCAGATTTATGGAAAACTATCGTAAAATCGGGTTTGAGAACGCATTAACTAAAACAAATTCAATCCAGCCCCCGTCCAATCCCCCCCGCCACCCACCCCAACGTGAAAACGAGGATTTAAATAAAAGAAGTATTCTAAAGAAAATAATGGAAATGATTGGAGAACATAAGTATAGAATTTCTTTTGTTTTGATAACTTTTGTATTTGTAGCTGTTATGGCATATTTGCTTATTACCTTTAACTTAAACTCAACCTTCAAACAAATAATCAGCAATCCTATAAATTGGGTTATTATAATTATTATAGTTTATATATACAAAGATATTAAGCCTATAGTAAAACAGATATGGACTCAAACAGAGGTTAGAGATGATATAGAAAAAGAAACAAAAAATAAGTTGCAATTGGAAAATGAGAAGTTGAGACTTGAAATTGAAATATTAAAACAAAAAAGTCCGTCTAATAGCCCACGATGAAACACTCAAACCCGATTTCACTCTTTGAACCTTCGCCTAATCCCTATGGATTAAGCAAACTTTTTAATAAAAAGTCCAGTTCAAACAAGATACTCGCCCAGCAAAGTTTAAAACCTTTCAGGCGTATAATACTCGTTTGGCAAACTTTTCTGCGGAAAAGTCAAGCCATTGTGGGTTGCCTCAATGGTCGCCAAACTTTGGGCATTAGATGAACTTTTTTCCCAGAATTATCGACTTTGCCCAGATTTTATGCCCGGAGGCAGGGCTTTTTGTGCAAAACACCCAAATATTTTGATTTTTGTTGTTTTCACCTGTGATACTTAGGATTCACTCCAATCGCTTTCATCTCCTCTGCGCCGCACTCGTTGCACTTGTACAAGTCATACTTTGAATTGCCGCTCTGAATTATTCCTCTCTTCATCATGTTCTCGTTGCATTTCCTGCATTTTACATCTGCCATGGCTGTTTTTGTTCAGCGCTTGTTTAAATATCTTTGGATTTCTATTTATTATTTTTAATGTATTGCCTTTCTTTTGTTATTTTTAGTCAATCGCTGGTTTTAGCTGGAATTCTTATTTTGTCGCCGAGGCTTATCCTGTTCCTTATTGCAAAATTTTCATTCACTTCCAAAACATACTTTGCCGGCTTCGCAGATTTGTACAACGCGCAAGGCTCTGCCCAGCAGGGGACAGCATGCCTGATCTCGACAATCTCAAAATTTCCGTCAATGAAAATCATGTCCAGAGGAATCAGGGTGTTCTTCATCCAGAAAGTTCTTACTGCATTGTCGCCGAAAACAAACAGCATTCCTGCATCTTCATTTAATTTCCCGCGAAACATCAAGCCCTTTTCAATTTCATCGCTGTCGTCGGCAATTTCAACGTTTATCTTGATTAGATTTTTTCCATTATCAATCCAAACTTGATTTACACTAACATTTTTTGCGCAATTTGCTGAAAAAAACAATAAAAAAACTACAAGAAAAATCATCAAAAATTTTGCAGTTTTTTGGCGCATTTTTAATGAAATTTTTTTCAAAACTTATTAAATTTTTGCTTAAAAATCATACAAAAATCCGGAAAATCACAATTAGAATTTATTAAAATATTTAGTTTTTAATCATATATCTTGAGTGTATTAATATATTTTATTATACCTTTTATATTAATATTATTAAAATAATTATTATTTTATAACTATTTACTAAACTATATTTTCTAATATATATTTTACTCATAATTTTATTTTCTATATAGAAAAATATATCTAAAAAGTAATGTTACAGAGTAAAAAGTGAGAGTTCCTAGAGCAAAAATGAGTGAGTTCCCTATCAGAAAATAACAGATTCTTAGCAAAATAGTGTTAGCTGGTAAATCAATACTATCAAGAAAATGGCAACCCTCTTAACAAGATGCTTTGACAAAGCAACAAGGCACTCATATGCAAAAATGCCAAGCCATAGTTTTGCCCAAATAACCCAGCTTACACATCAAAAATCACTATCTCTTGTTGTGGCGCAGTCAAAAGACACTCAAATTTACATGCCGTTAGCAAAAAGTGAGACTTTAAGCAATTAGGCACCATGAAATTAGACACATATTTTCTATTTATAGGATGTATAAAGCCTGAATTCAGCCTTTATAGGCGTTTTGGAGAAAATCACTAAAAATATAAACTAAATCAAATTAACTTAAAGTGAGGCAAGCCAAAAATGCACTATTCAGGTAATCTGGAATACATTGTCGGAGATTCTTATCGTCGGCAAAATCCCATAAGCGTAAATTATTTTTCCAAAAGCCTCGACGACAACTATGGTTTTAGGGGTGAAAATCCGGTTATTTTTGAAAGGCAATATACTGAAACATTTACTAATCCAACCAAACTCAGTCAATATCAAAATCAGCAAAAATACATGACAAACTACGCCACAAGCCATTCGTTCCAGCCAGAAATCTTCCTCAACCAGTCTCGCCCAAAAACAAGATTTATCGACGACAATGATAAAATAAAAGATATTGTAAAAGAAGCTTTTGAATTAATGACTGGCAAAAAATTACCCGATGAAATTTCAATAAGCATCCTGCCTTTTGATGAATTCAGATTATTGCATTCTGGCTTTGGCGCATGGAGCAATGGTATTCTGGGCTTCTCCATCAATGGAAAGAAAAAGCAAGTATTTGTCAGGGAAAACCATCTTGATGCTTTGATGCTTGTCATAGGGCATGAAATCGGGCATGTCTTGACAGATGTATTGCCCAACAGGCACGATGAAGAGGCAAAAGCCTTTGCCTTCTCAATAGAGTGGGCTAAAACAATCAAAAATCACAACATAGACAATTTGGGGCTGGGCATAAAAGACAGCATTGACTTCCAGCCTGCAAGAAACGGCCTGCATGATGTTGCCTTTGCATTTGTTGACTTTATGGTTAAGAAAGGAAGAAAGGCTATTGAGCTGCATAAGGATTTGGTTAAGGGTTATGTTTCGGTGTTTGGTGAAATTTATCTTATCTAGGGCTTTCCTTTTTCGGCTTGTAAACTCCAACATAAAACCTTGTGTTGTATTCCATATCAACTTGGAAGAAGGATATATGGACTCCTTTTTCCCTGCCAATCTCTCTCACCCTGTCTTCAAGACAGCTTAGGTATTCCAGCCCAGCTCCCGGTGGAAATTTATAGTGCAAACTGACTTCTTTTGAAATTGGGTTATATCCGGGATGGTTTGCAATTTTTTTCCATTCAGATTCCAATTGCTCTACAATTTTCTGGGCATCCTTTTGGCATGGAAAATATTTTAGAATGTTTTGAAGTAATCCTTTTAATAAATAACCTGTAAGAAAGCCCGCTGCTAGTATCACAAGTCCCCGTTTATACTTTGTTTCCATTTTATAGGGGTAATAGAATATAGTTTTTAAATATTCGTTAATAAATACAGAATCACAAATAAAGGTTCTCGCTTATGTCCTGCGCTTCCTGGCTTTTCTGCAGTATGGTTTTCAGCTTTTCCTCAAACTTCTGCGCCTGCTCCATCAGGGGCTTGTAGTCCAAGTCCATTCCAAGGTATTTGTCAAGGGCCTCGATAAGCTTGGCCGCAGCCTTGCTGTCAGGCAAATTAGAGTGTGTTTCGGCAAACAGGCAGCTTACAGGCGTTTTTTCAATCCTGAGCAGCACTGCGCCCGTAACCCCGATTATGATGCCTTCCTTCAAAGCCCCGATTCCGGCTTTCTCAAAAGCCTTTACGCTCTTTTCATTGCCGGAGTGGTAAAATACCCTGCCGCCTTCGCTGTCCTCTCCTGATCCCACCCCCTCAAGGGATATGATTTCTTTCGCCTGCAAGTCAGACGCTATCCTGGCTATTGTATCAGCCATTTCCCACTCGTAATGGCTTGCGGCTATTATCGCATGCAGAATCACGATGTTGTATTCCTTGTTGTAAAATATGCCCAGCGGCTCAACTATCCTGCTTTCGTGGATTGCAATCATGGCAGGCATGTCATTAAACAAAATCTTGCCAATCTGCTCTGTCTTTAAATGTTCTACCAAGAACTCCGATGCAATCGTGCCTACAAGCCCAAAGCCCGGAAAACCCTCGATTATGATGCAGTTTTTCGGCTTCTTCCACAGCTTTACTTCCATCACACACCTCTTTTGCTGAAATGGCACAAGCAAATAGAAATATTTAAATATATGCTTTTTCAGGACTTAATTAATCAAATCAAAAGGTGATTTCATGAAGATTTTCAAGAGTAAAAAAGGAATGATATCAGCGCATCCGGTGTACATGTTCCTCATAGGAGTTGTGGCCGGCTTGGTTCTGGCTTATGTGTGGATTAAATATATAAATTTTCCAAATCCATACGTATAAATGGAAGGTGACTGCATGAAAATTTTTAATGATAAGAGAGGAATTGTAACACATCCGGTTACAATGTTTATTTTTGCGCTGGTTCTCGGCTTGGTTCTGGCTTATATTTGGGTGCATTACATAAATATCCCAAACCCATACTGCAGCGCGCCTAAGCCATAAGAAATTTTACAGTTCCATTGCAAAAGTGGCAACCATCAGGAAAGCGCCTTCTATAATCAATATGAAATTGTATACTGTGCCGGGCAGCCACTTCAGCTCAAACCAGCCCCATCCAATGCCAAAGCTGTGAAGCACAGGCAGCAATCCTGAAAGCAATGCTATTCCCGCAATTGCAATCGAGAATGTGCCTATAATATTGCTGTTTGTTATTTCAATAATCGAATTCCAGACTAGGTATAAAGCAGCAACTGCAACTATCCATACAACAACAGAAACCTTCAGGTCATTCAAAAATGTAAAATAGCCGAGCATTGGCAGCAGCCCAAGCAAGCCAACAGCCAGTCCGGCAAAAAAAGAAACCCAATCCCTTGCCTGCATCATTTTAAAGCCTCTTTTTTGAATTTAGTATTATAAAATTTATGCTGCTTCCCTTTTCGTCTGTGCAGCTGCCTCTATTCCCAAAGCCAGCTTCCCGGCTTCCTCTTCTGCTGCCATTATCCTTCTTAATCCCTGCGCAAGCACATGCGCATGTTCAGCCAGCTTTGTCTTCAGCTCCTCAAAGTCCGTTATCCTCTCGTTTTCCGGAAGTTTTGGCATTACCTGATCGCGGTAATATTTTTCCATCAATGTTTCGTCATCATCAATATACTTCAAGGTAAGCAGTGTCAGCAGGAAGTCCCTTTTTGCAATGATGGTATCATTGTGCAGTTCTGTTTCTATGTCCTTTTGTATTTCAGCCAGCGCAGTTTTAATATGCAACTCTGCAAGCCTTTTGTCTTTTTTGACTCTATCCCAGGTGTATAAGGCATCATACACGCGTTTTTTGTCGCGCCTGAGCTTGTTAAGCCCCTTGCTTGCTGCCCTCACCTCGAGCCTTAGCGCAAGCGCTGATAATATATTCAACAAACTTTCATCATCCTTCATGCTTAATCTAAGCCTTTCCATCAAGGCTTTGTAGTCACCTCTTTTTTCAGCAACCCTTATAATCGGTTCTAAATACTTGAAATAAAGCTCCCTGTCCTCTCCATGTGCGTTTGCAAGTATAGTTTTGATTTTACGCCCAAACTCAGCTTCGTTACTTATAGGGCCGTGCAATTTTTCATGCTCCATCAACCTTTTTTCTATTTCCTCAACTTCTTTAAGTGAAAGGGTTTCTTCTACCTGCTCATTAAAGCCAAGCTCAAACTCTGATTCAACTGCCTTTTTGGAATCTTTGAATAATGTTTTCTGCTCTTTCAGTGCAGGCGTAACATCATGCTTCAGAACCTTCTCAGGAATGCTGTTGTAGATTTTAAACCTCATGTGCCTCAGAACGCGAAAAACAGTCCTGCCTTCACCCCTCATTTCCCATCGCATGATGAACGGAGCCTTGAATATCTTACTGAAAAACTTGGTTAACCATCCAGCCATTATTTTTCACCTTTTTATATCCAAACCCTTTTACTCTCTTTATATAAATCTTTCTTTTTTGTTGAGTTTTTGGGAGTGGTAAAAGAAATAGATGTAGCTGGTAATTAAGTAGAATAAACACAAGCGAATTACTTCTATCGCGTTTTGAATCAGGAAGTCGCTCTCGTTTTTTGTTTATTTTTATCATGTTTATACATACCCATTGAGTGGAAATTTATTTTAACAGCCTCTCTGAAAATAAAAAACCCTTATAAACTATAAAAATACCCAGGAAGTATGCTGACCGAAGAGCTTCAAAAAGAAATCTGCTTTCCTTATTCTAAAATAAGAGATGTGCAAGGCAATATGATTTCCGATGTTTATAATGCCATTAAGGGCAAAAAGCGCATAATAATGCATGCTCCTACGGGCATAGGCAAGACCATTGCAGTTTTGGCGCCTGCCTTGTCGTTAGCAATCAAAAACAACCTGACAATATTCTTCCTTACTTCAAGGCAAACCCAGCATAAAATCGTTGTTGACACATTGAAGCAGATAAGGCAGAAATTTGATATTGATGCCGGGTGCGCTGACATAATCGGCAAGAAATGGATGTGCCTGCAAAAGGGCGCTGATGCAATGGCTACAGGCGCTTTCCACGAGTACTGCAAGTCACTGAGGGATGAAAGCAATTGCGAGTTCTATTCAAACACAAGAAAGCAGGGCATGCAGCCCACTATAGGCGCTGCCCAGGCAATTGAGGAGCTTAAAGTTATCGGGCCGTGCCATGTGCACGAGTTCGTCGAGCAGGGCAAAATCAAGAAGATGTGCCCTTATGAGCTGGCTGCGCTGGCAGCCTCAAATGCAAAAGTGATAATAGCGGATTACTATTATATTTTCAATCCGTCCATCAGGGATTCTTTCCTGCTCAAGATAAAAAAAGAGCTTGAAAACGTAATCCTGATAGTTGATGAAGCCCACAACCTGCCAAACAGGGTCAGGGAGCTTTTGACTCATAAGACATCAAGCCTGTTAATAGATAACGCCAAAAAAGAGGCTGGAAGGCATGGCTGTGACGAAGCAGTTGCCAGCCTGGAGATTGTAGAGAATGCTGTTTTTGAAGTTGGGAAAGACATAGAAAATGAGGGTGTTGTCAGCAAAAATTCACTGGTTGACGCCGTAAGCAGGTCAAAAAACTACGATGATATGGCAGCTGAGCTTTTCTTTATTGGAGAAGGCATAAGGGACAAGCAGAAGATAAGCTATGTGCTAAGCGTTGCAAAGTTCCTGGAGGCATGGCTCGGCTCCGACATAGGCTTTGGAAGGATTCTGAAAAAAGAAATGGACAAGAAGCTCAAAATAAGCCTGGTCTACAGGTGCCTCGACCCTTCGCTTGCGGCAAAGGACGTGATTGGGAGAAGCTGCTCTGCAATTTTAATGTCAGGCACTTTGACCCCAACTTCAATGTACAGGGACATTCTCGGCTTTAACGAGGCTGTTGAAAAGGAATACAAGAGCCCTTTCCCAAAAAAGAACCGCCTCAATCTTATAATCCCAAAGACGACGACAAAGTTTGTTCAAAGAAGCAACAGGCAATACGCTGAAATAGCAAATGTCTGCTGCGATATTGTTGATTTGGTTAATGGTAATTCGGCGATATTCTTTCCAAGCTACGAGCTGATGCTTAATGTTAATGAATACCTGCAAAAACAATCAAAAAAACCGGTATTTATAGAAAAACAAACTCAAACAAAAAAAGACAAGGAAGAGCTTTTGGCTGCATTCAAAAGCCATAAAGGCAAAGGAGCCGTGCTTCTCGGCATCTCAACAGGCTCTTTTGGGGAGGGAATTGATATGCCCGGAGTGCTCAAGTCGGTAATCATAGCTGGCCTGCCGCTGGAGAAGCCCGATGTTGAGAAAAAGCTGCTTATAGAATATTATGATGACAAGTTTGGCAAAGGCTTTGAGTACGGCTATGTTTTGCCTGCCATCACAAAATGCCTTCAGAATGCAGGCAGGTGCATCCGCTCAGAAACAGACAAAGGAGCCATTATTTTCTTGGACGAAAGATACGCCTGGAGAAATTATTACAGCTGTTTTCCTGAAGAATGGGATATGGAAGTCAGCCTGGATTATGAAAGTGCTTTGAAGGAATTTTTTGGGAAATGAATTTTTTAAATAATCAATATACATTTCCCTATACTAGTATCTAAAAGCGAAATGTTTATATACTGGTTCTGCTTTCTGTTAGAAATGGTTATCCTTTTTGACAGGTTCAACCTGCCTGAGGATATATATGAGGTTATTTTTGCGACAAAGCAGCAAATCATCGTTGCTAAACTGCTCATAGAGATGATGAAGGACAATGGCGGAGAGATTGGCAAAACAGAGATGTCTTTGTTCGCAACCAAGCTTCATGAAGGCAGCTTGATAACAGACTTGATAGAGGAACCTCCGTACAAGGGCAAGAAAGTCAAGGTAAGCTATAACAAAAGGCAGTTTTACGACAGAATATTGACGCCCATGAAAAGCATGGGGCTTATCGACTACGACTTGTACAAGAAGACATACAGGATAAGCGACAAGTTCAACAAGGACTTGCAGCACATCGGCTTGCTGTGGATACGCGAAATGCGAAAGCCGCCAAAATCGGTTGTAAGGTAACGAGTTCACAATAAAATCAAAAAGTAGAGGTGAAAAAGCTTACACTCTTCAAATTTGGCCCCCCGAAAACGTTTTCTTCTCAAACCACCCCCACGTATAAACGAAAAAGGGGGCCAAATAATCTTCATGGCGCATGAGCATCTTGTCAAATGGGGAAAGCACGCCTTTGAAAAAGGCTTGTCGCTGGCCCACATCGAAAACTATCTTCTGAAAAGGGGCATGAGGCAAAGGGAAGCACTGGAAGCCCTGCATGAAATCACGGCATTTGAGCATAAAATGCACGAGGAGGCATTGCAGTTGAGAAGGGTGCTGTTCAGCATCCCAATAACGCTGCTGCTGATCGCATCCGGCTTGGTATTCCTTTACCTGGCTGGCGTTTTAAAGAGCAAGTAGAATGAAAACTGAGCTGTCGCACAGGGAATTGGTGAAGCTTGGAAGATTCTACTCAAAGAAGGGGATTTCCCTGAAAAGGATTGAGGCTGATTTTGGAGAGAAAGGAATCAGCAGAAAAGCCGCGCTCAAGGCTCTAGACGAAATTGAATACCTCAACAAAAAGGAGGCGTTGCAGGCAGAGCGCGAAGCCGAAGCCAAAAAAGTACAGCCTGAGAAATCAGCCCCCAAGTCTGCCTCCAGCCAGTCAAGCCAAGAATCCGGAGATGAAAAATCATCGTTTTGGGCTTATTTCATAGTATTTCTGGTGCTGGTCGGATTGGTGTTGTTTTACTATTTATACAACAACAAATTTTAAATAAACATTTTCTATTCTTTTTGCAATGATTGATTTTGAAAAGCTGAAAGAGGAGCAGCTCAAGCTGGCTAAAAAGGTGATTGTAAGGGATTCTTTTGACAAGCCGGAGCTGATAGGGGGAGTTGACTGCGCTTTCAGCAACGATAATGTTGTAGCTGCAGTTGTTGTTTGCGATTTCAGGACAATGGAGATTAAAGAAAAGGTTTTTGCTGTGAAAAAAGCAAATATGCCTTACATTGCAGGATTTCTTGCGTACAGGGAAGGGCCTGCAATTTCAGAGGCATTTACAAAGCTGCAAAACAAGCCGGATATTATGATTTTTGACGGCAATGGCATACTTCATCCAAGAAGATTTGGCTTGGCTTCTCATATGGGGGTTGCTTTTGATGTTGCTTCAATCGGCATTGCAAAGCAATTGCTTGTTGGCGAGGAAAAAGGAAATGTCGTTTACGTAGACAAGGGGGCAAGGGCAGCAGTTGTAGTGACAAGGGAAAAGTCAAAGCCCGTTTACATAAGTCCGGGGCACAAAATAAGCCTCAAGACAAGTGTTGAAATCGTCAAAAAGTGCATGAAATTCCCGCACAAGCTGCCGGAGCCGTTGCATCTTGCTCATAGGTATGCGAATGAAGCAAGGGATAAAGTTGAAAAAGGCGAGTTAAAGGCTGAATCATAAAGTTTCCACAATAATTCCCAATAAATCAAAAAATAAATAAATTTTATAAAAGAAACTAATTTCTAGCCGTTTGGGCCCATGGTCTAGTGGCAGGACACAACCTTCACAGGGTTGGGGCAGGAGTTCAATTCTTCTTGGGCCCATTATTTCTCGTATTTTATCTTGAGAAAAAGCTGGTAGGCAACAACGAAAAAATAGATGATGTTCAAGACTATGACTGGCATCCCTTGTACCATAATGCCATAGGCAATCCAGAAAGCTGTGCCAATTAGGATTGAAATAAGCATTAATATGGAAATGTCCTTTACGCTTTTAGTTTTGTAGGACTTTATTATCTGCGGCACTATGCTAAAAAGAATGAAAACGCCGGCGATATAGCCTATCATATCCTGAATCATCTTAGCTTCTTCTCCATATAATAAACTATTAATTTCTGATTTTTTATTGAGAATTTTGTTTTTCTGACAATTCTGTAACCATGCATTTTATAAAAATCTTTTGCTGTTATGGTAGAATACATATAAAATTTTTTAATCCCTTTTTGTTTAGCAGATTCTTCTAGTTTTTTAAGCAGCAAATAGCCAGCGCCTTTTCCTTGATACTCCTTGTGTACATAAAGTCCAGCTAATTCACCTTCTTTTTTAAAATCTCCATAGCCAACTATTTTACCGTTATCTACAGCAACAAAACGATAAAACATATCAATAGAATTTCTAAATCTTTTTGCTGACGTTCTGTCCGCCCAAATTTTGATTTGCTTTTGAGGATAATCTTTACTATTAACAAATCTTATCGTATTGCGATGCATTCTTGCCACTTCTGCAGCATCAGAAATTCTAAATTTTCTAGCATGCATTGTATTAACTTAGATCCCCAGCGCAATCTTCGCTTCCTCAGTCATCTTTTCAGGGCTCCAGACAGGGCTGAATGTCAAGTCAATGGCAACTTCGCCAACGCCTTCAATTGCAGAAACCTGCCTTCGTACATCGTCCATAAGCTGCGGCCCGTAAGGGCACATCGGTGTTGTGAAAGTCATCAGTATCTTTACTTTGCTGCCTTCAATCTCAATGTTGCTCTTTCTCAACCATAGCCATAGCAATCTTTTTATGCTATAAAAATGTTTTGACTCATATGGCAGGCTGGTGCACTATACAATACCTAAGCCCTGGGAAAATAATAAAATTACAAGACAGGCTGTTGAGAAATTTTATCAGAAACCAAATCCCATACAATCCTTTCTATTATAAATTATTCAAGAAAAACAAGATAAATTTTTCAGGCATAAAAACAACAGAAGACCTGAAAAAACTCCCGTTTACTGCAAAGGAAGACATTGCCCCGACTGAAAAGCAGCCTGAAAAATCCCTTGATTTTGTGCTGCAGCCAAACAAGCAGTTGATAAGCCGGTATGCTTCATTGAATAAAAAAATAAAAATAATATTCAACAAAAACCAGCTATATCATGAATACAAGCCATGCCATATTCATTTTACAACAGGAAGAACGGCAAATGCAACACCTGTTTTTTACACAGCCTATGACATGCAAAGGCTGGAGGAAAGCGGCAGAAGGATGATTAATGTGCTGGATGTTTCCGCTAACGACATTGTCATCAATGCCTTTCCTTACGCGCCTCATCTGGCTTTTTGGCAGACATTTTATGCCGCAAAAGGCACAAATTTGCTTTGCCTGCATACAGGCGGGGGAAAAATTTTAGGCACAGACAAAATAATAAAGTCGATTGAAGGCATGAAAGCAAACTGCCTTGCGGGCATGCCCGGATACCTCTACCACCTAATAAGGACTGCAAAAGAGCGAAAAAGCAATTTCAGAAATCTGAATCTGGTTGTTTTCGGCGGCGAGAGGGTAGCTCCTGGTTTAAGGGACAAGGTAAAAAGTGATTTAGCTTCGGCTGGCTCAGAAAATCCAAGAGTTTTGTCAACATATGCCTTTACAGAGGGAAAAGCAGCCTGGGTTGAGTGCAATGAGGAATCAGGCTACCATCTTTACCCTGATTTTGAGTTCATAGAAGTTGTTGACAAAAACGGGGAAAGGGTGAATGAAGGAGAAAAAGGCGAGATTGTTTATACCTCTTTAGATTGGCGCGGCTCTGTTTTTTTAAGATATAAAACCGGAGACATAACAAAAGGCTTGTATTATGAAAAATGCCATCATTGCGGAAGAACTTTGCCAAGGATTGACGCTGCTATTGAAAGAAGCTCTGAATACAGGGAATTTGCCTTGACTAAAATAAAAGGCAGCTTTGTCAACCTTAATGCCTTCTTTTCCATAATGGCTCATAAAGGTATTGAGGAATGGCAAGTTGAGATAAGAAAGAAAAACAATGATCCATATGAAATCGACGAGCTTGTTGTTTATGTTGCACCGAAGAAGAAGGCTAATTTTGAGAAATTAAAGAATGAGCTGAAAAATAAAATAATTGCAGAAACTGAAGTAACACCGGCAATTGTAAAGGCAGAATTGAAAGCATTGCTGCAAAAACTAGGAATGGAAACAGAACTGAAGGAGAAAAGGATTGTTGATAATAGGAAAAAGATTTAAGTATCTGCTTATCTTTACAGTTGATATGGCACAAAAACCTGAGCTTTTAAAATTCTGGAAGGATAATTTTGGCTTTAAAGATGCCGAGCTAAACGCATTTAGGGAAGTCCACAGGGAAGAGTTTATACCTCAAGAGCTTAGGAATGCGGCTTACCATGACATGCCTCTGCCTTTGCTGAGGGGCAAGACAATTTCCCAGCCTACAACAGTCATGATAATGACTCATGCACTGGAATTGCAGAAAGGCGAGAAGGTTTTTGAAGTTGGCACAGGCTCCGGGTATCAGGCAGCGATAATTGCAAAAATAGTGGGTGAAAAAGGCAAAGTCATAACAACAGAGGTTGTGCCCGAGCTTGTGAGCTTTGCAAGGCAGAATTTGAAGAGAGCAGGCATAAAAAATGTGAATATTTATGAGGAAGACGGCTCAAAGGGCATGCCTTCAGAAGCGCCTTTTGACAAAATCATAATAACAGCGGCATGCAAAGAGTTTCCAAAGCCTTTATTGGAGCAGCTAAAGCCGGAAGGCATTATAGTAGGGCCTGTCGGCAGCCAGCAGGAGCAGGAGATGATTCGGGGAGTGAAGGGCAAGGGCGGGCGCATCGAGCTGGAGTTTCTGGGGCCGTTTTTATTCACCCCAATGTACGGCAGGTACGGGTTTGAGGATTAGCCAAGCTTTATTATAACAGAGCCGTTTATTCTTTCCATATAATTGGTTGCTGTTGTTAAAGTTCCTTCCAGCTGGAGTTTCTTCTTAATCCTATCAAGTTTTGTTTCCTGCTTTGATTTTTCTTGTTTTATACCATCCAAATCAATTTCATAATCTTTTTCTATTTCTTCTATATCTTTATCATCCTCTTCCAATAATCTTTCCTCGTTTATGTTTGAGATTGCATTTGATGTTGTTATCTGGATGAAGGCTGAAATCATTCCTTCAGGGCTGTTTAATGGCTCAAGTGCCCTGCCTATAAGCACAACAGAATCTTCGTCTGCCTTCATCGCATAGCCTGCTTTTGAAGACGCTGTTAGGTAATCTCCCGGGAGTATGTTGCCGTTTTCATTGGTTGCCTTGAGGAAAGTGATTGAGTTATGGGTTGCAATTATTGCGTGCTCCCCCTTGTTTGTCATCCCATTGCTTTGGTTGCTTTTCGGGCTTTCAGGAGACTTTTCAAAAACAACACCCACAATGTTGATGTCATTCTTGCTTTTTGCCTTCACAGCCTTGAATATCGGAATGTTGTTGCCGGTCATGTTCTCATCAACACCATTAAAGCTTATGCTCACCAAGTCTCCTTTCTCCAGAGGCTCATCGCCGTCATTTTTCACTATATCTCCAAGGAAGCCTGTTTTAGTTCCTGTTGTCCTCAAGTTGCCTGTGACATCCAAAGTGAAGGCTGGAGATGTTGTATTGATGCCGACGTTGCCGGAATCAGTAATTCTCATTCTTTCCGTAAGCGAGCCAGATGATGCTTTAGTAGCAAATGTCAGATGTGCTGCGTTTTCGGATGTGCCTGATGCCATTGCAAGCACTTGGGCAACAAAGGTCTGTGTCGCAGAACCGGCGATAAACCGTATCGCACTTACATCATCTCCGTTGGCAACAGCATCGCTCTTAATGCTCATCTCTAGGTAACCGCCGAGTGCACTTTCAATTGTAAGTGCTTTGGCAGCGCCAATACTAGTTAAAGGAGTTACCGTCGTCCCGATGCCGATGTTTCCGTCTTTGTCAATGCGCATTTTCTCAATTACAGCACCGGCTCCTGTAGCTGTCCAAAATGTAAGGCTCCCTCCATTCGTACCTGCCCCAAAGGTCTCAAGGGCAATCCGTGCTCTTTCTAAATTAGAACCATCCAAAGGACCATCAGACCAGAACTCAATCTGATTGAGATCTCCATGATTCACAGTTGTGTCCGCTCCAAGCCGCAGCATGCTGAGGTTTCCAGGTCCATCCTTATGAACTTCAAATCTCGCTGTCTCTGGGGTGCCTCCAATGCCGACTCTTCCATTAGTTGTATCAACATCAAATATTGTGCTTCCTTCTTTTGATTTCACTTGGAATGCAGTTGTCGAGTTTGTTACAGAGCTGTGTATAAATGTTCCATTGCTATGGAGAGTTGCTGCAGGGCCTGTAGTTCCGATGCCGACGTTGCCAGCAGAGGTTATTCTCATCCGCTCTGCAGGGTTATTTGCACTTCCGGCATAGAATACTAAAGCTCCTGTGCTGATGGCTGTGTCTGTTATGCCCTCTATGGCTGACAAGTTGAAGTTAGCGCCTGCAGTGTTACCGAATATCAATCTGCCAAGAGGCCTGCCGGCACTATCCGAGTGCCCTATGATTTCTACTGCTGCAGTATCCTCAGAATTACCTGCCTGAAGTGTAAGTGCCATCGTATTTTTATTGACATTTATTGCACTAGTTCCGGGCGTTAGTATGCCTACGCTGCTAGAACTTGAATTTACAAATAATGTACCACTTAAATTTACACTACGCCCGTCTGTTCCTGAAGCAACTTGCAGTAAGTAGTTTGGAGATGCCGTCCCGATGCCGACGTTGCCTGATGTTGCATTAGCAACCAGAGTATTTGTCCCGACTAATAAAGTGCCATCCAATCTTGAAATGCCATCATCCACCCACAAGGCATAATTGTTTTCTCCTTCTGTTGGCGTATTCCTAACATAAAGAGTTACAGCGTTGGTGAGTGTGCCGGGATTTTGGATATTAGGCTCGTCAACACGAAGAGAAGAAATGGTAGTATGGGTTCCTTCTTGAACATTTATGCCGCCATCCAAATCAATGAAAGCAGCGTCATTCGTGTGGCCCGCCGGCAGAGTAAGCGTGGACAACAGCCTCATAAAGGAAGCCGCCTCAGAGGTGGTTGGGACAGTATACGAACCAATTGAGAAAGCGGTTTCAGGACGCTCATTATTGTCATTGATATGTATGGGCCCATTTACATCTAAGGTAGATTTAGGATTCGCAAATCCAATCCCGACACTTCCATTTGTCCCATTCACATAAAGCACATTGCTCAAATTAACGCTTCTTCCGTCAGTGCCGGATGCAACCTGCAACAAATAGTTAGGAGAAGTCGTCCCAATCCCAACCCTATCGCCAGTAGCATCCACAAACAAAGTATTGCCATCAATCGATAAGTTCCCATCAACAGAAAGATTGCCCTTAATAGAAACA
>JACOZN010000008.1 GCA_016181305.1 Candidatus Woesearchaeota archaeon
AGGGTTATTGGCAAATTCTATTACCGGCAATGTGGTTGCTGAAGAGGTGTTTGCTGAAATGGATGTATTGGAAAAAGAGGCTAAGGAGATTGAAAGCAACGTAGTTCCAAAGATACTGATGGTTTTAAGCCCGGGATGGTATGACTCGGGAGAAGCACGAACAGCAGCACAGCAGCCATTGCTGCAGCAGCCTTTCACAAGAATCAGCGAGGTAAACGGCTCTGTAATTATAAGGATTGGGTAAGCCCGCAATCTTTTTATATAAGTTATAGTTAAAATTTCTTATGATTAACGTCGCAATCAACGGCTTTGGCAGGATTGGTAGGCTTGTCCTAAGGGCAGGGATAAAAGACAAGGCAATAAACTGGGCTGCCATAAACGATGTAACAGACGCAAAAACTCTGGCGCATCTTTTCAAGTATGACTCTGTGCATGGAAAATATGAAGGCAAAGTAGAATCAACAAACGATTCCTTGGTTATAGACGGCAGGAAGATAAAAGTCCTCTCGGTTCTGGAGCCTTCAAAGCTGCCGTGGAAAGACATGAAAATAGAGGTTGTTGTAGAGAGCACAGGCAGGTTTACGGATAGGGATGGGGCACAACTTCACCTCAATGCTGGGGCAAAAAAAGTGCTGATAAGCGCCCCTGCAAAAAACCCTGACATTACAATTGTTATGGGAGTCAATGACAAAATGTACGACAAAAGCAGGCATCATATTGTCTCAAATGCATCGTGCACGACAAACTGCCTTGCCCCTGTTGTGAAGGTACTTAATGACAATTTCGGCGTTAAAAGAGGGTTTATGACCACAATTCATGCTTATACCGCTGACCAAAAATTAGTTGACGCGCCTCATAAAGACTTGAGAAGGGCAAGGCACGCCGCTGTTTCAATAATTCCAACAACAACAGGCGCTGCAAAAAATGTTACAGAAGTGATTCCGGAGCTTAAAGGAAAGCTTGACGGATTGGCTTTCAGAGTTCCGGTTGCGTCCGGCTCAATAACTGATTTTGTGTGCGAGCTGGAGAAAAGCACGACAAAGGAAGAGATAAATAAAATTTTTAAGGAAAATGCAAACAAACTGAAAGGAATTTTGGAATACTCAACAGAGCCATTGGTTTCAGTCGACATAATAACAAACCCGAACTCTGCAATATTCGACTCAGAGCTTACGAATGTGATAGACGGCAATTTTGTGAAAGTAATTGCGTGGTACGACAACGAGTGGGGCTTCAGCGAGAGGATGATTGATGTGATTAAGCTGATTGGGAAATAATTAAAAAGAATTCTGTATTCCTGAAGTTTTATGCACAAAATCAAGCAGCTTCCGGAAGATTTCATAGTCAAGGAAGTCAGTGATATAAAAATTCAAAATGATGGGTTGTATGCATACTTTCTTCTAAAAAAAATCAGCTATAATACACTGGATGCACTGCAAATTCTATCAAAAAAATTCAAAATCCCGTTGAAGAATATCGGCTTTGCTGGCAATAAGGACAGGAATGCAGTTACAGAGCAGAAAATATCAATTTTCATGGGAAATAAAAATTTTCAAAATGTTAAATTAAAAAATATTAGATTAAAATATCTGGGCAATGGAAAAGAGCCGATTTCCCTTGGGGATTTGGAAGGCAATGAATTTGAAATAACAATAAGAAATTTAAGCAATGACGGCATTAAAAGAATAAAATCATTGGAAAATAAAGCTATAAAAATCCCGAACCTGTTTGGCCCCCAGAGGTTCAGCAGAAACAACCACCTGGTCGGAAAAGCAATAATCAAGAGGAACTTTAAGAAAGCGGTTAAGCTGATTTTGAAGAATGATGGTATTACAGAGAATAAAATAAAACAATATCTAAAGAACAACAAAAACAACTATGTCGAGGCACTAAGGCTCATTCCGCTAAAAACAAGAAGGCTTTTTGTCCACTCCTACCAGTCATTTTTATTTAATAATATAATTTTGCAGTATTTGGACAGCAAACTGAAAAACATAAAAATCCCCGTAATCGGCTTTGATTTTGAACTGGATTCTGTGAAAAACACGCCATTAAAAAACATATTCAAGAAAACAATAGAAAAAGAAAAACTGAATCCGAGGGACTTTATAATAAGCCAGATGCCTGAGCTGACTTCCGAAGGCGGCTTCAGGGATTTGTTTTTTGATTTGAAATTTAAAATAATAAAAATTGAAAATGATGAATTAAATGAAAATAAACAAAAAACAAGAATAAACTTTACTTTGCCGAAAAGCTGCTATGCTACTGTTGCTTTGGAATTTCCCTTTCAACAACGTCAATTACGGAATTAAAAACCTCTTTTGGCCTTGGGGAGGCATCTATGCCAACGAGAATCTTTTTCTTTTTATAGTACTCTATCAAAGGCGATGTTTCCTTCCGGTACACCTGTATCCTCTTCCGCACAGTTTCAGGCTCGTCGTCTTTTCTCTGCACCAAGGCAGAGCCGCACTTGCCGCAAACATCTTTCTTCTTTGGCTACAGCACATTTTCAAGAAATTCCGCCTGCTCTGTTGTGCGGGGATACCCGTCAAGGATGAAGCCCTTGCTGAAGCTTTCCTGCTTCAGGGTCTTTTCCACTATTTTGTTCACAACCATGTCAGGCACAAGCAGGCCTTTTTCCACATACTGAATAAGCTCGCTGTTGCCGCTCTTTATCTCGGCTCTGAATATGTCTCCGGTTGAAATATGCGGGATTTTATATTTAGAGGCAAGCATATCAGATAAAGTTCCCTTTCCAACGCCAGGCGGCCCGAATATTACCAGCTGCATTTTAGCCCAAGTAGCCCAAGTCCTCTTTTATATCCGCTTCTGCCTTCCATGAAGCCCTCATTTTCTT
>JACOZN010000016.1 GCA_016181305.1 Candidatus Woesearchaeota archaeon
TTGCGATCAGCAAGCAAGCTATACACAAACAACTGCCCAGCAAGGCGCTGAAAAAGGCAGGGTCGTATTTGCAATTGCTGATGCGGCAGCCGACATGGGGTCTGTGACAAGCGTTAAAGTCACTGTTGACGGCATAAAGGTTCATAGTGATGCAGACGGATGGGTTAACGTGTCTGCAAAAAGCCAGACTTATGATTTAATAGAATTGCACAATACGGGAACGCAGGAATTAGTTGCAGCAGCTGACATCAAGCCAGGCACCTACAACCAGATAAGGCTTGACATATCAAAGGCTGTTGTTGTTGATGCCGATGGGGAGCACGAAGCAAAGCTTCCGTCAAATGAGCTGAAGATTATAAGTAATTTTGTCGTCAATGAGAATTCTACATCAACTGCAATTTTTGACTTTATTGCCGATGAATCGCTTCATATAACCGGCAAAGGAGACTATATCCTTGCCCCTGTTATAAAGCTCGAGACAAAGGAAAATGCCGAAGTAAGCCTGAAAAGCGGCAATAGCGTGGAAATAAAAGGAGGAATTGCCAAGGCAAGCATTAAAGTCGGAATGGACGAAAACGGGAATGTGGGGATTGGCAGGAGTGTCTCCAAAGATGCTGAACTTTCAATAGAAGGCGGCAGGATAAAGGTAAAAGCAAAGATTATGATTAATTAGCTTGTTTTTGGAAAAGTTTAAATATAATTGAGAATAGGCAATAAAAAAGGTGATATAATGAAAAAGGTATTTTTGTTAGCTCTTATTGTTTTGGTTGTTTCTGTTGCGGCGTGCAAGCCTGCAGCCAAGGCTCCTGCAGGAGATGTTATGGAAAAACCCGCAGCCACAAGCGACGCTGCTGTCGATGCTGTAGGCAATGACTTAAATAATGTTGACAGCGTTGAGAAGGACTTAAGCACCAATGATCTAAGCGATCTGGACTCCGGATTGAGCGATGTTGAAAATATTTAGAGAACATTTATAATTTAATGCTTTTTCTTTTGTTTTATGATTAGGATTGACGGAAATTATGGAGAAGGCGGCGGCGCTATAGCACGCGTGGCATTGGCCCTATCGACAATAGCACAAAAGCCCTTTGAGGTTTATGACATAAGGAAAGGGCGCAGGGATGCCGGATTGAAAAACCAGCACCTTTATTGTGTCAAATCCCTACAGGAGCTTTGCAATGCAGGGGCAGAAGGCGCTGAGCTTGGCTCCTTATGCCTGAAATATTATCCCAAAAAGATAGTAGCCAAAAACCTGGACATTGACATTGAAACAGCAGGCTCAATTACTTTGCTTATGCAGGCTTTATTGCTGCCAGCCATGTTTGCCAGCAAGCCAATGACAATATCTGTAACAGGCGGCACAGACACAAAATGGAGCCAGCCATCTGACTATTTCAGCAACATTTTGCTGCCGCAATTGCAAAGATTTGCAAAAATTGAAGCTAGATTGCTAAAAAGGGGCTACTACCCAAAAGGCAATGGAAAAGTTGAAATAAAAATCAATCCAAAATATAAGCTGAATGATTTTTCCAGTTTTGATGAATTTCATCAACATTTAAAACAAAATATACATCCATATAATTTAACAGAGCAACATTACTTGATTCAAATAAAGGGAATTTCTCATGCCTCGATAGGCTTGCAGCAGGCAAAAGTTGCAGAAAGGCAGGCAGACTCTGCACAAGAAATATTCAAACAAAAATATAGTGTGCCAATTCAAGTAACAACCCAATACCAAGACACATTGTCAACAGGCTCCGGCATAACTTTATGGGCAATATTTTCAAAAAATAAAGACGACGTTGACGAAAACAACCCCATAAGGCTTGGGGCAGACGCTTTAGGGGAGCAGGGCAAAAAGGCTGAAATAGTCGGGGAGGAGGCTGCTAAAAACCTGGTAAAGGAAATTGAAAGCAAAGCGCCTGTTGACAGGCACCTTGCAGATCAGATACTGCCGTTTATGGCTTTAGCCGGGGGTTCAATTAAAACATCTGAAATAACAAGCCACTGCAGGACAAATATTTATACCATACATCAGTTTATGGGGGGGATTATTAGAGTTGACGAAGAAAATAAAATAATATCAACATAAAACAACAACCTTTTTAAATCAACTTCTTATCCCAAATAATAAAATGGCAGAACAAAAAGCAGTGTGCGCGTCGTGCAAGAGGAGGATAACAAACACAATAGGCTCTACAAGGTTCATGTGCCCAAAGTGCGCAAAAACAGAGATTATAAGATGCAACCATTGCAGGGAGATAGCCACAAAGTACAGGTGCTCCGCCTGCAGCTTTGAAGGCCCTGACTAAGATGGCCAATGTTGTTGTCACGCTTAGGGTGATGCCGCAGGATACAAGCGCAAATCTTTCTGAAATCGAGGCAAAGGCAAAAAAAGAGATTGTTGATTTCTGCGATTCAAGGGAGTTTAGGGTAAGAGTTGAGCCAATAGCATTTGGATTGAAGGCTTTGGACATATTCTTTGTAATGGACGAGGGCAAGGGCAGCACAGAAGCCTTGGAAAAGAGGATAAGCCAGATTGACGGCGTTGAGTCAGTTGAAGTGACTGATGTAAGAAGGGCGATTGGCTAACTGAGCAATTTCCATTCAAGCTCGGTTGGCGGTGCCTGCCAGCTTCCGCCTACAGCGGCAAGGGTGCCTTCCGCAGTCTGCACGCACAATGACTGCCCTGAATATAAAGTGGCGACTGCAGCATCCCCAATAATGCAGTCTTCTTTTTTAACATCTTTTACCGGCTTGTTCAAAGCCCTTATTTTTGCAGGCGCCAGTGCAGTGAAATCTATATAAGTATCATACTTTCCTGAGAACAAATCGCTTCCGCTTGTCCTTATCTCGGTGAACTGGATATTGTCAAAATCATAATACATTGCAAAGCTGCTTAATTTAATCTTGCTGGAGTCCAGCATAGGCTCCGGCGCACTTTCAGGCTTGGGCGCATCAGCAGGTTTTTGCTTTTCTGCCGCCGCCGGCTGGGCTAGCGCAACCTCCACATATTCTGTTCTGCCAACCTTCACACCCACAGCCTTTTCAAAGTCTGCATAGCCCTCTTTTTTGACAATCAGGCTGTATGTGCCGACAGGAATATTGTACAGTGTTAAAGGCGTTTCGCCCTTAAGCTCGCCGTCAATATAAACCTGCGCTTGTCTCGGCTCTGAACTGACGGAAATGATTCCGGTGTCAGCAATCTCCTCTATTTCTTCCGAGAGCTTTTCCTTTGCCTGGCACCCGGCAATAATTAAAATAACGGCAAGGAATGACATAACACCTATGATTTTGCTGTTTTTCATTTTCATGCAATTACCAATGCAGCTATAGAGAATTTTGAAATATATTAATTTATTTAAAAATTGTTAATTTTTAAACAAAGCAAATCCAAGATTTGCGAGTGCTCGAAAATCTGTGATTTTCGACATTTCTAAAACCTAACAGGTTTTCTCTATGTCAAAATTCTCTAAGAGAACTTTGAATGTCCTAAAAAATTGCAATGCAATTTTTGGGAATGTCGAAAATGCTTTGCATTTTCGAACACCTCGCAATTCCAAGGACAAAGTTCTCTATAAAAACTTATTTATTTTCATTATGCCAACCAGTTTCGGGTAGGGAATACCGCTTCTTAAAGAATGCCCGCTAAAATGAGTTTCGCACGCCTTATACCCAGACTTCATTATTTTCTCCATGATTTCCTCCCTTTTCAGCAGGCTTTTTATGTTATTTTTACTGCATATATCATGCAGGTCGTAAAATCCAACAGCATTTATTCTTGACTCCTCTTTTATTGTTTTCAGGAATTTCATCAGCCCTTTGTTCTTGCTGAAATAACTGCTTTTTAATGCTTTACAATACATTGCATCAGCTAAGTTTTTATCCCATAAACCCCCAAGCCATATCGGGCCAGCGCCATTAAGCATCCCATGCTGCTTTAAGACGCTGTCAGACTTGCTTTTTCCCTTGTCATTCCTGAAAAAGACCCTCATGTAGTGCTCTTTTGAATACGAGAATATCGGAAAAAGCGCCTTGTCGTACTGAGCGCCTGCCAACTGGACTTTCCTTACCAGTATTCTCAGCCCAGTTTCATGCATAATGGCGTCTTTTTTTGGAATTGCCCAGTATTTTCTCAAGCACGCTTTTGGAGCTGTGCCGCAAAGAGCTGAAGTGTCAGTAGCTGTTACGGCAAGAATCCCGTTTCTGGCAAGCCTCTTGCATGCAGCGTCAAGAAACGGGTTTGGGGTCCCAAACGGGTCTATATCAATATAGTCAAAGCCCGTTGAATTCAGCAGAAAAATATTGGCGTCTTGATTTTGTATGACTATTTTTGGGTTATTTTTATATTGGATATTATTTAACGCAAAGTTTTCTTTTATCAATTTTACTGCATTTTTATCATAGTCATTAATGCAAATTCTTTTTATTTTGCTTGCACTTAGCTCCTTCAAGAACCTTATGCTTCTCACACCTGTTGCAGCCAGCGGGTCTGCCATCTGCATGCCGCTTCTGCCTGCGGAATCCAGCAACAAAACAGAAATGTCCCTGTTCAGGCTCATGGCAGGATTGTAAAAAACGCCCATGCTTCTTGACACCTTCTCCTCTTTTGGAATTTCAATTTTTGCCGAGCCTTCAATTATTTGCCTGTTCATACGGGCAAAAAACCCCATTTTGAATAAAAATGTTTCCCATTACAAACTTTTAAAAACACCGTTCCTTTACTTTGCAGCATGCTGAGGCAGCCTATAATAACCGTAATGGGGAACGTTGACAGCGGAAAAACACAGCTGCTCGACACCATTAGAAATACGGCTATTGTTGAATCAGAGCCGGGCAGGATAACGCAAAGCATCGGCTGCTCCATAATACCAATGGAGACAATAAGGGGTATATGCGGCGCGCTGCTGGAGCAGACAAAGCTGCAGGTGAGGATCCCTGGCTTTGTCATAATTGACACTCCGGGGCATGCCGCGTTCACAAACCTGAGAAAAAGAGGGGGTAACTTGGCAGACATAGCAATAGTTGTCATTGACATAAATGAAGGAGTAAAACCGCAGACAATCGAGTGCGTTGACATACTTAAGCAGTACAAAACCCCTTTTGTCATAGCATTGAACAAGATTGACCTGCTGCCTGCATGGCAGTCAAGCCCAAAAATGGCATTGCTTGACAGCATTAAAAAACAGAGCGAGAATGCGACAATTCTTATCGAGAAAAAGCTTTACGAGATTGTGGGCAAGCTCAGCGAACTGGGCTTTGGCTCTGAAAGGTTTGACAGGGTGGAAGACTACACAAAGCAGATAGCCATCATTCCGATTTCTGCAAAGACATCAGAGGGGCTGCCTGAGCTTTTGATGGTTATAGCAGGGTTGTCCCAAAAATTCCTCGAGCAAAGCCTTAAGATTGACGTTGGAGGGAATGCAAAAGGCACTGTGCTGGAAGTAAAGGAGGAAAAAGGGCTTGGCGCAACAGCGGACGTTATAATTTATGACGGCACTTTGAAGAAAAACGACACAATTGTCATAGGCTCTTTGAACGAGCCAATCGCGACAAAAGTCAAGGCTATGTTCGAGCCGGCGCCGCTTGCAGAGATGCGCGACAAGAGGACGAAGTTTAATGCAGTAACCCAAGTTTCAGCGGCATCAGGCGTCAAGATTTCAGCCCCTGAGATCGGGAATGTTGTTGCAGGCATGCCCCTGAGGGGCTGTGAGGCTAAAGATGTCGAAAAGGTCAAGCAGGAAATAAAAAGGGAGATTGAAGAGGTTGTAATTGAGACAGGCAAGCAGGGCATAGTGATAAAGGCTGACACGCTTGGCAGCCTGGAAGCCCTCACAAAAATGCTGAAAGAGAAAAGCATTGAGATAAAGAAGGCAAGCATAGGCAGCATCTCAAAAAAAGATATTTCAGATGCAGAGGCAAACTATCAAAAAGACCCGTTGCAACGCGCCGTCTTGGGGTTTAATGTCGAGCTTGCCCAAAACGTTAATCCAGGCAACGTAAAAGTGCTCAGCAACAATGTAATTTACAAGCTGATGGAGGAATTTGAAAAATGGCAGGATGAGGAAAAAAAGAGGATGAGCGCTGAAACTATAGATGCATTGTACAAGCCGTGCAAAATACAGCTGATGAAAGGCTATGTTTTCAGGCAGAATAATCCTGCCATTGCGGGATTTGAGGTGCTGGCCGGAACCCTGAATGCAGGCACCCCTCTTATGAAAAAGGACGGCATTGCAATAACGGAAGCCAAAAGCATACAGCAGGAGCAGGAAAACATAGAAAAGGCCGAGAAAGGCAAGCAGGTCGCCGTCTCCTTGCCAAATATAACAATAGGAAGGCAGCTTCATGAAGGGGAAATACTTTACTCTGCAATTCCGGAGGGGCACTTTAAAAAATTCAAGGAATTCAAAAAGGACATTACGCCTGAGGAAATTGGGATTTTGAAGGAGATTGCAGAAATTATGAGAAAGCAGAATCCCATGTGGGGGATTTAAGCTTAGATTTTGATTATTCTGCCGAAAGGCCCGGGGTTTATTATTTTTGTTCTTTTGATTTTGTCTTCTTTTCTGAAGTTTTCATGCAAATGCCCGCAGATCAGCAAGTCAATTTTATTATTTTTGACGAAGTCCCTTATTGACTTGTTGCCGCAGTGCCCCTGCACAAGCTTGTCAAGCCTTGTCTTGTAAGGCGGGGCATGCGTTACGAGTATTATATTTTTGTCAGGATTATTTTTGATTATTTTTTCAAATTTTTTAGCCACTATCTTTTCAAATTTTTTATCTACCAAGGCAAAGCCCCCGCCGCCATAGCCTAAGAATAATGCATTGCTTTCTATGTAATGGCTTCTATGGATAAAGATGATGTTTTTAAATGATTTTGAAAGTTTAATGAAAGTGGAATCATCTTCATGGTTGCCATGGATAATTATTATTTTTTTATTTAGCCTATTTAATCTTCTTAGCAAGCCAACGATGCCGTGCTCAAAAATAGAGATGTCGCCGGCGCAAACAAGCAAGTCCGGATTTTGGGCTTTTGTTTTGTGCTCTATTCTTTTCAATGCAGTCAAAGAGCCATGGATGTCTGTAAAAGCTAGTATTTTCATAATGCTGGGAAATAAAGCCTGTATTTAAAGGTAAGTGTTACTACTTACTGATAAGAATAAGAGAAAGATTTATAAAGCTTAGAATTCCCCAAAAACTATGGATAAGACAAAATTATTCAAAGGTAATCCAATAAAACATAGAGTACAGGATAAGCATAGGGTAAGTATACCTGCAAAATTTAGAGAATTATTGGACAACAATATTGTTTACACGAATTATATAAATAATTACCTAATTAGATGCTATCCAAAGGCACTTTATGAATGTAGAATTTCATCCATGCTCAAAAGATCTCCAGATGATCATGAAAGACAGATATTTTTCTTAGCTGAATCTAACCAGATAGATGGTGAAGGTAGAATCCTTCTGAAAGGTCCAATGAGTGATTTAGAAGAAGTTATTTTTGCGGCAAATGGCGACGTTTTTGATATATGGAATCCAAAAGAATTTCCCTATAAGGATCACATAACTGAATAATAATCCTCCAGCACAACCCTGTCAACATTCTCCAAGTTCCTGACAGCATACAGCCTTCCCTCTCCAAGCTCGGCTATTTTCTCGGCAAGCTTTTTGCCTTTTTCATCGAGGTTTATTCCAATAAGTGAAATGGTAATTCCTTTGCTTCTTGCAATTGAAGCTTCCTCCAAAGTCGCTTTTTCAGGCTCATCGCCTTTTGTAGGCAGTGCGTCAGTTATCAAAATCAGGTGCTTTGTTATGCCTTCGCTCGGAAACAATTCAACTGCCTTCTGCAATGTTGAGACAATATCTGTTTCTTTGGAAGCCTTTATCCTTGTAATCTCCTTCAAGAGCCTTGTAAAGTCAACTGTAGGCTCTATCACTTCTTTCACCTCGGAGCCAAACACTATCAAACCAACCTTGTCTTTTTCGTTTATTGCCTTGTAGGCAAGCGCTATCCCTGCCCTTTTGCAGGCATCGATCTTCCTGCCTTTCATCGAGCCAGAAGCATCAAGAGCGTAAACAATGTATGTTTGCCCCTTGCTCTGCTTTTCATGCACCTGCAAATCCTTATCGTTAAAATAAGAATGCCCTCTCCTGATTGCAAGCTTCAATGATTTTTTCAGCGCAATGTCCCTGTACCTGTCTCCTTTCTTGTACAGCCTTGAGCTTTCCTTTTCCCCATAAATGAAATGCTTTTTGCTTGTCTTCTCACCCATAATGCCCTTTGGCACAATCTTGTCCAGCTCCTCAAAATACAGGACCAAAGAAGCCAGTTCAACGCCTTTTTCAGAAAATGAACCGTCTTTCTGCAGAAATCCCGATTCCTTTAGCTCTTCAACTTTCTGCTGTATCTTTTCCTTCAGTTCCTTCTGGAACTCCGGAATCCCGATGTTCTTCCTTATGTAATCGGGCTCATATCCCGAAACAAGCCTTACCAGCGATTCGCCGTAAATCTGCTTTGCGATGGTATAGTTTTTGACAAGCTGCTCAAACATCAAGTCAGGAGAAAATGAGGACATGCCCTGGCTTATGGCATCGCTTATCAGCTTGCCGTTGTCAATTGTCTTTTTATCGTTTTCAAGTACAGAATGCATGAACTTGTCTTCAAGCTGCTGGAACTGCAGCTTCCCGGAAATCTCCTCTGCTTTGCTTAATTCTTTTACTTCAAGATGCTCGCTACCGGTAATCACCAGTTTCCTGCTCTTCCGCATGACTCTGCCATTTGGAAGCCTCTACGTTTTTATGGAACTGCTCCTTTATGTAGTCTTCAATGCCCTGCAGATACCTCACAGAAGGCTTCAGCCTTATCCTATGCGACAAGACAGAGACAAGCACTTCTTTTATGTCATCAAACTGGACATTCTTTCTTCCATTAAGAAGGGCGTTTGACTGCGCCCTTTCGTACAGGCCGATTGAAGCCCTTACGCTCGGCTTCTTTTCCAGCTTTTCATCCTGCCTCAGCAGCCTTATGAAATAAGCCATTAGGTCAAGCAATTCATCGCTTACATTTGCAGTCTTCCTGCCTTTCATGACAACAATTTCCTTCTCTATTCCAATGCTTTCAGGATAATCCATACAGATAACATCAAACCTGTCAAGCAGCACGTCGCTCAGCTTTTCAGTTGACGCATCCTCGGGGTTCATTGTCCCTATGAAGATAAAATTGACATCAAAATCAACATCGTAAGAGCCGATTGTGGCTTTTCTTTCCTCCAGAACCTGCAATAATGCGTTCTGCAGCTTTTCCGGGCACCTGTTCAGCTCATCAAAAAATAAAACGCCGTTGTTGGCTTTGAAGATTTTGCCGGGAGTGAAAGCTTCCAGGCTTAAAGGCCCAAACTTCAGCGCTTTTATCGGATCTATGTCGCCAAGCAAATCTTCCACAGTCAAGTCAGGGCTTCCTTGGATTCTTATAAATCGCTTAGAGCCTTCCAATTTCGTTGTCTTGTGCCTTTTCTGCTGCCTGCACGATGGGCAGACTGGATTGTTTGGAGTGCAATGATAGCTGCAGCCTTCAACAATATCAATATCCGGCAATAGCTTTGCAATGTTTTTTGCCAATGTTGTCTTGCCTATCCCAGGCGCTCCCACTATTATGATGTGCCTGTTCATGAGCAAGGCCGACTTAATGCCCTGTTTTGCCTGTACCTGCCCGAGTATGTCTGTGAATGGCTCCTTGCCCTTCAGGAATACCTCTTTAAGTTGTTCGCTTAGCATTTTAAAATCGGAGAGATAAGGATTGTTTGTTTATAAAATTATGGGATTAGGACAGTCTTATAGCCCAAACAGCAGCCCCGGCCACAAGAGGCACAAGCAAATTGTCATCAACTTGCTGCGTTCCGATTTTTACCCCTATTGCCTCAACAATCATTGCAGCCAAAGAAGCAAAAAATGCCTCATGCCACGGAAGAAAAGCCAAAGCGCCGATAAAGCCGGCAGCAAACCCCGCAATTGTTCCTTCAAGAAATTTTGTCTTTGACAATGGGTGCCTCGTCCTGCCGTAATGCAGCCCAAACAAATGGCTTATTGAATCGCCCAAAGCCAAAACAATTATGGAAGCCATTGCAATGTCTTTTGAAAATAAAAATAATGAAATATCAACACCGATCAAATAAAATATCACGCCCTTACCCGGAAATCTTTGCAAGTCTTCTTTGCGCTCGAATTTTTGAAGTAATTGGTGAATTATTGGGATTTTTGCCCTTCTGCTAAAAAAAGACAAAATCAGCCCTATGGCTATCAAAATCAATATAGTATTTTTGCCGATAAAATCATATTCCAATAGTGCAGCAAGGAATATCCCCAGAAGAATATGGAAAAGCTGCCTGTTCCACTCAAACTTTTTTATTTCTTCCATAATTTCCCTTTTTCGTGCATTTCCAACAAGAATATGCCTATAAAATACCCTAAAAATCCGCCAAAAACAACATCGCTCAAAAAATGAAGCCTAAAATAAACTCTGCTGAACGCAACCAAAAAAGCGAATATAATCCAAAAAAATTTCTGTTTTGGCAGGTATTTTATTATTACTGGCAGCAATGAAAAAGCAACCATTGCATGCATGCTTGGAAAAGAATAAACAAGTATGTTGATGAGCGGGTAAGTAAGCGGCTTTATTTGATAGGCTAATGCTTCCAATGGCCTCTGCCTTAGCACAATTAACTTGATTACGAATGCTAAAATAACGGAAACTAAAAAAGTGAGCCATAGCAAATATACCGGCTTCTTTTTGTTCCTGTAGAATATAATTGACGGGATTACCGCCATTGCCAATATAACCAAATTAAAATTAGTTATCAAGCCAAAAACAGCATCCAATAACTGGAATTTTAAGCTTTTAAAAAGCAAATTTACCCGGTTATCGAGATTGTACGATATAACAAAAAGCAGAGTGCCGATAATCAGCAGCCAAATCCTGTTTATATTCTTCATGTTGCATCTTTTTCCACAATCTTATTTTGGATTGCCTTATTGGGCCATATTTTGCAATTTTTAACAACGACATTTTTCAATTCAGCATTATCTGCCACCACAGAATTCAATATTCTGCCGCTTAAATGCGCGTTTTGTCCTATTATGGAGTTCTCGACAACAGAGCCTTTGTCAATGATTGCGCCGTCCATGACAATAGAATTCCTGACATTGCCCTCAATAATGCAGCCATTGCCTATGCTTGAGTTCCTGGCAATGCCGCTTATTCTTGCATTATTTCCAATAGAATTCTTGCTTTTTCTTAAAGCCTTGTCGGCTTTCAGCAGGTCAGAAGGGTAACCGACAGGAATCCAGCCGCCTGATTTTACGCAATACACCTTTTCCTGCCTAGCCAACTGCCTTATTGCATCAGTAAGCTCGTACTCATTTCTTTTTGATTTTATTAGTTTTTTTAATAAAACGAATATGCCCTTGTCTAATTTGTACAATCCCGTGTTGGCCAAATCCGAGACAAACCTTTGCGGCTTTTCTATAAGCTCGGTAAGAATGTTATTTTTCTGGATTATAACCCCGAATGATTTTGGATTTTTTACTCTTGCAGTCAGGATTGAGTACTTTCTCTTTGCAGCATTTTTGAAATCGTGGCCTGAATAAATGTCATCGCCATGCAAAGAAATAAAACTTCCTTTGATGTGCTTTTCAGCCATTAAAAGCGCATTTCCGGTGCCCAGCTGGCTCTTTTGCTCTATATACCTTATTTTGATATTTTTATATTTGTTCCCTATATGTTTTTTTATCATGCCCTTTTTGTACCCGACAACTAGGATGGCTTCATCAACAATCCCGTTTAGATTGTCTAAATTATGCTCAAGCAATGTCCTGTTTGCAGCCTTGAGCAGCGGCTTCGGCCTCGTGAGTGTCAATGGGTAAGTTCTTGTTGATTTCCCTGCCGCCAGTATTACCGCCTGCATTTTAGACAACTTCAAGCCTTATTGAGCTGCACCTTTCCCTGACAAACTCATCTTTCACCAGCTTTTTCATCAAATCTTCCGGTTTTACAAATTCCCTCTGCCCAATGGCAAAGATTTTGCCGTTTTTTGCAAATGTTTTTTTATGGATTTTCCTGAAATGCTCTGCGTGCTGCTTTATTTTTATCGGGGGGCCTTCAATTTGGACAGTTCTTGACAGCGGCTTTTTGTCAAGCAGAAAATACATTATGGAATCGTTCTTTTTGTCCCATTCCCAGTCGCTTCTTATCATACTGAAGCCGTGCTTTTTCAGGCCCGCCACTAAAAATTCGTAGATTTTCAGTAGCTTGCCCCCTACAACATCAATCTTCCCGCCTAATGGCGTTGCTTTTGCCCTTATTAGAATATTGCCGCCTGATTTTTCCTTTAAGAAAGCCATGTCCATATTTTTCCTGGCAAAAAACTCTTTTGAGGGATTTTTCAAAAACTTTTTTGCAGCATTTTTGAACACATCAAACTTCCCGATGCTCAAGGCAGCTGCCGCATTCCTGTCTTTCTGCACAGGGTCTATGACAACCAATGGCGACACAAGCTTTGATGTGTTGACCAGCTTGAACACGTCTTTGCCCCTGTAATATCTCCCTGCATCAATTACAACTTTGCTGTCCCATTTTGCTGCATTTCTTGCCAAATTCAAAAAAGAGCCGTAGTAAACTGCCAGTATCTCGCATACGTAGCCTGAAAATCCCCTTATATAGCTCTCTGCTCCGTAAACATTGTTGGCCTGGCAGAACTGCTTTGTCAATTTTATCTCATTAATCTTTTTTTTGTGCTTCAGAACCCATTTTGAGTGCAACGGGCTCACATCAGTTATGTTTTTTGCCTGCTCTGCCTTCTGTATTCTGAGTATCGGCACTATCTCAAATGTAAAATCGCCCTGCTTTATCTGAAAGTAGTCCCTTGAGCCATGCAGCCTTATTATTTTTCTGAATTTTTTTCTTAATATTCTTTCCAGAATATCCGGCAATCTGTCGCTTTTGTCCTTGTATTTTTTATAATCAAACAGCACAAATATGTCGGCATCAAAAGTCCTGAGCCAGGTGCCCTTTGCGCCGGAGCCGCCAAGAATTGCCTTGATGCGCTTTTGCCCCTTGTTCACATTTTTGATTATGACATTCAGCTTTTCAAATATGTCTTTCTCGTATTCCCTGTCCGGCTGTATGCTCTCCAGCACTTCATCAAGAACCTGCCTGATTTTCATAAATAGAAATCAACTTTGATGGCTATAAAAAAGTTTGTTTTTTATTTGCCGTTGTCCCCAGCCACCTTAACAGCGCTGACAACCTTGTCATTTTCTTCCAGCTTCATTATCCTGACGCCTTGTGTGTTCCTTCCGATAACGGAAATATCAGTTGATGGAACCCTTATGATAATTCCGTTCTTGCTTATGAAAATTACGTCATCATTGTCGGTTACAGGGCAGATTGCAACAACGTTGCCGTTTCTTTCGCTGCATTGGATGTTTATGACTCCCGAGCCGCCCCTGCTGATGAGCCTGTACTCAGAAATCGGGGTTCTTTTTCCATAGCCGTTTTCTGTCACGCTGAGCAATGACTTGTCATCAGATGCAACTTCCATTCCTATGACTTCGTCATTGTCTTTCAGGCTTATTCCCCTTACGCCCTGCGCAGAGCGTCCTGTCGGCCTTACATCCCTTTCCTCGAACCTTACAGCCAGCCCATTTTTGGTTGCAAGGATAATCTGCTGGCTGCCGTCAGTCAATTCAACGTTTATCAGCTCATCGCCCTCTTCAAGTGTTATGGCAACGATTCCATGCCTTCTAGGATTGCTGTAAGCCATCAGCTCTGTTTTCTTTACAGTTCCTTTCCTTGTTGCCATCACAAGATAATGCGCATTGTCGAAGGCCCTTACAGGCACAAAAGCTGTGACTGTTTCATTGTTTCCAAGCTCAAGCAGGTTCACAATTGCCTTGCCCCTTGCCTGCCTCCCCGCCTCCGGCAGGCTGTAGACTTTAAGCCAGTAAACTTTGCCCCTGTTTGTAAAGAACAGTATGTAGGAATGCGTGCTTGCAATGAAAATGTCCTTTACAATGTCCTCTTCTTTCGTTGTTGTTGCAATAACCCCCTTGCCGCCCCTGTGCTGCAGCTTGTATGTCTGCAAAGGCAGCCTTTTTATGTAGCCGGAATTTGTTATCGTTATTGCCATCTCCTCATCTTTTATCAGGTCTTCAGTTTCAATATCTGCACTTTCGACCTCTATAATCTGTGTTCTCCTTTTATCATTGTATTTCTCTCTTAATTCAGAAAGCTCTTTCTTTATTATATCAAGTATTTTCTGCGGATTCGAAAGTATCAGCTCTAATTCATCGATCAGCTTCAGCAGGCCTGCGTGCTCCTGCTTTATCTTTTCCTGCTCCAGGGACGTCAGCCTTTGCAGGCGCATTTCCAGGATTGCAACCGCCTGCTCGCTTGTCAGGTTAAAGTTTGACATTAATGCTTCTCTCGCAGTTTCTACAGACTTGCTGTCCTTAATCAGCTTTATATCGCATTGTTTATGTTTGCTAATGCAATAATAAGCCCTTCAAGAATGTGGGCCCTTGTCTGAGCCTTGTTCAAATCAAACAATGTCCTTTTCCTTACAACATCTTTTCTGTGCTCTATGTAATGGTGGATTAGCTGCTTTATGTTCAGTATCTTTGGCTCGTTATTGACAAGCGCAAGCATTATTATCCCAAAAGTTGTCTGCATCCTTGTATGCTGGTATAGCTGGTTAAGCACAACATTTGAATCAGCGTCCTTTCTTAATTCAATTACAATTCTTATGCCGTGCCTGTCGCTTTCATCCCTCAAGTCCGCAATCCCCACAATCTTCTTGTCCCTTACAAGATCAGCCGCTTCCTCCAAAAGCTCTGACTTGTTGACCATGAATGGTATTTCATTTACAATAATTACTGGCTTGTTCTTGCCATGCTCAATGCTTGTTTTCGCCCTTACAAGTATTTTTCCTCTTCCTGTTGAGTACGCCTCTTTTATGCCTGCTCTGCCGCAGATTAAAGCGCCTGTCGGAAAATCCGGGCCCTGAATGGCTTGCGTCAGCTCTTCAATGCTTATGCTGGGGTTGTCTATCTGCATTACAGCAGCGTCAATAATCTCGCCAATATTATGGGGGGGGATGTTTGTTGCCATCCCGACTGCAATGCCCGAGCTTCCGTTAATCAATAAGTTTGGGAGTTTTGAGGGCAATACAACAGGCTCTGTTGTGCTGCTGTCAAAATTCGGGACGAACCTTACAGTTTTCTTGTCAATGTCGTCGAGCATCTCCTCTGCAAGCCTTGTTAACCTGCATTCTGTGTACCTCATTGCAGCAGGCGCATCGCCATCAACAGAGCCGAAATTTCCCTGCCCGTCAACAAGCATGTAGCGCATTGAGAAATCCTGGGCCAGTCTGACAAGAGTGTCGTAGACTGCTGCGTCACCATGCGGATGCAGTGCACTTATCACCCTTCCCACAACAAAAGCGGATTTCCTAAATGGTTTATCATGCATTAAACTAGATTCCCACATAGCATATAGCACGCGCCTATGCACGGGCTTAAGACCATCCCTTACATCTGGCAGTGCCCTCCCAACAATAACACTCATAGAATAATCCAAGTAGCTTTGCTTCATCTCGTCTTGAATAACCCTTGGCACTATTCTTGTGCCTAATTTTTGCCCTGTTTCTTCTGTCATTTTTGATAGAATTTTCAAACTACTTTATCGTCAATAAAATGGTGTATTTTATGGTTTATAAGGGTTATGGTTTAGATATATTTTCTATATAGTAAATTTCAATATGGAAAAGAAGTAAATTTATCTTTGAATTTTCTTTACAACAGCCTTGTTAACACTTATCGAGAAGCCGCAATAAACGCATTTCTTTCTTTTTCCACTTAAGTAAATGTCTTTGCTCTGGTACTTCATCCTGTTCTTGCATTTTGGGCATTGGAGAAGGAACATTTTTGTTTGAAATTTTATTTTTTATCAACCTTTGTCCGAATTAAAAATTATTTTATTGGCCTTTCTTAATCTCTTCCTTGCTTTCTTTCCCTTGAAGCATATCTTCGACTTTCTCATCAACCATTTTTTCCATTTCAGGGGTAAGCTTTATGCCTTCTGTCTTCTTTTTTGGTTTTTTGCTTGATTTTTCCATACCCTTTTTTTCTTCAAAAATTCGGGCAGGTTTTTCATTTATTGGGGTTTGTATGCTTTCTTCATCCCGTTTTATCTCCCTTTTTGGCGCTGTTTTTTGCACTTCATCTTCAATCACTTCCATATCGCCAAGTTTTTCCTTTTCAACAACTAGAGCCCCTTCCTGCTCAAACTCCTCTGCAACAATCTCCTTTGGCTTTGCCCCATAAGTTTCCAGCGGAACCTTAAATTCCTCCCCACTTTCGTCAAGAGACTCTATTTCCTTCTTTATTTTTTCGTCCTCTTTTTTCAGCTCCTCTGCCTTTTTGCGCTGCTCCTCCTTTATTCTTTCGACTTCCACCTCTTTTTCCTTTATAGCCTTTGCAATGCCGTCAAAGTCCCTGAAATCCTCTTTCAGCTTTTCCTCTGTCAGGTCAAAATACCTGAAGAATTTTTCAGTCAGCTTTATCAGATTGGTTCTGGAGTGCTTCTGCCTTGATATGTAGCCTGACTTTTCAAGCTCGGCAAGATGGTCGTAAGCCTTGTTTGTCCTGAGCTTAATCAAGTCTGACTGCAGGATTGGGTATTTGAATGCTATGATGGCAAGAGTCTCGAGCACGCTTCTTGTAAGCTCTGTCTCTGTAACAATCTTCCTTACTATTGGTATGAGGTGGTCCCTTACTGTTAATTTCCAGAAATCGCCTTCCTCGACAAGCATCAAGGATGACTGCTTTTCATCATACTCCCTTTGCAGCTCTTTCAAAGCCGCAAGAGTGTCCTCTTTCCCTGTCCTGCAAAGCCTGCTTATGTCGTCAAGGCTTATCCTGTGCCCTGTAGAAAAGAGGATTGCCTCCACCTTGCTTTTAACGCTTGCTTTTTTAAGCTCTGCCATCATGCCAAGCTGTACACATCATTCTCTTTTTTAATCCAGAAATGTTTGAAGCTCTTTTTGGTGTATTCCGGTGACTTTTGAAAGCTGCTCTAGAGAGAGATTGCTGATTTTCAAAGTTATGACAATTGCATTGCTGATTATTGCGTTCATGTTAAGCCTTAAAAAGTCATTTTCCGCCTTCATCTGCTTCACAACCATGTCAACACTGTGAAGCCTTGCCTGCAGGTCATTTAGAAAGTTGGACAGCTCAGGGTTTGTCATGACCAAATGCTCAGGCTTAACAACCTCTATTGAGGAAGGCATGTACTCAAAGCAGAAGCTTATGAGCTTTTTCGTGCCCTTTACAACCAAGTCGAGCTCAACAAACTTGCTCCAAAGCTTGCCCTGCTCCTTTATTTCAGAATAATCATCATTTAAAATTACAAGCTCAGAATCCTGCTTTATGTGCCCGATGTACTCTTTCAGAGCAGTCTCAACGTGCTCTTTGGGCTTGCCCAAAACCTCGATGATAGTCCTGCACCTTATATGCGCGTGCTCGCCCTGTTTTTCAGCCTCTGCCATAGGTTATCTGAAATATAAAGTGTTTAAAAATGTTTTTAGTTTATTTTCACAATTCAAGATTAATGTTAAATTTGAGGTTTCTTTCCACTTTTTAATATTATTTTTATTAAATTCAGAACTTCTGAATTAGCAATTGCAGAAACATATACACCATCGCTATCAACAAAAAATCCCTTACCTACAAATTTTTCTGCTTTCTTTGATTGGTAATTTCCACCATACATTATTAGTGGTATATGTGGATGTCTATAATGAAATGCTATAAGTTCGCTTGCATCACCTCGCCCTGGGTGGGCTATTATCAAATCATGTTGCTCACCAATATCCTTGGCATTTTGCGTGGAATCTACATTATAACCATGCTCAATTAGAATTTTAATTACCTCCCTTAAATTTATTTCATGCTTCTGTAAATCTTCTCGTTCTAAATTGTGGTCTATAACCAAAACTGAAATATTACTCATGAACACTAAGTATTAGTAGTGTCTTTATAAATATTATTCTATAGTAATATTTGTAACGAAACCTATTTAAACGCGCCATGATGCGCCTTGGTAATGAGAAAAATAATCAGCTTTATTCTTTCCAAGGAAAAGAAGTTTCTCGAGATGCTTTCCAGCCAGTCTGAAATTGCTTTAGAGGCTTCAAAAATGCTGAAAGATTTTGTTGATGAATATCCGGGCTTGCAGAGAAGCGAAAGAAAATCAAGGGCACATTCAATAAAAAAAACCGGATTAAGGGCTGATGAGCTGAAAAGATCCATAGCGCTTCAGCTCGAGAGCAGCTATGCAGTTCCCGCAAACAAGGAGCACATAGCAAGGATTGCCGCTCTTCTCGGAGAGATATCTGATTTGGCAGGCCGCACGGCATTGATGCTTGTTATTTTAAGCATAGAGAGGATTGACGGCTACGCAGCAAAGATGGCTGGGATGGCGCACAGCATAATTGAGGAGACAAGCAAAGGCGTAAAAAGCCTTGGAAAGCCCAAAAATATCAAGGAGCATTGCGAAAGGATATACGGCCTCGGGGCTGAAGCAGGCGAAATCTATAATGAGGCCCTGTCTGAATTGTTTCATTTCTACAAGAACTCAATCGACATAATAAAATACAGGGAGATTTACCGGCTTCTTAAGGCTGCCGTGGACAAGTGCAGCGAGACTGCTGAAATTCTGGAGCTTATTGCCGCGAGGCATTTTTAGCTACCTCTTCCATATCAATATTATGTTAAGCAAAACAGACAAGGTTAAAAGAAAAGCCATTATCATTCCCTTTGCCTTTTCATTGGATGACTTGTAAACAACTTCAGGTTGTTTTATCGCATATGTTGTTGCCTGCAATTGATGGCTTTTCTGATTGTTTTTATTATTGAGTTGGATAACATTATCTGTTTCTTCTCTTGCTGTTGGCTGCTTGGATTTTGTTGTTATTGCATTCTGGCTTGTTGGAGTTTGCTCTTTGCCATTTATTTTGTTATTAACCGCTTCCTGATTTTCACTTTTGCTTTTTTTAGCCTTTGTTTCTTCATTTTTGCCTTTTATCTTTATCTCCTTAATGTCTTTGTTGTTACCCTTGTCTCCGTCATCGCACTGGACACTTACTTCTGCAATTATCTCATAGCTGCCTGGCTTGAGGTTTGGAGTGTACTCATTTGAGGTTTTTTGCCTTGATATGGGGGCGGAATTCCACGGCTTGTAGCTTTTGGCTGTTTTTCCATCTGACTTTATTTCAGCAGTGCCTGTTATGTTTGTCGGAGGCCCGTCAAGCTTTGTAGCCTTCATGCGCCACTTGAAATCCTCCTTTTCAAATTCGCTGCCATCAGCAAGTATTTCAACCTTGTAGTCGCATGCCTGCTGAGCAAAAACTCTGCAGGAAAGAAGCATTGCAAAGGCAACGGCAATGGCTAAACTCTTCATTGAATGAGATTTTGCCGTATGCTATTTATTTTTTATGAAAATACCAGTTTGGCCATATTACCATTAAATAATGCTAACAAAAGTTTTAATAACAACTGCCTTATATATTTAATAGGGTGTGTTTTGTGGGTTTTTTGAAGTTCTTAAAGAGAGGAAAGAAGGAAAGTTCAGACGAGCTGGATCTGCCTCCTGCACCTCCTCCATTGGAAGGCTTTGAGGAGGGCTTGCAGGATATGCCTGAACTGCCGCCTTTTGACGAGAAGATTTCAGCTCCGAAGGACAGCAGCTTTGATTTTCCTGAAGATAAAATTCCCGGCTTTGGCAAAGAGGAATTTCCTGATTTTCCGGATTTCCCTGAGCCTGAAGAGAAATTCACTGCTCCGGTAAGCGAGCAAGTGCCGCAGGCAGAGCCTATTGCAGCAATGCCGCAGCTGCCTGAGCCAGAGCCTGTGGCTCCGATGCCCGAACAAGAGGAGCCTGAGGAAAAGACAAGCTTCATGCCTGAGCCAAAAATCGAGAGGAGGCTTTTCAGCCATGAAAAAAGGGCAAGAGAAACGCCAAAAACCATCTATGTAAAGGTCGACAATTTCAAGGCAACCCTTGGAAACATAAGCATGGCAAGGGGTAATTTGAGAAAATCAGAAGAAGCGCTTGCGAAAATGGAAAGCATAAAAAGCGCAAAAGACAAGTCATTTGACAAAATAAGAACGTCCCTTGACGACTTGCAGAAGAAGCTTGTATACGTTGATAAAATATTATTCAAAGGTGATTAAAACGAAAGTTTTAAGCACCTCCAAAATTATTAAAATTTTTGACAGGTGAGTAAAAATGAGGGAGCAGAAAGGAATGCCGGTTTTCGTGAAGGTTGATGAGTACAAGGAGATTCTCGACGTGCTCGATATGGCAAAAGCCAAGATAAAGGAGATTAGGGACACATTGGGTAGCATAAATTCCCTGCGCAACGAGGAAGACGCGGAGCTTGCCATGTGGAACAGCACAATAAATGAAATTGAGAAGAAGATAGAAAGCATAGACAAGATAATGTTCGAGCCGGAACAGGCATGGTAAAGGAAAAAGAGGAAGACAGCGGGCTTTTTTTCGTACAGATTAAAGAGCCTGCTGAAGTGAGGAGGAACATACTTGAAACCCTCAAAGAGATAGTTGAAGTCCTGAGGAGATTTGAGAAATTCAGGCACATAAGGCATGAAAAGCTGCAGAAAATACAGCACCTCAGGGTTTTAATCAGGCAGGCAAACAAGACGCTCGGAGTTCTGAAGGCAAAGCTGCCTCAGACGAACTTAAGAGCCACTGTTGTGAGGGAAGCCCAGCCCAGAAAAATACACCACAAAAAAAAGAAGAAGGAAAAGCACGCCGAGCCTGAGAAAGCTCCGAAAAAAGAAATGACTGAAGCGGAAAAGCTGGAAGCAGAGCTTAATGCCATAGAAAGCAAGCTCAAGAATCTGGCTTGAAAGGATCGTTCAATAAAAAATAACGCAAATTAATTCTGCACTAACTGGTCCACTGGCTTGCGTCTGTTGTGAATACAAGCCTTTTTGTGCTTGTCGCTGAGAGAACTATTGCAGTCGATGTTTCGTTTATGTTGAAATTGGTGCTTGTCAGGTTGCCGGCAAGCCTTATATCCCCTGAAACCTCTAATTTTTCAGAAGGGGTAACAGTGCCGATGCCAACCATGTCAACAGAGCCGTCAACAAACAATGTATTTGTATCAACAGTCAAGTTTTGATTGGATTGTATGAACAACGGAAAGTTGATATCAAATCTTTTGCTGGTGCTGTCCCACTTCAAGACGGCATTTGTTGTGGGAGTGCCCCTCTCAAAAATCAGCTCTACATCTCTTGCATCGTCGCCGGAGTAATTTGAATTCAAGACAAATGTAGGCGAGATTGTACCTCCCAATGAGACATTGCCGGTTACGCTTAAATTGCTTATTGTTGCCAAGTCGATGTAAGCCCTCCTCCAGAAGTTAGTTGCCGAGCCTAAGTCGATATTATTAGCCTGAGGTATGAGGTTGGTGGTAAACTGCCCATTTACCGCTATGGTGTCAGTGCTTGCGTCGCCAAGCGCAATATTGTCAGTAACATTCAAGGTGCCGTTTATCCTCAAAAATGATGAATCGCCTGTGCCGATTGTCGAATTAAGGTCCAGCAACTCGCTTGTGTTACTCCTGAATGAGTATGGAGCAGACGTAAGGTTAATCCTTGGCTTGCTTTCATTATCACCGCCAACTGTAATGCCAAGGTAGTATGGGTCAGCAAAGCTGAGATTTATGTTTGGCAGTATGACATCATAAATTCCATTTGCGTCAGTTGTTATGTTGTAATCCACAAGCTGCCACAAAATGCTGCCGTCAGTAAAAGAATCATAAATCCTGAACGTGAAGTTGAACGTTCCAACCTGTGAAGCTCCGCTTGGATTTGTCAGCTTTCCCTGCAAAGTCAATGAGTTTGGAATGGCAAAGGCAAATGTTGCAAGCGACAGGAATATGACTATCCACAAAATTGAAAATGCCAATTCCCTCTTATTTTTTAAACTATTTTTTTCCATTTTCCTTTTTCCTTGCCCTGCTGTACACTGTCCAGATGTTTGCCGGGTTTTTGTTCAGAAGCTGGGCAATTTTTTTGTTGCGCATTTTTTTGATGTCTTTTAGGTAGCTGGTAAGGGCTTCGAGAATGCTTTTTTCAGAGTTGAATATGGAAACAGGGACAGAGATGCTGTCGTTTATGTCAAACGGCGACGGCATCTTTTTAACGGCCCTTTTGTAGTTTGCCCACAGGCTTCTTTTATCTCTGCCAGTTAATTCAGAGATTTCATGATAATTCAGTTCATGCTTTTCCTTCAGAAATTTTGCCAATGCCTCTGCAGGGCTAAGCTTGCCTGCGAATATTGAAACAGGGACAAGCAACTCATTGTTGCCCAGCTTGAGGAGTTCCTCGTGAGAATAATTGTACTTTTGCTTCAGCCTCTCTGTAATCTGGCTGAACATGCCTACAAGAAATCTTTCTTCGGGGTTAGCACTATGGTTAAATTCGCTTGAATCACCTATTTTTTTATTAAAATCCATATTATTATACATTAATTTAGATTAATATACTTATTTAGATACTAATATATAAATCTTTTGTTTTTGCAGCAAAATAACAGCGAAAATTCGCATTTTATACCAGAAAAATTGATTTTTGTGTTTTTAAGAGGGATATAGAATATAGCTTAAATTTCCATATTGAAGATAAATTGTACTTAGCCTGTGTTATAATAATCTGTGTTTGAAATTCAGACTAAAATCTGGCAGAATAAAATCATTTTTTGTGTTATTTTTACCCTATTTTCAGCACTATGCTTCCATTAATGATTGAGACTTTGCTTAATATTTCTGAAATCATTTCCAATTGCTGAGGTGACAATTGCTGTGGCTGTGTTTTTTCGAATTCTTCTTCTCCAAGCTCTTTTATCTCTTTCCTCCTGAAAGTGATTGATTTTTTTATTTTTTCTTCACTTATCTTTGTCCTTTCTTGTATCTCCTTAATTACCTCATCTTCATCGCCAGAGTTTATTGTTATCTTATTTTCATTTAATTCATTAACTACATTTGCAGTTATCAGATTGGAAGACACATTTCCAATGATATTCTCATTTATCTCAACATCAGTTATTTTATTTATTTCATCAACAACAGCAATTATTTCAATGCCTTCCTTCCTTTCCAAGTCAAGCCTTGTGTTGTTGTAACCTTTCCTTACAGCGCTTATGAGCCATGCAAACGGAATATTGCTGTTTTTGTTCCTGCCCTTCACAATGAAATACTCTTTTGCTTTTTCTGCAACATAAATTCCTGCTGTGTCAGCTTCTGGCGTCAGATAAACCTGGTAATCAGGCTCAACAGTCTCAATGAAGATTGGGTCCAAGGAAATGTTTGCAATTCCATTGCTTAATCTGGCCCTTCCCTCATCATAAAACCTTATATCAGGAGATTCCATTGCATAAAGCTTTCTTGTTCCATAAGTTGTGTTCACAACTGCTGACTTTGTTCCAGTGGCAGAGAAGTTGCCTGTGATTGTCAAAGTGCTTGCTGGAGTTGTAGTGCCGATGCCGACGTTACCTGCAGATGTGATACGCATATATTCAGTTCCTTCAGGAGCAGTAAGGTTGTTTGCGCCATTTCCGCGAAAAACTAAGTCAGCGCGTGCCGAATATGAATGTTTCCGTGCACCTGGAGCTTTTCGGTTGGTGATGCAATTCCGATGCCGACGTTGCCTGTGTTATTCTCTATTACCATTCTTGCAGTTGAGCCTTGGCTGGTGAATAATTTTCCAGAAGTTTGGGAGTCTATATTCCACCTCACACCACCTGTAGTGCTGTTCAACGCCAAGCCAGAATCTGCACCTGAAATCTCTAAAACTCTGCTCACTCCAGTTCCAGAAGTTGGGTTTGTAGTCCCAATGCCGACGTTGCCTGCCTTGGTTATCCTCATGACCTCATTGCCCGTGGTTGCAGAAACATCGTCTGCAGTATTTCGATTGAGAAAGACGAAGTCATTCACTCCGAAATCGCCGGTTCTTACAATGCCAAACCATGACTTTCCTCCCGGCGCCACCCTTCTGGATTCAAATAATATTCCGGTATAATCGCCATCTACCTCGTTCTGATTGTATAAAACTAAATGGCTCCTGATATTAAGGCCAGCGACTGTGTTTCGTATTTCCAATTTGCCGCCTGGAGCCGTTGTTCCAATCCCAACGCTTCCATTTGTTCCATTCACATACAAAACATTGCTTAAATTAACGCTTCTTCCATCAGTTCCAGAAGCAACCTGCAATAAGTAGTTTGGCGAGGATGTGCCGACACCGATATTTCCTGAGCTGTCTATGACAGCCTGCACTGTGTTATTTGTGTTAAACCGCAATGCATGGGCTGAGCGTGTTCCTAAATCAAAGGTATTGGCTGACATCATAATACCTGCCCGCGAGCTGATATTCAGTTCTTCAGAAGCGCCTGTACGCCTTATCAGCAAGGCTTGTGTGTCAGCATTAGCCATCTGAATATGTAATTTTGTTTCAGGACTCGTAGTCCCAATCCCAACCCTATCGCCAGTAGCATCCACAAACAAAGTATTGCCATCAATCGATAAGTTCCCATCAACAGAAAGATTGCCCTTAATAGAAACA